>NZ_JAUBOR010000041.1:0-45415 GCF_036700305.1 Microcoleus sp. Z1_A1
TCTTGAAAGTGGGATGGGCGTCCCGCCCGTCCACTCATGACGGGCGGGACGCCCATCCCACAATAACAATTAAAATTATAAGTTATTTAATTCGCGATCCTAATGGAAAATGGCTAAGGGAGCCTTTATACCATTTTAGATTTTAGATTTTAGATGAGAAAATAGGGGATGACTGATGACTGTCACGGTTGGGATCGCGGACCTACAGTTGCATTATTTTTAACTGGTGTTAGTAGAAATAAAACTCAACTATGAACTGAGAATATATAGCTAGAAGTTTTTTTTCAGATTTCGGTATTGTATCGGATTGTCCCCAAGCTATATTAAAATGATCGAGTTGTAGATTTTGAATTTTAATTATTTATGCGTATTTGGCAAGCCGATTTTTACCGCCGCCCTCTCCAAGACGAAACTGGTAAACCACTGTGGGAACTCTTAATTTGCGAATCGGAAGGCAGTTTTCAATTTAGCGCTGTTTGCAGCCAGGGGGACGCAAATTCTAATTGGCTAGCCTCGCAGTTGCAGCAGCAAGCTCAAACCCAGAATTTGCCAGATTTAATTCAAGTATTTAGGCCTCAGTCTCTGGGCTTAATTGAGGCTGCGGGCAAAGTTTTGGGTGTCAAGGTGGAAGCGACTCGCCGCACTGCTGCTCTCAAATTGCTGCTGCAACAACGCGCAAAAGAATATTTGAGTATGCCTAATTATACAGGTGAAACTTACAGTGCGATCGCCCTTGACTCGCCGCCGCCCGTACCCTTACCCGAAAACCTCTGGGGCGATGGCTGGCGTTTTGCTTCCCTACCCGCCGGCGACATTGAAGATGCTTTCCAAGGGCGTCCCTTGCCAATTTTGGAAATGCCAGAATTACTGTTACCGCTGAATTTGGGCTTGGCCTCAACAGTACCCGTACCGGGAGTTGTTATTGACGGTGGACGCCAGTCTATGCGCTTGGCTAGATGGCTTCAAGATGCCAAACCTTTTGCTTTGAATTATATTGCTGGAGAACCAGACGGATTGATATTGGAAGCTGGGTTAGTAGATAGGTGGGTTGTGGCTACTTTTGAAGATAGCGAGGTGAAAGCCGCGGCCCAAATTTACCAACAGCGCAAGCAATTAAGTAAAGGATTACATTTTTTGTTAGTCCAGCCCGATGATAGTGGCATGACTTATACAGGCTTTTGGCTGTTGAATCTCGATCGATAAGATGTAAATAATATTATTTGTGATGTTGATAAATCGCTCGCCGAAAAATAGTAAAACAGCGCTCGAACGCAGTTTTAGCAGATACAGACTCAGACACAAATTTTCAAACAGCTTGTTGAGCTCGCAAGAGATAGTGCTGCAAATTTATTCTACAACTAAAATCAAGCCGTTTTGGATGCCCTGACAAACTCGGTTGATGTGACACTGGTCTTTTTCGTTCAGACCTTTCTGGGCTAGCATTGCTGATTTCAGCAGCCGTCTGTCAAGGGGGGTAATTTGACGGAAAGCAAAGATGCGATCGACGATCGCCTCGATCGAGATTTTGGGGAGGTTAGCAGAGCTGACTGTCATGGTCTTCACACGCTAAAAGTTGATAACAGAACTGTGTATCTTTATTTTTAAAGATTTTGTGAAGCTACTTAGTGATTAAGATCACATAATTTTAGTGACAAAATAGTGTATGCAGGGTGACTTTTGTCACGAAATCTTTAATTATCTTTACGTCAACTTAACTCTGGCCCGATAGAATCACTGTGGTAAAACTCAAGCAGAGGGTAAAAATGGCACAAGCAAAAATCGGAATTATCGGCGGCAGCGGTTTGTATAAAATGGAGGCCCTCAAGGATATTGAAGAGGTGAAAATTGATACACCTTTTGGATCGCCATCGGATGCCGCAATTGTGGGAACATTGGACGGTACGCCGGTAGCATTTTTGGCTAGACACGGCCGCAACCACACTTTTTTGCCATCAGAAGTGCCGTATCGCGCAAATATTTATGCAATGAAGAGTTTGGGAGTTGAGTATTTAATCTCAGCGTCGGCGGTTGGTTCCCTGAAAACAGAGGCGAAACCTTTAGATATGGTAGTGCCGGATCAGTTTATCGATCGCACAAAAAATCGAGTTTCTACCTTTTTTGGAGAAGGAATAGTCGGTCACATCACATTCGGCGATCCGGTTTGCGGCGAATTGGCTAAAGTGTTAGCAAGTGCGATCGAATCCTTGAACCTCCCCGACGTTAACCTCCACCGGGGCGGCACTTACGTCTGCATGGAAGGCCCCGCATTTTCCACAAAAGCAGAATCAAACCTTTACCGCAGTTGGGATGCCACAGTCATTGGGATGACAAATTTGCCGGAAGCAAAATTAGCTAGAGAAGCTGAAATTGCCTACGCAACTTTAGCATTAGTCACAGACTACGACTGCTGGCATACCGAACACGACAGCGTAACAGTAGAAATGGTAATAGCAAATTTGCACCGAAATGCAGAGAATGCTCAAAAAGTCATTCAAGAAACAGTCCGTAGACTAACAGAAAATCCACCTGTTTCTGATGCACATTCTGCGTTGAAATATGCAATTCTGACTCGGCTGGATCAAGTGCCGGCCTCAACTAAGGAGAAAATGGGTTTGTTGTTGCAGAAGTATTTGTAATTAGTCATCCGTTTCGCGCCAGTAAATGCCACAATCTTGAGCTAGCGCATACTATCCGTCGGGGTCATGTCAACTATCTAATCGTGAAAGTAATTTTACGAGCAGTTAATGACCCCGATAAATGATGAATAATTGCTATAACTTCCTCTCGTGTGAGAACAGTTGGCATAGAACGACTTCTTTTGGGCCGTACTGTATCAACTTGTAAATCTAATTCTAAGTTTCGGCTTTTTGTGACTTAGGAGTTGACTATACGAAAAATTTCGCTATAATAAATATTTGGCTTGCTTAGTCTAAGAAAACAGCAATCTCTATCAATTTTAGGTACGAAGGAAAAGTCACATTGGATTTCACACCACAAGTTAGGAATACAGCAAACTAGCCAGATATCGATCGGTGTGATTGAATAGCTCGTGAAATACATGGAGTCAAAAACGTGCCAGATAGTCACAATATTAATGAAGTAATTTTTGTAGAGAGGGATACTCAAATTTTCAATATCCCTGACACTAAAACCAGGCTTTCAACACTGCAAAATTATTTCTTCCGTCGGCTAGAGACGTTACTGCGTTATACCCTTGATGTTGTGGCGCTAGTCTACGATGTGAATCCATACGAGAGAATGACTTTTGCCTACTCTCCAAGTCATCGAGATAAAGCAAAGGAGAACAAAGACTATGGCTTTGTTCATATTGGAATTATTGCAAAACGGGGTGACAAACCGCTCAAAATTCTCAAGACAAATGGACAGCCATTCTTTCATCATCCCACTTATCTGACGTTTAAGGTATTTCCTAGTGGAACAATTCATGCTGAGCTAATGCCATTTCGTCAAGGCGTAGATGATGCTTACGTGGCAAGAATTTCCCAACTTGTCGCTAAGTATAGCGAGGTTTTAATGCCACTATTATCGGTAGCACGTATTTCACATACGACGTATAATCCTGAATTTGAAGTTCTGCCTCTTCATCAGGCAATTGTGCCTGAAGAAGTAGGGTCAGAAGCTATAAGGTTGATATCACCAAAATACTACTTTCCTGTCAGTCCAGGGCGAGGATTGTCTGAACTAATTATTGCATTCATCCTCTTATATGCTTTAGCAGAATCATTTATTTTTATTGGTGAAGGACGAGAACCTCAGCTTGAAAATAGGCTTGAGCAATTCAAAGAATTTTATCTCGCTTTTAAAAATACCGAAAATGACATAGAAACAGAAGAAAGCGAGGAAGAAGATTTCGATTCTTCAAAAATGCCTGAACTAGACAGTTATTCTTTTGTGAGAGCAGGTAAATGGTGGGCTGTACTTGCTAGAGATAAATGGAAATGTCTTAGCTGTGGTAGATCGGCACGGGAAGATGGAGTTTTATTGGAAGTTGACCACATTATCCCCCGTTCAAAAGGTGGTTCTAACGATATGAGTAATCTACAAACTCTTTGCAAACAGTGTAATATTGGCAAAAGTAATCGAGACAGCACAAGACTTTGTGTGACTTCTGATGAATTGATAGATCGAATGTAGATAGCGTAATTTTTCGGCGCGTGACTTTTATTAGTCATCAGTGATAAATTTGAAATAATTTGTGGTCACGCAGCCTAGAATTACAGCTATTAACTTATCAACTGCTTGAATGCCTCGTGTTCGCGAAACATCGGATTTTAGCAATGCCGAAGCGATCGCTAGAACTGTTGGCCGTAGAAAACCAGCAGAATTTCCTATTTAGCAATTCAACTTTTCAGGAAAATATCCAAACTGTTAGCGGCGATCCCGCTTACAAACTTTTCCTCGGCTATCATACTCCTTGGTGGCACGAACTAGATATTCATGGTGGTACTTCGGCTACAGATTTGCCGATGCAAAAGTGTTACTACTTCGGTACAGAAAGCGCCCAAGGGGGCGATCCAAACAATCACAACTCCCTATTATTAAGTCTGTTTCCTGATAATATTGCTGCGGGTTTTTGGCGAACGATGGCCTATAATCCAGATAACCCAGAAAAACGTCCAGCTTTTCGCGGAGAACGAGGCGAAAAACTGGAATTGAGAGCTTTTCTGAAAAGTGATGGTTCTATTACCACAGACCCCTTAGTTCCTTCTCAGGATATGGTACGGACGGCCCAGCAACAACTCAAAGCCCTACACAATTTAGCATATATTCCAGAACCTTATACCGCCCTTTATATCGACTGGCAAAAAGATCCCTACGGGGGAGGATGGCACTCTTGGAACCCCCGCTGTCAGCCCTGGGAAGTGATGAAACAGATGCGGCATCCGATTCATGCTGCTAATGTTTATGTCTGCGGCGAAGCCTATTCAAATATGCAAGGATGGGTGCAAGGAGCGCTAAATAGTGCAGAATTAATGTTAGAAGAAAACTTTAAGTTTAGTCGGCCTGAATGGTTGCCACCCAATTATGATTTGGGGTCGTAAAATTCATTTTACTGTTTCCCAGACCGCCAGGGACTTAAGTCCCTGGCTAATAGCTAAAGTCCTCTGAACAGGACTGAAAAACTCATTCTACCTCGACTATATTTCTTGTGAAACAGGCATCTTGCCTGTTCAAAACTCGCTTTTTTGGAGATGTCTATTAGTCCTCTTTGAGAGGACTTTCGCTATTAGACAGGGAATTCATTCCCTGGCGGACTGACGGGCGGACGAAAGAACTGGGCGGACTGACAGCTTAAGTTGACACCAACGGAAACTAATCACCGACTCCCCAAAATAAACTCTCCCACCGAAGATTCGGCAAAATAATCGCATCCTGCTGCTGCTGCAAATAACTCGGAATTTCCCCCGCCCACCCCCGACGGCGCCAGATTCATTGCTGTTGCCACTAAATACATCGTTTGATACAAAATCCCAACGTGCTTTAATATAAGACTATAGGCCATTGATTCATAGCCCCAAGTTACTCTCGAAAAGCGAGAGGATAGCAGAATTAAAATCTGTGGTTCTACCTCTATCTGTACTGACAATCCTGCACTTTTTAGCAATGCTTCTACCTGCTTTGTTTTCCCAGAAATTTTACAAAGTTGGTGTTCTTCGGGTGCATAATAATACAAGCCAGCCTCAATATTTTCACAGGAATTGATAGCAGTATAAATCTCTAAATCGTAGCAAGCGCCTCCGGTTGGATAAGGTCTATTGCTGCAATCCATGTTATCTCTGGGGACAATCTCGCGCAATCTCGCGGAACGATAGAGGAATTCTCCTAATTGTTCAACAGTAATCGGTTTTTCTCCATGTTGCCGGATTGTCTTTCTTGATTCTAAAATTGCTGTAAACGGTGTATCTGTTTGTTTCAAACTGTCGATGTCAGGTTTATAAAGATTGATAATCTCGTTGGAAGGTTTGGCTTTGAGTACGGGTGTGGGTTCGATTTCTCCTAAAAATCGAAAGGTTTTGCCAATGAGATTAGAATGGCGGCCGCCGCGACTGCGGGAGTGAAATAATAAATCGTGAAATTCCCATTGAGTTAGAGTTTCACTTTGTTCTAAGCTGCTATTCTTGTTAACAGATGATAGCACTTCAGTCGCTAACAAAAAGCTGATAAATAATCGGGCAGTGGGTTCAGAAATCCCCGGAATTTTGGTTAAATCCGAGATGGCTTTAGGTTGCGAGACTTCGTTGATTAAAGCTGCACTGCGCCAATCTTCGAGGATAATTTTCGCTTTGGAAAGGGGCGATTCTACCACAAGATGTGATTTTTCTGAGTGGCAATAGGCAAAGCGTGAAAGTTGATAGTTATTATCAATAATTGTGTCTGATAATTGCCATTTATAGGGTGTGGCTATGGGGACGGCTGTAGCGATCGCACTGCCGTCTATTTCTAAGGTATGGTAAACTAAACCCAGGATGACAAATTGTTCTAGGTAGTAGTAGAATTTAGCGAGGGCGGAACTGCCATCGGTAGAAACTACCAGTTGAGTTAGGGCTGTTTCGGTTGCGCCTGCGGTAGAAATAACTTTAATCGCGGCGACAATTCCGGGAGAGAGTTTGTTGAGGTTAAAGTCGATGTAGGGGGCTTTTAAAATTAAGCCTTTTTCGGCATCCTCAATTATAGAAATTTCTGGCTTAAAAGTTAGGATGATTTGGGGGATGGTTTCACTCATAATTAAGCTTAAAAGAATATCGGGAATGGGTTGATTTGGTGTTCGGGGATGGGTGCATCTAGCCAGCCTAATTTCACGGGAATGTCATAAAGTCGCCCTGCTGCTAAGCGTTTCCAAAAGTGCCGCATTCCTGGTACTATAACTTTGACGACATTTAAGCCAATGTCGGGCCTGGTTTGATCTAAAACAAAGGTTTCTAAGCCTAATGTTTCAGCTATTTTTACGCACTTTTCAACGTCTGCTTTTAAATCATCGCTGGCTAAGTGGGGATAGTCAGATAGTAATTTTAAAGGTTGGGAAGTATCGGGCGTTAAATAAGATTTATTTTCTAGGGTGGCGGTTTTGTACCACTCAACGGTGAGGCCGTCGGAAACGCCGTAATTGGTGCTACCATCGCTGTTAAAGGTTAATACTGCGGGTAAAGATTGATTGACTTCTGTTAAAGCGCGAGATAGGGCAATTTTGGGATCGAAATGTGCGCCAAAGCCGAAAATAATGTCTTCGATTTCTCTGTCGATGCGGTGAGAAAGGGCGGCAAAAACGGGGATGTTAAAATCGTTGGTGAGGTCTAAAACCCACAGACTGCGGTCTATACTTTGATAATAGTTTCTGAGTTCTTGAATGTAGGAATCGTTAAAGCTATCTAAATCAACAGCGGGGACTTTAACCCGATTGTACCACCACAAAGCAACGCTATCTCGCTCCACTAATTCCATAAACCCTTGCAAAATTGCCTCTTCTTTGGTATTGCCGGCGGCGCTACCGTTGGAGTCCGCCCAACAGTCGGGTTTTTCGGGTTTGGGATAGCCGTAATAACAGTAAGCTGTGGGTAAATATTTGACTCGTTGATGAGTTAATGACCAAATTGGTGTCCAGTCAATTTCTCTGCCGGCATCGAAGGGTTCGGGGACTCTTTGAAAGAAGCTTTTACAGGTTCTATTCCAGTCGTGGCGAGTGCTATATTGTAATTCACTAAAACCCATGCAATCATTGGGGTGAATTGCGGTTTCTCCCATTGTTTGATAGCTGCCTTTTTGTCGAATTTCGTCGCCTTGAAATACACCGGAATATCTCTCAATGGCTTCTCCCAAGGCGCTGGCTTTGGCTTGTTCGTCGGTTTTGCCTTTGCCGGCACTTCTGCCCCGTAAGTTTTCTTTGAGGAAGTACAAGTCATCGAACATCGTAGCGAAATTGTGGCCGGCTAAGTAGTTCGGTGTTAAAGCATTGGTTGTTTGGGGAACTTTGAGTAAACCGCGCACAACTCCGGTTATGGGACTGATTTGGCTGTCAAATTTTTGCAGGGTTTCGGTTGGGGAAAAGCCGCGATGTCCGCCATCGGCGGTAAAGGTTTTTTTCTGGCTTTGGAGGACAAAGGGCTGGATTTCTTGGGGCGGAAGTAGACCGCATTCGGGGCATTGGGGGCGTTTAGTTATGGTGTGATTGGTGGTTTTGAGGGTTTTGGTGTCAAAGGTAATTATTGTATTTTCTAAATTTTTATTTTCGCCTTGGACAATCCATTTTGCTAGTTCTGTGGCGGCTAAATTTAAACCCATTTGTAAGGTGGAAGGTAGGTAAGATGGGGGATTTAATAAGGGTTTTGAGTAGTTATTTTGACGCTGGATGAAGCTTTGGGTGGGGCGATTTGCTCTCAGGCGTTGGGCGAGACATTCCCAGCAGGCGGTGGTTTCGGGGTGGAAAATCGGGCCGATCGCAATTGTGGAACTTGTAGGTTTGACGAGTAGCCAAGGTTGGCCTGTTTGAAGGGATTTTTGGTTGAATTCTCCCAGTTCTGGTTGCAGGTAATCGTCGGCTATGATTAGGGTGATATCTGCGGTGGTTGAGACTTGAATACCGAGGGTTTCTAGGGCGCTAATGCAAGTTTCTGCTGGGATTTGGCTGTAGGAAATGACGGCAACTTTCAGGGATTGCAAGCGGGATGCGGCTTGCTGGGGGGAGATGTTTAAGAGAGTGTAAAAGGCGGCGGTTTCTTCGGGGAGGGATGTGTCGTTTTCGATGAGGTGGCCTTGTTTTTCTAGCAGGGCTAGGGTATAGTAAATTTCTGCGGGTGAGGATTGATTTCGCAGTTGGTTGACGATTTCGTCGGCGGTGTTGCGGCCGTTAATTAAGGGGGTTAATAGTTCGTAAAGGTGGCCTGAGAGGACGAAGGAATCTGACTCGGAGATCAGGAATACTCCTACCGATTTGATGATTTCGACGGTGAAGCAATTTTTAAACTTTGGTTGGTAGAGCATCCTGAATGGTGTTTAATATAATTTTTGAATAGATTTTAGGATAATATCAAAGCCGGGGCGAGTTCGCTGAGATACTTGATAATTATTAACAAATGATCTTAACATACAACCGACAGTCCGGCAGGGGTTAAAACCCCTGCCTCATAGCGAAAGTCCTCTCAAAGAGGACTAATATCATGTCCGATCGCACAATTACAATAAGTTAGGTTTGTATTACTAGCGATCGACCGGACATAATATTATCAGCAGTTACCCGAACCCGATCTAATCAGTTCTTCAGTCCTCTTTCAGAGGACTTTCGCTATGAGACAGGGGTTTCAACCCCTGGCGGACTGCCGGGTGAGCGAGAGGACTGCCGGACTAAAAGCTTAAGTTTCTGTAGGGTGCGTCGCTGTGAGAAGTTAAATGGAACTTGTAGATTGACTGGTGGCGACGCACCTTACCTACGACAAGATTGTGTGTACCATATATACATGGAATATGCTGTATCTCGATCGCAACTTTTATACCTATTTCCCAAATACTAGCAACAGAAAACCACAATTCGTTCGTTTTATCAACAATTTGTACGATCGCCTCCTCACTCAATCTTTATCGATACCTACGGTTTCCATATCTTAAAAAATTAAACTTATACATAAAATATAGTCGATCGCCCGAAAAGCTAATTCTCATCGAGAGACCCCGCTGTGACTATAGAGTTCCACTTAACCAAGCTTGGGCGATCGCCTTTGACATTTCCTGTTCGCTCGCCGTCAAATCTTGTTGCAAAACTGACATAATTATATTCCTCTGTTAGATCAACCTAATCTTGTTCTGGCAATTAATGCCGATACAGTACAACAGCCTCATCCGCTTGTCAACTGCGGAAACACCAACTCTTCTGAAGCGGCCCCGCTGCGAGTAACAAGCGGGGCTAAAAAACTGGCAAGCTACCGATGCAGCTTGGGGGAAGCTAAAGGGACTTTAGCAACTGAGCCGAATAATTCCGCCTGGGAATCTTTCAGACCGTCCCTCAAGCCAACGGCTAATCTCTGCGTCTGTCAGATTATCGGGTTTGGGAGGCAGGGGCATTTCGTAAATCACTGTCTCCCCTTCAGTACCTCGAAGGACGGGAACTGCATCGGGAGCCTGATTTACTTGGACTTCTACGAAATCTTCCAAAATTAACCCATTGTCTCGCAGCGTGGCTGCGGGCTCGTTGAGTAGCCGATTATATAAAGCTTCGTCCAACCATGCTTGACCAATCAGTCGGGCTATTTGTGTTTCCCAACTTCTCCAATCCTGGGGAAAAGCCATAATTTTCTCCTAGCTCCCTTTTGCGGGAAATATAGATTTTGCTGTTATTGTATAGCAGATGCGTTCTCTACAGTTTCGATTGGCAACTATTGACCGCGGCAGGGCTGATTGTATTATGTTAAATGTTGTAGGGGCGGGTTCACCAGCAATATTTGGTTAAGATCGATTATCTCATAAACCCGCCCCCACTTGGGCGGCAAATCTCCCGATCGCTTCATGTCATATCCTATCCGATGAATTGACCATCATAATATTCCGGCCGGGGCGGGTTTATCAGATGGTTGATTTTCACCAAATATTGTTGGCGAACCCGCCCCTACAGTTTTTTGATCGTGGTGCAAAATGTGAATTTTTACGGATTTTCTTGATGATACAGTGGTTTTCACTCCCGATCAGTTAATATCACTAACAAGTACAATACCAACTAGCGCAGGGACTATGCTCGGACTTAACGGATATCGCATTGTACAAGAAATTCACAGCGGCGTAAAAAGTTTGGTTTATCGAGGCTACCGCGAAGCAGACCAGCAACCCGTTATCGTCAAACTCCTTAAATCCGAGTACCCCACTCTGGAAGAAGTCACCCGCCTCAGAAATGAATACAAAATTGCCCAACCCCTAGACAGTTCTAGTATCACCAAAGTCTATAGCCTAGAAAACTATCGCAATAGCTTTGCCCTAATCTTAGAAGATTTTGGCGGCTCCTCTCTCGACCAGTTACTTACTAACCAAACCTTACCTGTAACAGAAGTTCTGAGAATTGCCATTGTCTTAATAGATGCCTTAGATTATTTGCACCGCCATTCGATTATTCACAAAGATATTAAACCGGCTAATATTATTATTAACTCTACCACAGGCGAAGTCAAACTCACTGACTTTAGCATATCCTCCCGCCTGCAACAAGAAAATCAATCTGTTAGCAACCCCTCGGAACTAGCGGGTACTCTCGCCTATCTCTCCCCAGAACAAACGGGGCGAATGAACCGCTCCGTAGATTACCGAACCGACTATTATTCTTTAGGAGTGACTTTATACGAACTGCTGGCGGGTCAGTTACCTTTTGCCACGGTCGAGCCGATGGAATTAATACATTGTCACTTAGCTAAACAGCCTTTACCACTTTGTGAAATTAGAGAAATTCCCCAAGTTATTTCTGATATCGTCATGAAACTCTTAGCCAAAACCGCAGAAGAGAGATATCAAAGCGCAGCGGGATTAAAATTTGACTTAGAAAGTTGTTTAAATCAGTTGCTTGCTACGGGAACAATAGCACCTTTTGCCATTGCCACCCGCGACAAAGGTAGCCAACTCCTGATTCCACAAAAACTTTACGGCCGCGAACAGGAAGTAATAGAATTACTAGCCGCCTTTGAAAGAATTAGCCACTCGACTCTTACCCCGACATCTCTAACCCCCAACCCCCTTACTAAGGGGGCTTTAGAACCAGCAGAATCCCCTCTTACCCCAACACCTCTTACCCCCCCCTTAGCAAGGGGGGCCGGGGGGGTTCAAAACCATGCTTCAGAAGCAGAATCCTCCTCCACTCTTACTCCCCCCTTATCAAGGGGGGCCGGGGGGGATCAAACCGAGGAATCAACTCTTACCCCTTCCCCTTCCCCTTCCCCTTCCCCTTCCAGCAGCGAAATGATCCTAGTTTCCGGCTATTCCGGCATAGGCAAAACCGCCATTGTCAACGAAGTCCACAAACCCATAGTCCGCCAACGCGGTTACTTCATTTCCGGCAAATTCGACCAATTTAACCGCAACATTCCCTACTCAGCCATCATCACCGCTTTTCAAGCCTTAATTAACCAATTACTCACAGAAAATGCCGGACAAATTGCCAGTTGGAAACATCAACTCTTAGATGCCCTCACCCCCAACGCCCAAGTCATTATTGATGTCATCCCCGAAGTAGAATTTATTATCGGTTCGCAGCCAGAAGTGCCACAATTAGGGCCAACAGAATCACAAAACCGCTTCAATCGAGTTTTTCAACAATTCCTCAAAGTCTTTTGTCAGCCCCAACACCCCGTTGTCCTGTTTTTAGATGACTTACAGTGGGCAGATGCAGCCTCCCTGAAACTGATGCAACTGCTGATGAGTGACTCTGACAGCCAATTTTTGTTAATTATTGGAGCATATCGCGATAACGAAGTCAACCCCACTCACCCTTTAATTCAAACCTTAGAAAAAATCCGCGAATCCGGGGCAAATCTCAACAACATCACCGTCCAACCTTTAGCCATCAATCATGTTAGCCAACTGATTGCCGATACTCTCAATGAATCGGCAGCCACAAGACGCATTCAATCCTTTTCACAACTCCTATTTAGCAAAACCCAAGGCAACCCCTTCTTTTTAACCCAACTGCTGAAAACCCTCGCCTTGGAAAACCTGCTGCATTATGAAGCCAGCAGCGATAAATGGCAATGGGATATCGAGGCAATCCAAGCCATTGGCATTACCGATTTAAATGTGGTCGAACTCATTGCTAGAAACATTCAAAAGCTACCAGAGGTTACTCAGAAAGCCTTAAAACTTGCCGCTTGCGTTGGCAACACTTTCAACTTAGATGTTTTAGCCATTGTCAACGAAGCATCAGAATTAGTAACGGGGGCGCAGTTGTGGCCAGCGCTTCAGGCGGGTTTGATTTTGCCCCTGTCGGAAGCCTACAAAATTACCCTGGTATTTGCTGAGTCGGAATCTGAATCAGTGCGGCTGCAAGATGTGAAAGTAGATTACAAATTCTTGCACGACAGAGTGCAGCAATCTGCCTATTCTTTGATTCCCGAAACCGATAAAAAATCAACTCACTTCCAAATCGGTCAATTGCTGCTGCAAAATACCACAGCAGAAGAACGCAAAAACAATATTTTTGCCCTGGTTAATCAATTGAATTTTGGCATAGAGACAACCACAGAAGAATTACCGCTACTAGCTACCCAGTCAGACAAAAACCTGTTAGCAGAACTTAACTTGATTGCAGGTCAAAAAGCTAAAGCATCCGCAGCTTTTGAAGCGGCGGTTAATTATTTTAATATCAGTTTGGGACTGCTGGCTGCCGATAGTTGGCAGAGTGATTATGACTTAACGCTGCCTATTTATGTGGAAACCGTAGAATCTGAATATTTAAACGCCAATTTTGAACAGGCAGAGCAGCTTTTAGAAATTGTGTTACAAGAAGCAAAAACGCTTTTAGATAGGGTGAAAGTTTACGAAGTAAAAATTCAGTCTTATATTTCTCAATATAGGTTTTCAGAAGCAATAGAGACAGGACTGGAAGTTCTGGAAAAATTGGGAGTATCGCTGTCTCAAATGTCGGAATCTCCCGGAATTTTGATTCAGGCAATTTTAAGAAAACTGGCAGAAGAAAACAAACAAATTGAGGATTTAGCAGACCTTCCCGAAATGACCGATCCTTATCAGTTTGCCACAATTTTGATTCTTTTAAAAGTTAATCCTGCTTCTTATATGACGAATCCTGCATTAGGATATCGGCTTTTATCTGCAATGGTAGATATCTGTTTAAATTACGGCAATCCTCCTTTAGCTGCTAGCGTTTACGTTAATTATGGTATGTTTTTGAGTGCTTTTGGAGATATTGACTCAGGATATAGATTTGGTCAGTTATCTTTAAGATTGCTGGACCAATTTAATGCCCAAAAAATAAAAGCAATTGTTCTACAGTGCTTTAACGCATTTATTAAACACTGGAAAAACCATGTTAGGGAAACCATAGACTATTTGCAAGAGGCTTTTAATAGTGGGTTAGAAACCGGAAATTTAGAGTATGCCGGCTATGCAATTTTGAGCTATCACGAGCATAAATTGTATTTGGGAGGCGACTTAGAATCTCTAGAAGCTGAAAGTCGAGAATATCTTTATTTGATTCAAAATCTTAAACAAGATTATTCTATTGAAGGTTTAAATAGGATTCGGCAGTTTATTTTGAATTTGCTGGGTCACTCAAACCGACCAACTGAGTTAACTGGTGATGAATATAATGAAAAAGTTTTTATTAAAGCTGCATTACAAATGAATAACTATTTTAACTTATTTTTTTTATACTATTTTAAAACCCTCCTTTCATATTTATTTAAAGAACCAGAAGCGGCAGTTGAGAATGCTCGAGAATCAGATAAATATAAAGCACCTGCTGGCAGTCTGATGGCTACAGCACAACTCAACTTTTACTACTCCCTCAGCCTCCTCGCTCAATATCCCCACGTCAGCGAAACCGAACAGACAGAATATCTCGAACAAGTAGCCACCAATCAACAAACAATGAGATATTGGGCTAACAATTGCCCCGCCAACTACCAACACAAATACGAGCTAGTAGAAGCCGAAAAAGCCCGAATTTTAGGAGACTACCCCGCAGCCCTCACCCTCTACGATGCGGCCATCACCGGAGCCAGAGAACAGCAATACACCCAAGAAGAAGCCCTCGCCAACGAACTCACCGGCGAATTTCACCTAACTCGCGGCCAAGAAAACATGGCCCGCTTCTTCCTACTAGAAGCATACTACTGCTACATCCGCTGGGGAGCCAAAGCCAAAGTCAAAGACTTAGAAACCCGATATCCGCAATTCTTCGCCAAAATCAACGCTCAAAAACCCCCAGAAACCAGCCTCACCTTAGCCACCATCATCACCAGCAGCGGCAATTCAGAAGGATTTGACTTAGCCTCCGTCTTCAAAGCCGCCCAAGCCATCTCCAGTGAAATAGTCCTCAGTGAATTGCTAGCAAAACTAATCAAAATCGCCATAGAAAATGCCGGCGCACAAACCGGATATTTGCTGCTCAAACACTCAAACACATTCACCGTAGAAGCCGTCGGACAAGTCGAAGGCGACAACATCACCCTCTCACAAATCCCCCATCTGCCCCTCCCCGAAATCCTCCCCATGAGCGTCATCAACTATGTTGAAAGAACCAAAAAACCTGCCGTCTTAAACAATGCTACCACCGAGGCAATGTTTGCCGCAGACCCCTATATTGTTGCCCATCAAACCAAATCCATACTCTGTACTCCCATCATCAATCAAGGTCGCTTCATGGGCGTAGTTTACTTAGAAAACAACCTAGCAGAAAAAGTATTTACCCCAGCGCGAATAGAAGTTTTAAAACTCCTATCTTCCCAGGCATCTATCGCCTTAGAAAATGCCCAACTTTATCAAACCCTAGAACAAAAAGTAGAAGAACGCACCGCACAATTAGCCCAAGCTAATAAAGAAATATTGGTTTTGAACCAACGGCTAAAAGTAGAAAACCTTCGCATGAGTGCCGAACTAGACGTAACCCGCCGCCTGCAACAAATGATTTTGCCTCAACAGCAGGAATTAGAGTCAATTGCAGGGCTAGAAATTGCTGCATTCATGGAACCGGCTGATGAAGTTGGTGGCGACTACTACGACGTACTAAATCACGGCGGTAAAGCCACCATTGGGATCGGCGACGTGACAGGACACGGTTTAGAAAGCGGCGTGTTAATGATTATGGCGCAAACAGCAATTCGCACTTTGCTGGTTCACAAGGAAACCGACCCCGTTAAATTATTACAGACAGTCAACCAAACGCTTTTTGATAACGTAGAGCGCATGGATTCCGGTAAAAATATGAGCCTTTCTTTGCTAGAATATCGGGACAACACCCTGCATTTGAGCGGACAGCACGAAGAGGTGATTGTCGTTCGTGACGGCGGCGAAGTAGAGCGGATTGATACCATCGAGTTAGGGTTTCCCATCGCCTTGGAAGCAGATATTGCCGATTTCATTGCTTCTACTGAAATACAGTTGAATTCGGGGGATGTTGTCATACTCTACACAGATGGAATTACCGAAGCTTTTGATATGAAGAAAAATCAATACGGTATCGAGCCATTGATTGAAGTTGTTGTCCTTAACAGGGAACTGTCAGCAGCAGAAATCAAGCAAGCGGTTATTGACGACGTGCGACGATACATCGGGGAGCAAAAAGTATTTGATGACATTACTTTGGTAGTAATCAAACAGAAGTAATACTAATTCTCTAAAATCGTGCAACACTCTTCGACCCCCCCTAGCCCCCCGCTGCATTGCGGGGGGAAGAAGAATACTGTTGCATTCTTTTTTAAAATTGGTATTACAGCAGATTCCACGCTTATGAAGTACCCCCGCCTAGCGTCATATCTCCGTAGGGAAACGGCGAAAACCTTTGTCCCTACATTCCATAAACCTGGAATAGGCTGTATGTATTTTCCCACTCATCTACTTAGTTCCGATCAATTAATCAACTGCTTGAATGCGTCGTGTTCGCGAATCTTCTCCAAATCAGCTTCACTTTTTGCCAACTCTTTACACACATTGGGATTGAGATTGAGGGCGCGCTTTAAATTTTCAATGGCTAATTCAATTTTACCTTGTAGTGCATAACATCGGGCTTTGTTGTACCAAATTCTGTAAAAGTCAGGCCGGATTTTAGCCGCATTGTCGTAGGATGCGATCGCAGCTTCGTATTTTTGCAATTTGGAGAGTGCAACGCCTCGATTGTTCCAAGCGTCAGTATAATCATTTTTAATTTGTAGGGCTTGATTGTAAGAAATTACTGCTTGTTCGTACTCCTGCATTTTGGAAAACGCAACGCCTCGGTTGTTCCAAGCATCGGCATAATCGGGTTTGGCTTGAATTGCCTGTTCGTAACAGCCGATCGCCTCCTGGTACTTCTGCAACTCCAACAATACCACGCCTCGATTGTTCCAAGCGTCGGGATAATTGGGGCGAATTGTAGTAGCTTGTTCGTAGGAGGCGATCGCCTCTGGATACCGCTGCATTCTTGTGAGCACTACTCCTCGGTTATTCCAAGTATCGGCTAAATCCGGCTGAATTTGCAGGGCCCGATCGTAAGCTGCGATCGCATCTTGATAACGGTTTTCAAAGAAACAAGCATCTCCCTGTTTAGCATAGTCGGCGGCCGTCAATAGCTGTTGGTAATTGCCATAGTTAACCGGAGCAAATTCTTGAATTTGGGCATCGGGGAATAAAAGGTCTGTTTCTGCCTCTGCCGAGTGATTTTGGTGTTGAATTTCGCCTAAGATAGTTTCAGCGTCGGAAATTAATAGTTTTAATTGAGAGATTGTATCGTAATGGAGACTTTCAATTTCTTGGCGGGCAATTGTTGTCTGCTTGGACAATTTGCTCAACAGAAACCAAACCCCGACTCCGGCTGCTGCCGGAAACAAAGTTAGGGCAATTACCAGCCCGTTAAGCAGTACCGCCGTGCGCCCGAAGGCAATGTCAACTTCTTCTTGAACTCGATCGCGAATTTCTTCTTTAAGTTGCTGCTGTGAGAATTGCTGCTGAACCAACAGTGCCGCCGTCGGTTCAGATGCAAAAACGGTATTGGCGCAGACTAGAATAGTCAAAAGGGCGATCGGGCTAATACTTTTTCTAAAGATACTTGACAAACGCATTGCCTTAGTGATACGCACCTGAGTTGCGATTTCCATGTGTCAAGAGATGCTGATAACGATGATCCCAGACTAGCCCATTTGTTCACCAAAAAATTGGGTTTGAAGCCCCGTCATAAGCTTGACGGCTTTAATTATAAAACTTTGTTAAAATATCTAATAAATCCTCAGCTAAAGTTTATAATTTAGACAGGCAAGTAAGAACAACCATCTACGTGTTGAAACGATTTCATAAGGTGAAACTCCTGGGTTGGATCGCTACTCGGCAATGCCGAGCCTGTCCAAACACGTAATAGTGAGTCGTTGAGCGTACCTAACTGGATTATTGATGGAATCAGAAAGCGATCTAAAAACAAAAGTAAGCGCAACAGCAATACTTCTCGTCCAAGTAGTTGTTTCGAGCGTGTAGATGCGATTTGACAGCGCGTTTAAGACTTAAGTCTTAAGAATCTCCGTGGCTTTAGCCCGGAGAGTGTCAAACGTTAGTAGCTTTGACACAGGATACTGTGATTTTGGAGTTTAAGGAAGGGCCTTACGACGTGGGGGCTGATAAAGACTTTTTGGCAAGTTTTCCTGCTGAGGGAACTGCGGCGGCGCGAGAATTAGTCCTGATTTGGGAAGCGGAATTTAACAGTTGACTGTTGAGAGTTGACAGTTGGCTGTTGACTGTTGACTGTTGACTGTTGACTGTTGACTGTTAAAAATCTAAAATCTAAAATCTAAAATCTAAAATCTAAAATCGATGGGCTGTTGACTGTTAAAAATCTAAAATCTAAAATCTAAAATCTAAAATCTAAAATCGATGGGCTGATTACTAATTACTGATAAATCTAATTGTCGTCATTCGATTGTATAAATCCGGGGCGGTGCGAATGATTTTTCTCAGGATCTCATCCGTCACCCAAAAGACGAGGGGAAAGGAAAATTTTTTGCTGAATTCGCTGCATAATAGGTTGGTAGAAACGAGCAATCGATCGATCGGCTCCACGGATTCCAAACCGAGGAGCATTAAAGCTGGAGGCTTTTCGCCATCTATTTCTGCTGCGATTGTCGTGTAGAGAGTTGTCGCCGATTTGGGCAAAAACAGTTGTCGCGGTTTCACGGGACAATTTGCTTGCAGCCGATCGACTATTTGCTGCCGCAAAGCTAGCGAGTTGCAGTTGACTAAAACGAAAGAAAAGTAACCTTGGGAAAGACGGAGCGCCCGAATTAAAGTTGAGAACGACCGCTCGTTATATTTAGCTGAGTCGTACTTAGCTGAGTCGTACTTAGCTGTATTTTCTGAGCTTTGCTCGACAAACATAAATTGCATATTTTTTATCTAGTTTTAGAGATTTTCTAGATTAAATGATGTTTCTAAAGAAAATGTGAAGATCGGAAATTTATTTTTTCCTTTAAAAACATTTGGGTCACTATACCACGGTTTTAAATTAATATCAATAGTCCGAGCGAAATATTCCGAGCGATAGATTTGGCTTGAAGCACTCAAAAAGAACCTGCGACGGCACAACACAAGTATAGCCACTGCAGAACGAAGAAGCATATTTGGCAATGGTTTCAGCAATTAATAACGTTCTAAATATTTGGCACAATTGCTAGATTAAATGTAATTTAAAATACCAAAAAATTACCTAAAATTCTCAGCCAGCGGCAAAGTAAACCAAAAACTTGCCCCAGCACCGGGAGTGCTAATTACCCCTATTTGGCCGCCGTGAGCACCAATAATTTGCCGACAAAGATATAGACCCAAACCCAAACCAACGGAGTGTCGGGATCGATCGCCCCTAACGTAAAGGTCAAAAAGATGTTCGCACTGTTCCGGCAATATTCCCGCCCCGTCATCTTTCACGGTACAGTAAATCATCCTACTTCCGGGATTGGGGATTGGGGATTGGGAATTGGTAATGGGGGATTGTGGATTAGTAATCGGTAATTTGTCGATGTTTTGTTTTGCTGTGCTTTGATTTATAGTTAATTTTTCCCCATTAATTACTTGAGCAGAAACAGTTAAATTCAGTCCCGGAAAATTGTGTTTCAAAGCATTAGCTATTAAATTAGAGAACACACGCCACAACTGAGTTTTGTCCGCATTCACGGCTGGCAAATCATCCGGCAATAAATTTTTAAAAGTAGCTTTACCCTCATTCATTAAAGGTTCCAAATCTGTCGCAGCAGCTTCAACTATCGCTTTCAAGTCAACCGATTCGCAGTGCAAAACCAAACCGCGCAATTCCCCGGCGTGAACTTCCAACAGCGAATTTATCAAGCGCAATTGCTGCTCGCTACCTTGAATCATCCGCTCCAAAATAGAACGGGGAATTGCGATCGAATCCCCGGTTTTCGTTTGCCAATTTTTCAGTACCATTAACATTCCCGCTACCGGGTTTCGCAAGTCGTGAGAAAGAGCGTGGATAAACAGCCGTAGCGATTCTTGTGCTTGTTTGCGCTGCGTGATATCCTCAATTAAACCCTCATAATAAAGCAGGGCGCCGCTGCTGTCTCGTACCGCCCGCGCCTTCTCGGAAATCCAGACAATACTGCCGTCACAGCGGTAAATTTTAGATTCAAAATCCGATACTGTGCCGCTTTCCTCGATCGATCGCAAAAACTCATTTCTGCGAGCCGGATCGACGTACAACTGCCGCTCAATATCAGTAAACTTTGTCGTCACTTCTTCCGGGGAATCGCAGCCGTAAATCCGCGCCAAAGCTGGATTGGCAGTAATATAACGACCATCGGGAGTGCTTTGAAAAATCCCCTCGCCCGCATTCTCAAAAATGCTGCGGTACTTCGCCTCCGCCGCCTCCAACTGCTGGTAAGCAGATTCCAACTCACGCCTGGTACTAAACTCTTTCCGTTGCAGACATTCGTACCAATAAACCGACAAATCGCAAATCAAACAAAACCAAAACAAATACAAGTACAACCCGGTCAACTTAAAAGCAGTATACTTAGCAAAACTTAGATTTAAAACCAAATTTATCCCGACGTGGCAAAACAAAACGCCGAGTTGAGAAATTAGGTGGAGGCGCCAGCGGACGGGCATCAGCGTAGCTTGGATCAGAAACGCTAAACTCCAGGTAAAAATTGGTAAGTCCCCGACTTGTGCGACAGCTAGCCCAATCTGTACAACCACCGTCAGCGACCACGAAAAACCCAAAAATAGCAAACCGGGATAGCGCTGTCCAAAGGAGGTTTTTTGCAATACAAAACAGGTCAACAAACCCAATTCTACAGCAGCGCTAGTGTACAAATAAACACTTTCAAACTCCTGGCGAGCTAAGAATCTTTCGCCCACAAAATAGACCGTTATTGTGAAGGCAAAAAAGATGGCAATTCCGACAGCAGGGCGCAGCCGATCTCGGAGGAAGCGATCGCGCCACACCTCGTAAGCTGTTAATGCCTGAACTGATTTTGCCTTGCCCAAAGACTTCATATCATTTTAGATTTTAGATTTGAGATTTTAGATTGACAAAGATCGATCGTCCGAGTTGACAACAGGTAGCGAAAACCAGAAAGTCGAACCACCGCCGGGAGTGCTTTCGACGCCGATCGAGCCGCCGTGAGCTTTGATAATTTGCTTGGAGAGGTACAATCCCAAACCCAACCCTGTTAATTGTCGGCTATTAGGGTCTTGAACGTAAAGTTCAAACAAAGATTCCCGCTGTTTGGCGCTGATTCCCACTCCATTATCTGTTACAGTACAGCGAACCATTTTTACGGTGACACCCGGCAATTTGCTGCCGATATTGCCAATTTGGCCCTGATAGCGGGGCATTTTGCAACTGCCGTCGAGGTTGAATTTGGCCAGGGTTTCCTGATTTTTCTGGGTGGTTTCGCCCATCCTAGGACGATCGCCCGCAGCAGGTATCCGGTTAGCGATACAGCGGGCAATCTGAGTAGTTGGAGATGTTAAAGCCTGGGAATTTTCTTCATAACTTAGCGCTGTTTCAACTTCAATTACCTCGGCTTTAAAAGTTATATTGACTCCCGGAGGATTGTGTTTAATAGCATTAGTCAACAGATTTTCTAGCACCCGCTGCAAGTGTTGGCGATCGGCATTGACTTGTGGCAAATCCGCCGGAATTTCAAACGTCAAAGTTGCTTGATTTTTGGCCAGCATCGGTTCTAAATCGGCAACAATGGCTGAAGCTAAAGACGGCAAATGCAGCGGTACAGTATGGAGAACAATCCCTTTCACCTCGCTAGCGTGAGCGTCGAGCAGGGTATTAACCATAGTCAACTGGTGTTCGCTGGCCTGAACGATGCGCTGCAAAATCGATCGAGAAACCGGAACATCTTGTAGAGAGTCAGAGGGCGATTTGTTGAGCAAATTTTTCAGCAGTATTAACATTCCCATAACAGGAGTGCGGAGATTGTGAGAAACTGCGTGCAAAAATAGGTCTTTCAGGCGGTTGCTTTCTTGCAACTCGTGCATTTTTTGCTGTAGTTGGCGGGTGCGTTCCTCCACTTGAGATTCCAAGTTGGCATTGAGAGCTTTTACCTGCTGCAAAAGTTGGGCTTGCTGTAGGGCGATCGCCACTTGGGTAGCGAGTTTTTCCAACAAATCAATTTCAAATTCCTGCCACTGGCGGGGCCCGGAACACTGGTTGACGGCCAAGATCCCGAACAATTCATCCCCCAGGAAGATCGGCACATTTAACGTCGCTCTAATTTGATAATCGCTGTACAATTGGGCAATTGGAACGCTCTGTTGAACGCTAGCAGTATCGGAGATAGCTCGGACGCGGTTGTTAGCATAAAAAGTTTTCTGGTTTTCGAGCTGATTCTCGTCAGCGAGTACCCACCCCAAAAGAGAACGGCATTGGCCTCCCACAGACTCAGCCACAACCTTACCGTACACCGGGCTAGGAAGATTTACCCCGTCCGTGTCCACAATACCGATGAAAGCGCGGTCTGCCTTGAAAAATTGCCGGACTTCGGCAACAGTAGTATTGAGAATTTCTTCGAGGTCGAGGGAGTTGCGAATTCGCAGGGCGATTTCTGAGAGCAAGCGATCGCGATCGGAGGACGCCCGCAAAGCGGTTTCCGCGCGGTGGCGTTCGGTAACGTCTTGGACTGTGGCGGCGATCGCCCCTGACTCAATTGCCGACTGTTCGCAGACAGTGCGTTCGGAGCCATCTGGCAGCACAATTCGGTAGTTAATGCAATAGGCTTGGCGTTCCAACATAGCTTGGCGCTGCGATCGCGCCACCAATTCTCTGTCTTCTGGATGTACAGCTTGCAAAAAAACGGATGGTGTCGGTTTGACAGTTCCAGGAGCAAAACCCAAGAGGCGGTAAAGTTCGTTTGACCACCGCAATTCGATATGGGATATATGATGTTCTGCGGATTCTTGGCAGTTGTAAGTTGCTGTGAGGGCGGCGCAATTTAAATCCCAATTTCCCAACTGAGCGATGCGCTGAGCGTTGGCTAAACTAGCTTCGCGATCGCGCAGCCGGGCCGCCGTGCGGCGCACCTCAAAGAGCGCTTGCTGGCGTTCTGCTACGGCGGCGGCCAACATCAGAGCCACAAGGGCGATCGTACCGGTAAAAGCTTGTAAAAATAAAACCGCCTGTTTGAGATTATCGCTTTTGGCCAAAAACGGGCCGCCTCCCTGTACTGCTCCCCAAATCGCGATGTAAGAGACGATCGAATAAGCAAAAATCGCTCCTGCCGGTTGAAACCGCAGAGCGGCCCAAACTATCAGAGGAAAAGGCAGATACTCCAGCGGATACAGAGCGATAGCCGCTTGTGTTTTTGAGCAAAAAAACAGCCAGCTCACGCTCAGCAAGAGAGTCAGCCAGAGCGCGATTTCGGAATAATTAACAATTAAAAATAGAAGATTATAGCGGTTTGACTTTGCCGAAAATCTCCTGGAATAATTTGTAACTTGTGATGGGTAACTGTCCCAGTTAAAAAATGTTTTTAAACTTGAAATAATCCCAGGTTTTATCTCACATTTTACACCATTATCAAGGACAGGCAAGATGCCTGTTCCACAAGAAAATTCATCTCTTGTGGAACAGGCATCTTGCCTGTTCCTAAACAAGTAATTGAGAATAATGAAACATCTCAGTTTGAGTGGAAATTTAAAACTGTTAACCGCGTGGTTCAAAGTCAGGAGCACAGGCGTCACAATCAAAATTCCCATACCGTCTCCCAGCCACGTAGTCCACCAGTTGCGAGAGAAATTGCTCCACTGAGCCCAACCAAAAATGCACGTACCCAAGTTGCCGAGGATAGAGCCTAGTAAAGTAGACCCGATGACAGCCCCCGCTACTAAAGCCAGAACATCTCGCAGTCGATCGAGTTTAGTAGAAAATCCGCTCCAAGTCAGCAAAGCCTCTCCAGCCAGCGCTTGCAGGGTGACGCTAAAGGCCGATGTGGCAATGACAGCCGACGGTACACCGCCGGTAGAGTTTAACAGCACTGAACCGAGGACAATTCCCGGCCACATCCGTCGCCCTTGCAGTAGCAGTGCCGCTAGAGCAATACCGGCGGGCGGCCACACGGGGGAGGCTTCGGCTTTCACCAGTCCCAGCATCGACGCTGCGAGTTTTCCGGTAACAAAGTAGGCCAGCGCCAGGATGCCGGTGTACAGAAGCGTTCGAGTGCGGCGGTTGAGCAGTTTCATGTTTAGGTGCGATCGAATCCTCCATTCCTAGTTTTTAATTTAGGCGGCCGATCGGCGATCGAACTTCCTCCTGACGACTCACCTGACTGGGGGAGTTGACTGTTGACTGTTGACTGTTGACTGTTGACTGTTAACTTATGACAACTGCCTACAGCCTACTGCCTACTGACTACTGACAAATGACTGCTTAAAATCCAAAAGTCCGCTTACCATCCGGCTTAACAGTAAGCCAATTGGTCTTTGCCATTGCCAGTTGTTCGTCAGAAACTGTAGCGTTGGTAAGATTCGCCCCGCACAAATTTGCTCCCCGCAAATTCGCCTTAGTCAAATAAGCCCCCGTCAAGTCAGCACCTCGGAAATCCGCCCCTTCAAAATTGGCAGTGCTGCAATAAGCCTCAGTCAAATTAGCATCTCGCAAATTCGCCTGAATTAACCGGGCGTGACCCAAATTCGCCCCCGACAAATCCGCTGCTTGCAAATTTGCCTTCACCAACCTAGCCTGATAAAAATTACTTCCCGCTAACTGCAATTTTTGCAGTTGCAGGCCAGACAGTTCGCAGTCAGCAAAATCGCGCTTGCCTTTAAAATATGCCGCTCGCAAGCTGTTGGTGTCCCACTTAGGAGCAACTTTCGATACCTTTGACGCTGCTAAATTGTCGCTAGAATGTCCAACCGTTCCGAAAGTTCTGCCGGACTCAGCCAGAGTCCGGGAAACTCTGGGCTGCATCCCCGTGTTCCCAGATTGGCCCAAGGAAGTTCTACCAGCGCGGGTGTGGTTCGATCGTAAATCTTGATTAATTTTACTCCTCGGCGGTGACCACGAAGAACCCTCGTCATTAAATATTGTCGGTTCTTCAACAGTACGAGAAGAGCCGTTGAATTGAGTTGCCAAGCCATCGACAAGACTTGGGTCTTCAAATTCGCCAGAGAGAGCTCTGAGGACATCTGCTGCCGATTGGAAGCGGTGGCCAACCATCGGCTTTAGCATTTTTTCGAGAATCCGCGCAAAATATGCGCTGACCTGAACGTGGGGCTGCCAAACAATTTCGCCGGTTACTCCATCAAAATCTAAATCCTTGGGCGACTTTCCTGTCAACAAGTACAAGCAAGTCATCCCCACCGCGTAGATGTCGCTGGCAAATATCGGCCGCAGCGCCATTTGTTCCGGCGGAGCAAAACTAAATGTGCCGACTGAAAATTTCGTGTTGGCGCTTTGGTCGGCGGGGTCTAATAATATTGTTTGGCTAACTTGGTCTTTTACCGCTCCGAAATCAATCAGAACTAAGTGCCCGTCTTGAACTCGGCGAATAATATTTGCGGGTTTGATGTCTCGGTGAATTACTCCTTGGCTGTGGATATATTGCACTACTGGCAGAATTTCTAATAGAAAATTTTTAACGTCAGATTCGTTGAAACGGCCTGAGTGCTTGACTTCTTGTTTCAAAGTCGAGCCTCTAACATACTCTTGAACTAAGTAAAATTGCTGTTCGGTTTCAAAATAGTCTAGCAGCCTCGGTACTTGCGGGTGGTCGCCCAGTTGGCCGAGGGTTTTTGCCTCTCGCTTGAATAATTCCCGCGCCATTTCTAAAACTCGCGGCGACGAACTACTGGGTCGCAGTTGCTTGACTACACAACTCGGTTGACCGGGCAAAGAGATGTCTTTTGCCAGAAAAGTAGCTCCAAAACCTCCTTGTCCTAACGGTTCAATAACTCGGTAGCGAGCGCGCAGCAATAACCGCGCGCCGCAAGTCTGACACTGAAGAATAGAGTCAGCAGGGTTTTGAGGATGGGGACAGCCCGGATTTACGCAGTAGCTCATATTGATTGAGTTTGCCTATGTTGTTCTGATCTTGTCAGCGCCGCTCGACTGCACAAATAGCCTGTTCCTGCTTCTGGTAGACATACTAATCTATCAGGTTTCGGCAAGCCGTGCCTTCGATTGCGAATTGGAATTGCACCTAAGTCTTTTATGCCGATATCTTTTCCCTATTTTGATTATCTCGCTGCAGTGAGTTTTTTCGGTTGATTATCCTTGAAGATAGTTTAAAGACTTGCTAAAGTTGTGCTTTTTTGTGTAAAGTCTTTCTAAACTTAAGTGCTTTTTGCCTTGTTAGATGTATCTAGCATACCTCATTCTCGGAATGAGAATGCTACTCATCCCCCAGTAGACATCTACCTTTGGGCCGATCGCTCGTTTTTGCTTATGTATACCGCAAAACTATTGACAAATTTAAATTATTATGGTAGTAAAGGCTTTGCCGAATCAATTCTGTGACTGCACAGTCGAAGCCTGCCGGCGCAGACTAATGACTAATAACTACCGATCGCTGACAACTAACTACTGACTAAATTATGCGTATTTCTCTAAACTGGCTGCGGGAATTGGTGGATGTGTCGATATCCCCGGAAGAATTAGCCGAAACCCTGACAATGGCCGGGTTTGAAGTCGAAGATATCGAAGACCGCCGCCCGTGGGCAAGCGGTGTAGTTTTGGGCAAAATCATCGCCTGCGAACAGCATCCGAATGCAGACAAATTGAGAGTTTGTCAAGTGGATGTCGGCTCTGGTGAAGCTTTGAATATTGTTTGCGGCGCACCCAACGCTAGAGCAGACATTTACGTGCCTGTCGCTGTTGTCGGCACTTATTTATCGACTATTGATTTAAAGATTAAACCTGCTAAATTGCGGGGCGTTCCTTCCGAAGGAATGATTTGTTCCCTGGCAGAATTGGGACTATCTAAAGAGTCAGCCGGGATTCACATTTTTGAGTTAGAAAATCCCGAATTGGGCAGCGATATTCGCCCGCTTTTGGGTTTAGATGACGTGATTTTAGACTTGACAGCAACGGCCAACCGGGCTGACGCTTTGAGCATGGTGGGTGTAGCGCGGGAAGTGGCGGCGCTGACTGGGGCGAGTTTGAGAATTCCCGAAGCGAATGGTGTGGCGATTGAGGGCAAAGAAACTCCTGGTTTGGCAGTAGAAATATCCGAACCGCAAGGATGCCCGATTTACATCGGCACGGCAATTGAAGGTGTGAAAATTGCTGCTTCTCCAGCTTGGTTGCAGCAGCGGTTGCAGGCGGCGGGAGTGCGGCCAATTAATAATGTAGTTGACGTAACTAATTACATTTTGCTGGAATGGGGACAACCGCTGCACGCTTTCGATCGCGATCGCCTACAATCTTTCACGGGTACTCAAGATATCAGCATCGGCGTCCGCTTTGCTTCATCAGGGGAATCCTTCAAAACTTTGGACGGACAAAACCGCAATTTGCAAGCTCAAAATCTGTTAATTACGGCTAGCGACAAACCTGTTGCCTTAGCTGGGGTAATGGGTGGCGAAGATACGGAAGTTCACGAAGGAACGCAAAATTTAGTTTTGGAAGCCGCGATTTTTGACCAGGCAACGATTCGCCGTTCTGCGCGCGCTCAAGGCCTGCGGAGCGAGGCTTCGATCCGCTACGAACGGGGGGTGAATCAGGCGGCCTTGACGACGGCCTGCAACCGCGCTGTTGCCCTAATTTTGGAGTTGGCTGGAGGCACTGCGACGGTGCAGAAAACGGCGAGTTCGGGCGAGGATTTGAGTTTTTCGCGATCGCTCGAATTGCGTTTAGACCGAGTAAATCTGGTTTTGGGGCAGTTGAAAAGAGGACAAACGGGCGGTTCTAAATATCTGGAACCGGAAGAGGTAAAAAATATTCTGACAGCCTTGGGATGCGAAGTTGTTCCAACGGAAAAAGAACGGGTGTTTGGGATAACTGTTCCTCCTTACCGTTACCGCGATTTAGAAAGGGAAATTGACTTAATTGAAGAAGTTGCCAGACTCCACGGTTATGACAATTTCTGCGATACTTTGCCCAGCAAAACGGAACCCGGTTATCTGTCACCGGAATACGCGGCAATTCGGAATGTGCGATCTGCTTTTCGGGCGGCCGGTTTGACGGAGTTGATGCACTATTCTTTGGTGAAAACAGAGGGAGACAATCAGGTGGTGCTGGCGAATCCGCTGTTTGTGGAGTATTCGGCTTTGCGGACAGAAATGCTGTCGGGTTTGATTGATGCTTTCCAGTACAATTTGGAACAGGGAAATGGCGCACTAAACGGTTTTGAAGTCGGCCGCATTTTCTGGAAGGAAGAGGGCGGGCAGGATGCCCAACCCCTACTCCCCACAAAGAAGGAAGCCGATGCAGTTGCGGGGATTATTGGCGGCGATCCGACTGTGTGGAAATGGCAGCAGGGAGGGCGCGATCGACCTTTGACTTGGTTTGAGGCAAAAGGTATTTTGGAAAGCGCATTTCAAGAGTTGGGTTTGTCGGTGGAATATCAAAGCGATTCCTCTAATACACGCTTGCATCCTGGCCGCACGGCTGCGTTATCGTTAAACGGGAAACATTTAGGGGTTTTTGGACAGTTGCACCCGCAATTGCAGCAGGAAAAGGATTTGCCTGAGCAGGTTTACGTGTTTCAATTAGATTTAGCGGTGCTGTTGGGTGAATTAGGGCGATCGCACAACTTAACTCGCAAATTCGCGAATTATTCGAGTTTCCCCGCTTCTGACAGAGACATTGCGTTTTTCGCACCGATTGAAGTTCCGGTTGTTGAGATGCAGAGTGCGATGAAAAAGGCGGCGGGTAGTTTGCTGGATTCAGTGGAATTGTTCGACGAATATCGGGGCGACAACGTACCGGCGGGACAGCGCAGTTTGGCTTTTCGGTTAATTTACCGCGCGGGCGATCGAACTTTGAGCGAAACCGATGTCGAACCGGCCCAACAAAAAGTGCGCGATGTTTTAGTTGAGAAATTCGGCGTTAGTTTGAGAAGCTAATTGTAGGGGCGGTGCTAAAAGTGCCTGCCCTCTCTCGATTTCTTACACGCAAAGACTAAGAAACCGGGTTTCTTCCAAGATGTACCGCCATCAACCAACTATTAACAGAGAAACCCGGTTTCTGTGGCCAAGCGAGTCCTAAATTTGTTGAACAAGTTAATAACTTAACGGCCGCAACATCTCCCGCACAAAAAAAGAACTATCAGGAAACCGCAAAAGAGAAATACTATCACCATCCGCAAGAATCACCCGACTTTGATAACCATCCTGACTCGGTTCTCGAAAAACGTGGAGTTGCCGATTATTCACATCCAAAACCCAATAATCAGTAATTCCCGACTCAGCATAAATTTTCGCTTTAATCCCGCAATCCGTTCTCAGCGTAGTATCCGCAACTTCAATAATCAGATAAATTTCTGAAGGAATTGGATGGTGGTCTTCATAGTAAAGTGGATCTGGTATAACTACAGAAATATCCGGTTCAGGTTGCGAGTAATTATTCATCCGAACCGGGTCTTGCAGCCGCACAAAAATCTGTTCTCCTAAACGGTTATCCAATAATATCTTCGTGCGCGCAATCGCCGCACCGTGAGCTGTTCCCTTTGCTGCCATCTTTACTATCTGTCCTGCTAGTAATTCCACCCGTTCATCTTCGTCAAAAATACCAATTTCCGTCATCCGGTCATATTCATGAACTGTCAGCAGACGAATGTCTAATAAAGTCATAGTAACCTCCTTCTCTCTAACAAACCTCTCTCTTCTTCCCCTCTCTTCCTCAGCGACCTCTGCGCCCTCTGCGGTTAATCAATTTTACCCTATAAAAACTCGTCAAATCCTGCTACTATTATTGTACAATAACTTTTAAACAAATTCATCTAAGGCTAAAAAATATGACCAAATATGTGATGTGGGGAAGTTACTGCGAAGACGTTCTCGAAAAACGCGCTCCGTTTCGAGACGCTCATTTAGCCGGATTGGCTAAGCAGAAGGAATCGGGCGTGTTAAGTACGATCGGGCCTACAAAAGATTTAACAAAAGTTTTTGCAATTTACGAAGCGGAAGATGAGGCGGCCGTGCGACAATTGGTGGAATCCGATCCTTATTGGGTAAATGGGGTTTGGACTGAGTACGACGTGAAAGAATGGATTCAAGCTTTTTAAAGGAGTTAACAGGGTGAACATCTTAAGATTGGATGCCAGCGATTTAGTGCCAGTAGACTATGGCGATTTGCTGGACAAGATTTTAGAAACATTGCAGACTAAAAACCCGTTTAGCGTATCAGAAGACAGCCGCCGCTTGCTAATTGATATTGACACCATTGCTGCGGATGTTTCCAACAAGCAAGTGCGGCAACCCTTGGGTTCTTTTGAACCCCAAGCAGATTCTGCCACTGTTAACTTACCGCCGGAAATTGAGGAGCGTTTTGGCAGTCAAGTTAGACAGATTCAACAGTGTTTGCGGCAGCAATTAGAATCTAAACTGCCTCAAAATACCTCGATTGAAAGGTTTGTCGCTAGTTTGATTAGTCCCTTAGACTCACCCTATTTTCGCGGAAACGGCCAAGAGTTAGGCTTTAAATACGATTTTGGCACCCGCCACACTTCTTTACAAAAAGAAAGGCTAACTTTGGAAAGCCGAGGTACTGGAAGCCATGCAGCTTTAAAATTGCATAAATTGACCGTTGCCGTCCGAAATACTGATATTTTTGAACAAGAACTCAAGCAGGGTTTGCAAAACTATATCAATGAAAATGCCGAGACTAGCAGTGAGAAAGAAGACCTTAACCACCGTCTTGATGAGATGGTTAAAAATCCTGACTCGGATTTTCACAAATTAATCCGACTGGTAGATAAAGAAACTTTGGGGAAAATTAACAAAGAAGCTAAGATTATTTATTTGGACTATCTGCTAGAACACATTCGCGATAGCAGTACAGATACTGTAGGAATCATCTACTTACAAGACTTGATTCGTCGCCTCAGATTGATAGAAGATTATATCAACGATCCAAGTAAATCTGATGGCGATCACGAGGTTAATTATGCTGGTATTAGAGTTAATTACAGAGAGATATTTGCGAGAGCGGAAGCCTTAGATTTTCTGCCAATTATTGCCATTGTAGAAGGTTATTTGGGAGAAAGTACCGACAATGCTCGTAACGAACGTAAGTTTATTTTTGGACTCAAAGTCAAATTTGATAACTCAGTTCAAGCGCGCGGTGGAAAAGATGTATTTGAATATTATCTAAATCTGCTAAATCCAGACAGTGAAGAACATCAAGCAGAATTTGCCGAAGATGTTAATAGCGAAACCTTCGTCCGCAAGGTGTTTAAAATAGCATTACTATACTATTTTGTGTTTGCTTCCCGCAGCAATCCACTAGCAAAAGATTACGATCCTGAATCTGAGTTCAATTATCAGCCGATCGCCATATTTGAGCAAAGAGTATTGCCAGTCCTACAAGGTTCTGATGATGAGGCAAAAAGAGAGCTATTTCGCAACTTTATTAAAGGATTTAATCAGTTTAATATAAAGCACAAAATTACGCATCTGAGAAGAATGCTAAAAGGCTTTCTGGAGCGTCAAACAATTTTACCAACCCGAACAGAAACGCGACACGTAAACCTCAAAATTGGTCTGGTAGAGGATATTGACAATATTTTGACTACTGGTAAATTTTTTAATGAAATTATGGAGCGAAATTACAAGCAAACGCTCCATTATATTACCGTCAAAGATCCTAGTGTCGATGAAAGATCTATTTGTCAGCTACCAGTCAATATCACCATAGAAGATGTCCGCTATTTTCCTACTGATGAACGCCAAAATTTCAGCATGGAATACAATATCCAAGATGTCGATGTTTTGCCTGTAGCTTCAGTTCCCGAAAGTCGGATGAGTGCATATAACAATTTTTTCAAGCAGTATAAGTTGCTGTTATTCCGGTATAACAACAGACGACTAGACAGCGGTGATAAAGGTTTACAACCTGCCGCGATTTTTGTATATAAGTTTACCATGCTGCTGCTGTCCTATATCTGTCTGAGGATATTGCTTGAAAATACTGCGGGCAACTTATTTATTCCGATGGTGAGACTTCACGAAGGCGACGACAAAAACCCTTCGCCGTCAGAAAAATTTATGGCCAATCTTTCCAAAACGTTGTCTCATGTTTTGAGTCAAAAACAACGCTCAACTTCTCAAGGATTTCGGATTAGAAAAACGCCCAATGGTTTCACAATTCGTAACGGCTTGAGTTCCCTGTATTCAATCCTTCCTAAAAAGTTTCGCTTCGACGACAATGTTCAGCTAGCTTCCGAGTTAGACAAGTTAGCAATTATTGTTGTTTCCAGTCGAGATAGTGATGCGAAAAAAGGTAATCAAAACCGCTTCCAAAGACAAGCTAGTTTAATCGGAGAAGTTGTCGGTATCAATCGCCTAGACGATAGCACAATTCAAGTTGAAATGCTGAAAACACTTTCCGAAAATTACAGTGTCAGTCGTCTTTATTCTGAGCCGTTAATCCTTGAAGATGTCATGAGCCAGCTTTATCAGCAAGGATATCGAAATTTCGCATATATTTCCCAAGCACCTTACATGAGTAGGTTGCATATTACCAAGACTGAGGAAGATGAGGAATTGTCTTTCATGTCAAAAAAATTGCTCCGAACTTTGAAAGGAGAGCGCCGAGATATCAAAATTTATCCGATATTCTTTGACAAATACTATGTCCGCAGTTTCCTCGGCGATAAGGGAAAATCCTTTTATATTCAGGATGCAATGGAGCTTGAAAGCTTGTTTGCAGATACCAGTCAGCAAGCTGTGATGTTTTTCAACTTGTTTAACGGAATTAGAGTCAGGGAGGAAAAAAACTTTTATAACGGTGTGATTTCTTACTCGACTCTGTTGAATATCTATCAAGGTATCCTAGACGATCAAGATATTCGTGAAGGTTTGATTTATGATGGTGCAATCAAAAATACTTTGCTACATTATCTAACAATATTCCACTTTTCTCGGTATGAAGCTCGTCACAATATTAGTTTAAAACTTGACCCCTACGAGCGAATTATTGGCGATGAATCGGTTGGTGCTTTGTCTATATTTAGTCATGCTGGCGGTAGCACAGATTTTAATTCCCTGGCATTTTTGAATAAGGTAAGAGAAGTATTGAATGTCGGTGAGGGAGGTATTAATCATGATTGGTGAAGATTTTGGGCGGCTGTTTGAGGTGGGATTTAATATCGGGATTCTGGCATATATTCAGCGGGAAAATATAGCTCATAATTTTGGTGATTCCTATCGTCTAGATTTGCATAAACTCAAATTGCCAAAGATGACGGCGGAAATCGTTAGAGAAGCCAATCTGCTGGCTAGTTTAGATGCTGAAATAGTTGAAAAATGGAGTTTGTTCTTTGTCCAAAAAGGTTTTTTGGGTGGGTTGAATTTTTTCCGGGAGTACGTCAACTCTACTGGCTGGAATTTGCAGCGGTTGAAAATTGTGTATTGTCAGTGCAGTTTTAGTGATGCTAACAGTATCAGAACCTATAACAAGGGTGATAAAGAAGCGTTTAAAGAGCTATTGTCTCAGTTGACAACTGCCCAACTTAGTTTATCAGATGATGAGATTAACTCGTACATCCGCCGCTACTCGAAAAAGGGTGAGTTTTTGCAGGCTGATACGCTGATGTTGTTACAGTATGGAAATGAGTTTAGAATTCTCTGCGTTGATTTGTCTGTGTTTTCTCCGACGCTAGCTCCAAAACCGGAGGATATCAATGAAATAGAGGTGATACGAAAATATTTGATGAGAGAAATTAGCTATTTGCGATCGAAAAGTGTGTTTTCTAATCTGCGGATGGATACCAGCACTTTAGGTGTGGATTTCTCGGAGGATTTAAAACGCTATTTTACAGCTTTTAAGTATAAGGATAAGGAAAGCGCTAAGCTGATTCAGGCGGGTAGCTACGCTCACAGCTTCTATGGATTTCTGCAACAAACAGGTATTCTGGGACAAGATGCTGAGGTTTTGTTTAATGTGGTTGGTTATGGCGATCGCAATATTAGCGCTATTTCCCTACGCAAGGACAAAATTAAGTTATTAGCAACTTGTGCCCAAATTTACCAGAATGAAGCGAAAGGTAAAGAGATTAGCGATGCTCGCAGCGAAGTTTTGGATGTTGTTCAACTAAACGCGGCTCGCAGTTTTAAAGAAGGCAAAAATTTTGTTGATGCTCTGTTAGGAATTGGTAAAAATGTCACTGAACCTGTACCTCATACAGAGCGGATTGATAATTTTGCTAATTCCATAGATATTATATCAGATAAACTGGCAAATGATTTGCAAATCGATCGCGGATTACATCTGAGAAATGCTCATGCTCAATTGATTGTGAAAGCGCTTCAATCTGATGAAAGTTATATCTTTTTGACGGGGAATCCGGGAATTGGGAAAACAACTGCGATCGCCAATTTCCTAAGCAGCCATATCGACGACGGTTTCTTATTTCTGTACGTCAGTCCCCGCAAGCAAGTAAACTTGGATATTATCGAAAAATTCAAAGATAAAAATACTGGTTTGCTGTGCGACGATCGATTATTTTGTATCAACACTAACGCCGATATCATCAAAAGTAATTCAGGACACTGTACCGTCAAGTACGCATCGAATAGCTATCGCAAAGATTTCACCAAAAAAACTGTTCGCTACCTCAAGGATAATTCAGAAATTCAGAGGAAGGAATATCATCAATCAGAACTTGAAAAAAAGGGAGAAACAGTAATTAAACCCGTTAACCCCAAAGGAAATGGAGTGCTCAAGAGCATTTGCGAAGGTATATACGCGCTGATCAATGAGCAGGTATCTAGTAATATCGTAGCTACAGTTTCTATTCAATCGGTGAAGATGAAAGAAAACCGACAAAATACCCTAGAGCATTTAGAAAAAATATTTCAAGATACTTACAATCAAATCGCAAAAAAAGTTATTTCTGGAAAAATGCAAGAAATATCCAGTCGCATCAAACATATTTTTATTATGATAGATGAAATTACGGGAGATGATGGTGGCGTTGAGTTTTTAGCCGGAATTGGCAAGATTGTCAAAAAACATGAGTTACACAAGCTGGAACATGGTTTTAATACTAAAATTATTGTCGCAGATGCTTCGATTGTGGACTGCGATGTGATTAAACAGCACCTTGATAACACGTCACCGGAACCGGACAAAATCTATTTTAAAAAGTTAGCGAAAGATTCGGAAGAAATTCAACCTTTACAAGTTATTCCTTTTAAATTTAACAATCTAGCTGCAAAGGTGATTAATGCGAATTCCTACCCTGCGCGCAGTTTAGAGATAACTTATAAGGTATTTGTCGAAACTGTTAAATACAGTGAAGATGCGCCTCTAAAACAAAATAGTAATTTAGTAAAGCGGGTACAATCTGAAATAATTGAGGATATCAATCAGCGATTAGCAATCCCCGGTGTGGAACAAATTATAGTATATATTCAAAACAAGCAAAGATTAGCCGAATTAATTGAAAAAATTAAAGCTAGTCGCGAAAAGTTTGAGCAGTTTACCGATTATCTGGAAATTCACGCGAATATCTCGGAAGAGGAGAAAGAAAAAATACATAAATACAAAAATACAGCTAAAGTAATCTTTATGACTGCATCGGGAAGTCGCGGACTTTCTTTCCCAAAAACTAAGCATATTTTAGTGGATATTCCCCGCTTCCAAATTGAGAAAAATCTGATGGAAATCATACAGGTGATTTATCGGGGACGCGGAGAATATGACAACGGTAAAACCCTTGATGGTGAAGACAAAGAATTAGTTTTTTACCTATCTGATACCGCAGTTTATTACGCTGATGATGCGGAACTTTCCCTGCAAGAAAGCAAATTGAGTTTGTTGAATTTATTGCTAATTCTGAAGACGGCGGTGATGACGCGAATTTCGGGATACGGTTATTTAGGTAGGGAAAAGTTTTTGATGATTCCCATCGGCGGTAAGTCGGTTTCCGCAGTTGGGGATACTTTTAGCAGCAAAATGGCTTCTCTAATTAAGACATTAAAGAGCGAGAGCCAGCGAGGCAATATGTTGTTTAAGGAGGTTTATACGAGCCTGGAACAGCTTTTGAGTCGCGGGGATTATGTTTTGAAAAATTCTGATAATTCTCGTCAAAAGAGCGATTTTTATCTGGAAATGCGGGACGATTTTAATCGTAAGTTTTTGGAAAAGTGCAATCCTCTTGATGGTTTGTTGAGCTATGATAATTTAGAACTCGGTCATGTTTGCGGTAGTTTGTTGCTCGTACCTCTAGCTAAGCAAAATTTGGTAGAAACGTACCAGATTCGGCTTCATCGAGAAATTAAGGAATGTCTAGAGAAGAAGTTGCTGGACAAAATGTATCGAATTAGGGATAGCGATTCGTCCCCGGAGAATGTACGATCGGCCATTAGAGGAGGTGCGATCGAGCTTTTGCAATTTCTCAACAGCGAAGTCGAGAAAACTCAGTATTTTGAAGAGCAGAGTCAGCAGTTCGATCGCTATTATGCCATACCGCTGTTTGCTTTTGTCAGCGGGGAGGAAATGCAGGAGTATTTTGCTGACAGCCAACTGGAAGAACCGGAAGACAGGCGGTTTCGGGATATTTTGTCGGCTTATGTGCGATCGATCTACCCTATAGACAGTGTAATGCCGATCGGACACAAGTATCGAGATTTCCCATTTATCGTGTTTAGAAGCTACAGTTTAGAGCAAAGTCGAGAAAAGATTTTTACAGATAAATATCTTTTAAGTTCCAACGAATTGAACGTGCTCAATTTAATTTTGTCGAAGCAGGTAAACTGAAACTTGTAGGTGCGTCAGACTATTTTAGATTTTAGATTTTAGATTTTAGATTGGGAATCAAGGATGACCGAAAGCATCAGGATACAAGCCCCCGGATTCATCCGTCCAGAAATAGAAAACCTGTATCCGATAAACACGCCCCCCAATTTATCCGTGGGGTCAAGGCTTCAATCTAAAATCTAAAATCTAAAATCTAAAATCGATTGACGCACCCTACTTGCTACTTGCTAACTTCAAACGGCGTGTATTTCCCCCCCAAAGCTTCGACGATGGCGCGAGTATTAGCCGACATCATTTTCACATAAGAATCACCCTCGCTTCCGGGGGTTCCAATCGAATCGGAATAAAGTTGCTGCGCCGCCAATTTCACCCCCGCTTCCTCCGCCACTGTTCTAATCAGTTGCGGGTTAATTGTAGTTTCGGCAAAAATAGCAGGAACTCCCGCAGCTTTCACCGATTCTACTAACTTTTGCACCGTTTGAGCGCTCGGCTGTTCCTCGGTACTAATCCCGATCAAACTGTTAGCCTCTCCCAATCCGTAGGCGCGGCTGTAATATTGAAAAGCATCGTGACTTGTGACTAATTTGCGCTGATTTTCGGGAATAGTTTTAATCTGTTGTTCTATCCAACTATCCAAGCGTTTTAACTCTTCAGTAAGTTTCACAGCATTCTGCGTAAACTTCTCCCGATCTTCCGGCGACAGTTCGATTAGCGCATCCCGAATCGCTTCCACCATTTGAACGGCATTTTCCACATTTCCCCAAACGTGCGGATCGGGTACAGTATTGCCTTCTTTATTCAGTAGCAAAGGCTTGACAACTTCCCCCACTGCTAATTTCCTCGCCTTAATTCCGGCGGCATTCATCATTCTAATTAATCCCGGTTCCAAATTGTAACCGTTATACAAAATTAAGTTAGCTTGTTCTAAAGCTTGAGAATCTTTTGGCACCGGTTCGTAAACGTGAGGATCGGTTCCCGGCTGCAAAATTCCTGTTAACTGAATTTCGTCGCCCGCTACTCGATCGGTCAAATCCTCAATAATTGTGCTGGTAGCAACTACCTTGGGTTTAGCATCTGCCTGTGGAGAGAGGCGATCGCCCTGGGTTTGAGCGCAACTAAATAAACCCACAGTCAAAATGCCGCAAGCAATAGTTCTAATCCAAAATGCCTTGGACTTGTCCCATCCAGGGGCGGCGGTTTCAATCCCCGACTCACGGCTAAACTCCCCTTTATCGGATTGCTTCACAATCGCCGTCGGTTTTAACTCACATCTTGCACCATTCTCAATAACTTGTTTAGGAACAGGCAAGATGCCTGTTCCACAGGAAAACTCACTCTTTGTGGAACGGGCATCTTGCCCGTTCTGGGCGGGCAGGATGCCCACCCCACAAGAAAACTCACTCTTTGTGGAACGGGCATCTTGCCCGTTCTTGACGGGCAGGATGCCCACCCCACCAGAAAACTCACTCTTTGTGGAACGGGCATCTTGCCCGTTCTTGAGAAGGGTGGAAGATATCAGTTTTAACCGACTTGAGATTTTCGCCGCCAAACCTATGGTTTGAGGGGTTTCGAGCTTGCACTGTCCCATTATCTACCTCTCGTGCGTTCCAGATTATTCCTATTTACCGATGATTTCATATTCTTTTCATTTTTACAGTAAACTTAATAAAAAGGAGATAGACTCACCGCCATGAATACCGCCGCCTTGCCCAACGAGAATCCTTGGTCTAAAATGGTTTGCCACCTCAAAGACAGCGCTACGGACACTGAAATTATCGCTGTTAAGCACTTAGCAGTAAACTACCGCACGGTAGAGGCACTCAGAGATATCAATCTTTCCGTCAAACCGGGAAGGCTGACGGGTATTATTGGCCCCAACGGTGCCGGCAAAAGCACCCTAATCAAAGCAATGTTGGGCTTAATTCCCGCCGATCGCGGCACTGTTACCTGGGGCGAAGAAGCGATCGCCGATCGACTCGAAACAGTAGCCTACGTGCCCCAGCGATCGCAAATTGACTGGAACTATCCCGCCACAGTTTGGGATGTCGTGATGATGGGAAGAGTCAGAAAAGCCGGATGGTTTCGCCGCTTCTCCGCAGCTAGCCGCCGCACCGCTGCCGATGCCTTAGAAAGAGTAGGCATGAGTGCTTACAAAGACAGACCGATCGGACAACTTTCCGGCGGACAGCAACAGCGAGTATTTCTAGCTAGAGCCTTAGCCCAAGAAGCCGCTATTTTCTGCTTTGATGAGCCGTTTGTCGGCGTTGACCAAAAAACTCAAAATATTATTTTTGACATCTTCCACGAGCTAGCAAATGCCGGAAAAATAGTCTTAGTAGTCAACCACGACTTAGGCGAATCAATCACCAATTTTGACGATTTAATTTTGCTCAATACAGAATTGATTGCCGCTGGTTCCCGCCAAGAAGTCCTAACAAAAGAAAACCTTTACCGCGCCTACGGCGGACAAGTAATGTTCTTTGCCGGACAAGCAGCTTAATTAGCCAGCAGTCATTAAAAAATTGGGTAGAAACCCCGTCCTTTTAGGACGGCTTTATGTTAAAATATAATTGGTCAATGACCCACCCGCGACGATGGAGACATAAACCCTAACACCAAAGCTTGCAATGACTGCAACGGGGAAGAAAAATCGGTAGACCGGGAAAAGAGGACAGGGCAATGGGCAGTCCACCCCTAGAATCAAACAACAAAGATTTTTGTTGGTATTCGACACATAAAACCGCAGGGCTTGCGGGGTTAGTCTGTGGAGCGAACGTAAGACCAAATCTCCTTGTGGGTAGAGGCAGTTGCTAAGAAGCAGAAACCTAAGCTGTGAGGCTTAGGAATCACCGCACCTTCAGGTCGGTGAGTATGTCAATAATCTAGGAGTTACACTCTTGAACCCGGTTTTTTTGATAATCTTGAATTGGGCAACGAAAATCTCGGCTCAAACTCACATCTTGCACCATTCTCAAGAACAGGCAAGATGCCTGTTCCACAAGAAAATTCACTCTTTGTGGAACAGGCATCTTGCCTGTTCATAAAAAGCTTATTGAGAATGGTGCAACATCTCGGCTCAAACCGGGTTGCTTTGGTTGTTAGTCATTAGTTAACTTTGATTTGATAATTTTATGATACAAACCTTAATTGAGCCGTTGCAGTACGGATTCATGCAGCGATCGCTCGTAATTGCCATTCTAGTCGGCATCGTCTGCGCGATCGTCGGCAGCTACCTAATGGTACAGCGGCTGGCCTTGCTCGGAGACGCCATCAGCCACTCGGTTTTGCCCGGATTGGCGATCGCATTTATCCTCGGAGCAAATATCTTTGTCGGCGCTTTCATTGCCGGAGTTTTGAGTACAGTAATCATAGCTTGGATCAAAGCTCGATCGACAATCAAAGAAGACGCGGCAATGGGCATCGTCTTTTCAGCCTTCTTCGCCCTCGGCATCACCCTAATTACGATCGTCCAAAAAGACAACAAAATCGACCTCAACCACTTTCTTTTCGGCAACATCCTCGGCGTTACCGCCCAAGATGCGATCGACACAGCCGTCATAGTCGCCGTAGTCTTATTAGTTGTAGTATTCTTTTACAAAGAACTGCTATTTTACACATTCGATCCATTAGGAGCGCAAGCAACAGGTTTACCAGTAAACCTGCTCAACTTCGGACTGATGGTACTCATCGCCCTCACCATAGTTGCCAGCCTCAAAGCCGTTGGCGTCGTGCTAGTCTTGTCCCTATTAATTACACCTGCAAGTACCGCCTATCTCCTAGTCACTCGTCTGCACCAAGTAATGATTTTAGGCGCAATAATCGGAGTTATTTCCAGCATTAGCGGAATGTATCTCAGCTACTTTTATAACTTGCCATCCGGCCCCGCAATAGTTTTAGTTGCATCGGGATTATTTGTGCTATCATTACTGTTCAGTCCGACTCAAGGAATCCTCACCCAGCCCCGCACACACTCCGGCCAAATTCCTCCAATCTGGCGGGAATTAAAAAATTTAACCAAAGGCAGATAACAAATAACTTTGTAGTAACTCACATCTTGCACAATTCTCGCTTAACAGGCAAGATGCCTGTTCCACAAGAAAATTCACTCTTTGTGGAACAGGCCGAAAAGCCTGTTCCTAAAAAGCTTATTGAGAATGGTGCAACATCTCAGATACTCCCGAATCGGGCGATCGCAACTGCGAACTATTGCTCAAAAAAACAGTACAATAACAAAAGTTAAAATTTCACGCCAACAAATCTACTAAGTTAAAAAAACATGAGCGTCAAAGTAGGAGACACCGCACCCGATTTTACCTTACCATCTCAAACTGGCACATCAGTCAGCCTCAAAGATTTTAAAGGTAAAAAAAACGTCATAGTCTACTTTTACCCCAAAGACGACACACCCGGATGCACGACTCAAGCTTGCGCTTTTCGAGATAGCTACGAAGTCTTCAAAGACGCAGGCGCAGAAGTCATAGGAATTAGCGAAGATTCGCAACAATCGCACCAGCAATTTTCTGCCAAATATCAGCTACCCTTTACACTGCTGAGCGATACTGGCAACAAAGTTCGGCAATTATACGGAGTTCCAGCTACCCTGTGGATTATGCCCGGTAGAGTAACTTATGTCATTGACAAAGAAGGCATTGTCAAGCATATTTTTGACTCGATGTTAGACTTCAAAGCACACGTTGCAGAAGCACTCAAAACTTTGGAAGCTATTAAAAGTTAGGTGGCGCGCGGGTGGCCAGAAACCGGGTTTTTTTACGAAAATGATTTGCTATCTAGCAGATTAGCTAAAAAACCCGGTTTCTTCGATATTGGCGCGAAAATCGCAGTGCAGGCCGCGCGTTTCCATTCAATTAGTTTCGCCAGCGAGTGGGGAGTTGGGCCAACAAATTTGGTGCGACCATTGCGCCGATGCAGGTCAGTTTCCATTCAATTAGTTTCCCCAGCCAGTGGGGATCACCAACACAGATTATCAAACTTGACCCCAGAGTTAACAAACTTTCCATTCAATTAGTTTCCCCAGCGAGTGGGGAGTGTCACGTTGTTCAATCGATTGGGCTAATCTTAAGCCGGAGTTTACCATTCGCCTCAATTTCTATATCTACATGATGCCTTCCGCTTGATGTCGCAACAGCAACAGTTCCAGCTAAGGCTCCGATACCAGCGCCAACTGCTGCTCCAACAGGGCCACCAACTATAAATCCAAGAATAGCACCTGCACCAGCACCAGCAAAAATATAGAGGGCAGAGTAGTTAATTGTAGTAACTCCAGCAGAAGAAGGGATGAATGCGCCTGTAGCTATATTTACCCACTCTCCCGATTTGTTCTTGTGTAACTCAAAAATGGTTTTTAACTTCTCTGGAAGGTCTGAATATCGCTCGTAGTCTGTAATAACTTCAACTTGCTCACTTTGCTCCAAGGCTGTCTTTAGCTCACGATAAAACATTTCTGTATCTGAGAAAACTAACTTCCGCATACATTCCATTCAATTAGTTTCACCTCCATTCTACACCCCAGACAGCGCAAGGAGTCTAGAGGGATATCTGCGACACCCGCGACAAAAAATTAAGGAACGGCCCAGGGACAGTTTTGGCAAGCTGCTGTATGTTAATTATCAGATAGATTTGCCCGATCGCTCAGAGAACGAATTCAGTCTGTGGGTGCAAAGATATATGGATAGCCCCCAAGTGCTTTCCCCGCCGAGTTTGGTAGAAAAACACCGACAAGCAGCGAAAGATTTAGTCGCGAGATACAGCTAGCTGGTAAAGACAGATTTTACCACTTGTTCGTAGTCAGCACCTCAGTCATGATTCTCTAAAAAACCAAGAAAGGACTAAAGTCCTTACTAAAAACTCGTGGTTCGTAGTAAGGACTTTAGTCCTTTTTTGCTAACGACTTGCAGCCATTAACAATTAGCACTCAGCAATTATCTAGCTTTTTGCAACACTCGATTTTTCAGATGTAGCGCTTTCGGCAGTTTTGCCATTTTTGCTATTACCGTTACCGTTGCTGTGCCGGGGTTGGATAACTCCATAGCCACCGTGAGTCTTGCGTTCGTAGAGTACGTTAATTTCGTCTGTTTCCGCATTACGGAACATATAGAAATCGTGATCGATAATCTGCAATTGTTCCAAAGCTTGTTGCACAGTCATTGGAGGCATAGCAAAATACTTAGTCCGTACCACCTCAGCAGGAAGTTCGGGAGTTCGATCGCCAATTAGATCCGCTACTACAGGATGTTCTTCAACTGCCGTAACCGTTTTAACACTACTCTGGATTTTGTTGTCGTGGCGTTTTTCCTTAAATTTCCGCAGTTGACGAGCTATCTTGTCGGCAACCAAATCTATGCTGGCATACAGGCTTTCCGTGCTTTCTTCAGCCCGAATAACGCTGCCGTTAGCATAAATTGTCACCTCAGCAGTCTGCTTAGGATTGATCCTGGGATTACGAGCCACCGATAGATGTATGTCCACTTCTGTAGTCAAATTTTGAAAATGGCTAACTGCCTTTTCCACCTTTTGATTGACGTACTCGCGAATCGCATCGGTGATTTCTATATTTTTACCCTGGATAACAAGCTTCATAGAGCTCCCTCCCTTCTGTAACTTCGGTATATTTTATACAGTAGCACTATGTATTCTCGAAAACACTTATCTTCCAAATCTTTTATTATATGTTGACAATTCTTGATTTAAACTGCGCCAATATTCCGTAATAACACTATTGACTTTTTTGCATGATTTCTCCTCTCATCCCTCAACAGTTAAATGCACAACCCTGTTTGCTCCTCGATTGGGGACAAGTTCCCTACTCCCAAGCTTGGGAAATTCAGCAAAAACTCGTGCAAGAACGCCGCGACAAGCCTGATTTGCCAGATGTCCTGATTTTGCTGGAACATCCGCCGGTTTACACTTTGGGAATGGGAGCAAAGCTGGAATTTCTGAAATTTGACCCAAGCCAAACTGGGGCGGAACTTCACCGAGTTGAGCGGGGCGGCGAGGTGACTTACCACTGTCCGGGCCAATTGGTGGGGTATCCGATTTTAAATTTGCGCCGTCACCAGCCTGATTTGCACTGGTATTTGCGGCAGTTGGAGGAAGTGCTGCTGGGGGTGCTGGAAGTTTTGGGGTTGAAGGGTTCGCGGGTTCCCGGTATGACTGGGGTTTGGGTGGATGGGTGCAAGCTAGGGGCGATCGGCATTAAAGTCAGCCGCTGGATTACGATGCACGGTTTTGCTTTAAATGTTTGTCCCGATCTGGCCGGCTTTGGGCAAATTGTACCTTGCGGGATTCCCGATCGACCTGTTGGCAGTTTAGAGCAGTTTATCCCCGGAATTGAGGTCGATCGAGTGCGATCGATCCTTGTCGCTGAGTTTGCTCGCGTTTTTGCAGTGGAAATTGTGCGATTCCCTACGGGATAGCTTCGCTTCACGAATGTGTAGGGTGCGTCGCTGTCAACACTACTAACTATCGCAGTCGGTTTTTTAAGTGCGATCGGGCTGGTCTTCCTCATACACCATTAAATCGCCCGGTTGGCAGTTTAGTGCTTTGCACAGAGCATCAAGAGTTGTTTCATCAATTCTTGTCAGCCGGCGGCGGGTTTTGATTTTAGAAACAGATGTTGGGTGCATCCCAACTCTAGCCGCCAATTCTTTATTGCTGATATTGCGATCGGCCATTACAACTGCCAATTTCCAACGGATCACTGCGGGTGCTCAACTACTAGCCAGGACTTTGCAAGGTGATGTTAGCATCCTGCAACCTTCACTAACACGTGTGTTGCCGTATCGGCAATATTTTTAGTCGTATCGCTTGACTTGCAGCAGCGAATGAACTATGCTGAGGATGTAAAAACGGAAAAGCGATCGCCCCTTTGCCTCGAAAACTCAAGGGCGATAGCTATCCGACTATTGTGTAGTTAAAACTCATGATATCACAGCCAAAGTCAGTTCCCGAACTCCTGCGCGAAGAAATTCCCGACGCACCCACCGGCAAGCAACCGATCCGATTGTTGATTTGCGGGATTCCCAAAGGAGTCGAAAGCCTCATCAATCTGCTGCACGTTTTGGGTTTTGCAGAAGTTGGTGAATGGAGCCCGCCTTTACCGTCCCCGATCGCAGGCGAAGTAATGCGGATTTTAACCCGTTACTGGAAAGAATAATTTAAGAGCGATCGCCCTTTCTTGAGCAAAGTGCGATCGTTCTTAAATTATCAAAAACATCAGGCTTAATTCTCGACCCAATCACTTAGGAATGATAATTAAATAACTTCCACTCTTGAAAGTGGGATGGGCGTCCCGCCCGTCCACTCATGACGGGCGGGACGCCCATCCCA
>NZ_JAUBOR010000042.1:0-31839 GCF_036700305.1 Microcoleus sp. Z1_A1
GGCGTCCCGCCCGTCCAAAAAGGACGGGCGGGACGCCCATCCCACAATCTTGTGGAAGTTATTTAATTCTCATTCCTAAGACTGTCCTACTTCGAGCAGAGTAAGCTTTTTAAGTCGATCGCCGCGCCTCACGCACGCTGCAAAAAGTTCGATCGCGCGATCGACCCAACCTACAATTACAATATAGCCATCCTAAATCATTTGTAAATTTCTTACTCCCTCCCCTTGATAAGGGGAGGGTTGGGGTGGGGTCAAAAATTTACGACCCAACCTACAATTACAATAGTCACGGTAAAGCTTACAAATAAATGGCATTAGAACTAATTCAGGCTGTCGAAAAAGCAGATTCTTCCGAGGGCTTGTTAAATGCGGTCAAAGCACTGGCGGCGACTCCCTCAACACAAGCAATTCCTACCTTAATTACAGTGCTCGGTTACAACAACCCAGGCGCTGCTGTTGCAGCCGTTGATGGGCTGATTAAACTCGGAGAAGCTGCGGTGCTGCCGCTTCTAGAACAGCTTGACGGCTACAATTACGGGGCGAGAGCTTGGGCTGTTCGGGCTTTGGCGGGAATTGGCGACCCCAGGGGTTTGGAGATTTTGCTCGATGCAGCGGCGAATGACTTTGCTTTGAGCGTGCGGCGGGCGGCGGTTAGGGGTTTGGGGACGATTTGCTGGGAATTGATGCCGGCAGAACAAATTGCAGATGCTCAACTTCGCGCTGTGAAAACGCTACTGCAAGCGTCCCGAGATCCAGAATGGGTGGTGCGCTACGCAGCAGCGGGGGGTTTGCAAGCTTTGGCGGGTGCTGCGACTGTTAAACCGGATTGGTTAGCGGAAGTTTCGGCCCGACTTGAGGAAATCACCCAAAGCGATGAAACTACTTCAGTTAGGGCTCGGGCTTTGCTTGCTAAGGAAAAATTGTCACTTGGGTAGGGTTTGGGCGATCGTCTCTTCCAAGTCCCCTTGAGTGAGAGTCGTTAATATAAAGACTTCTTGTACGGTTTTGCCCTGTCTGGCGATGATTTTAAATCCCCCGCGGATGGGTACTGACACTCTTAATGTCATGCGGGGGATGTGTCCTTTAACTTTGTTGATGACGCCGGGAGTGACTGTTTGAATGCCCATTTTTAGGGTGAGGCGCTCTAAAATTGGTATCAAACCGGGAAGGTGGGTAGAGTGATTCCAAACTAGGCGGCCTTTGGGTTGTGCGTTCATAAATATTTAACCAAATTCAACATACCCAGTCTAAGCCACCCCTGGGGGGAACCAATTTGAAATTCCCTCAACTTATGTATCAATAACGTTACTGTGCGTGTTATTGCGAGCAAACCGAGGCAATCTCAAACCGAGATTTTTGATGGCTGGCGCGCAAGCTGAGATTTGATGGTGCAGAATTGTCCTGTACTTTTTGATGTTGTGGGTTGCTAACTGTCGGTTTTTCTAGTTGAGTGGCGATCGCCGCAAGCATTTCTGCGAGGCTGCAAGGTTTCTGGAGATAGCCGTCTGCTTTGAGTTCCAGGGCTTTTTCCATTTCGGAGGCTGTCATAAAAATAAACGGAATGCTGGCGGTTGCAGGGTGCGATCGCACGGCTGCGAATACTTCAAAACCGTTTAGTTCCGGCATCATGACATCTGACAAAATTAAATCGGGAATTTCGGCTGCTAACTCGATACCGACTTTTCCATTTTCAGCACCCACAGCTTCAAAACCGCGCGATTGCAGAAGTTCTAATACGGTTTCTCGAATTAAGTTATTGTCTTCAATTACTAATATTTTGGTCATTTTTGTTACTTTTATGTTGGTTTTATTTTTACTTGTATGTTAAATTTATATCACCCGTATTTTCATAAATTCAAGTGGGCTATTGCAGCTACCCAGTTTTCGCAGCCCCGAAGCGATCGCACTAGCTCAAAATTTTTCATAAATCAATAAAACAGTTCGGGAAAAATATCATGAAATTTATCAGCCCTAAAACAGACTTTGCCTTCAAAAAAATCTTTGGTTCCACCGACAGCCAAGACATCCTCATCAGCTTCTTAAATGCTCTAATTTACGCCGGTGAGCCAATCATCCAAGACTTGCAAATTATTGACCCTTACTCGGCTGCTACCGTTAGCGGACTCAAAGATAGTTATTTGGATGTCAAAGCTCGAATTACGGGCAACAAGACGGTAATTATTGAAATGCAAGTTCTGAATGTAGCCGCTTTTGAAAAACGAGTCGTCTACAACCTAGCCAAAACCTATGCCAACCAACTCAAAATCAGAGAAGGTTATCCTAGATTAAAACCAGTAATTGCTTTGACGATCACTGATTTTGAAATGTTTAAAGAACAACCTGATGTTATTTCTCATTTTGTGTTCAAGGAAAAAGAGAAACTATTTGATTATCCCCATCTCCAAGTTGAAATGTTTTTTGTGGAATTGCCGAAGTTCAAAAAAGAGTTAGATGAACTCACAAGTTTGACTGATAAATGGATTTATTTTATGAAGCACACTCCCGATCTAGAAACAATCCCAGCCACAATGGAAACAGTTCCAGAACTAGAAAAAGCTTTTCAAATTGCCAATGAAGCTAACTTAAGCTTGAAAGAGTTCCAGGATATGGAAGCCCAAGAAGCGGCGATCGAAGAACAGCGGGGAATAGTTTCTAGAGGTATAGAAGAAGGTTTGGAGCGAGCTAGGGCTCAATTGATGCAAGAAGGCCGTCAAGCAGGGATGCAAGAAGGGATTAGAGCAGGCCAAAGAGCATTAATTCTGCGTCTGCTGGAGCGACGTGTAGGAGCCGTAAATCCCGATGTAGTTTCGCGGATTGGGGAATTATCGGTTGAGCAATTAGAGAGTTTGGTGGAGGAGGTAGTCGGATTTTCTAGTTTATCCGATTTAATGGTTTGGTTGGATAGAGCAGAATAAGAGAGAGAGCGCTGTGAGGTTTTTTTAGGTCGATCGACTTATAAACAGCCATATTCACAAATTTCGGGCGATCGGGTAAAATATAACTTAGTGTATCGCTATTAAGTGAGGAAAAAGATATGTCAGAATTTCTCGACTTTCTCCGACATCAGTTTGCCTACGTTGCCATTGGCGAATTTAAACCAGGAAAATTTGAAGCTGCAGAACAACTTTTTGAAAAAGCCGTTGCAACTTATGCCACAGGTTTTAAGGGAGCATACCTGCTGCAATTGCCCAATACAGACAAAGGTATTGCCATCATTTTTTGGGAAAGCGTAGAAGATATGGCAGCCAATCAAAGCGAAGCTTATCAGGAAATATTGAAGCAGATGGCGCCTTTGTTTGCGAAAATACCAGACACTGATGTTTATGAAATTGTTAGTGAAATTCAGCCAAAAAGTGAATGATTAAAAAACCTGCAATCGGCGCGTCATTCCCATGCCCATCGGCGTCTTTCGCCCGACTCCGCTGTAAAGCGCAAAATCTGCTAAAGTGTTAATTTGCTTGATAGTAGCAGGAGCTATATCTCCCATAATTCGGTAACTAATATCGCCGACGCAGCCAATAAATTTACTGCGAGAATCCGTACTAACTTCTGTTCTGATATCGAAGAAACTGGGAAAAATAGCTTCTGTGAAAGTAGGTTCGATCGCCATCCGGCTGTACTTGTTCCAGCGATTCGCTAAACTGCCAAAAATACTCTCACGAGTGGGCATAGCACTATCGTAGACACCTTGCCGAAAATTAGTAGGAGTGCAAAAACTAAAAGCTATTTGGCGCTCAGTTTCCGAAGCTCTCTCGAACAATTCGGTGTAACTACAAAAGTTTACCCACGGCTGGTTGGATTGCGGTTCCCTCAAAATATTAGTAATGTATATATTTGTCGGGCCCAGATGCCAGGGGCGAGCGAAATTAAGTTGCTGCCAAAGTTGAGTTAGGCGATCGAACAAACCGTCATCCAGCAGAGAAATTCGCCACCAAATCGGCGTATTTTCCTGAATAGCTTGCTTGTGTTCCCACTGTAGGGCCGGAGATATTGTGCGGGAAGCCGGAGGCAAAACTCTCTTTTGTGGCTGGGGCGTGCTGCTTTTGTAAGCCTCTTTTCTGCTTACTTGAAAAGGGCTTAAAGTGAAAGCTTTTTCATGAGATTGATCGTGCAGGTACGCGCTCAAATCGCTGTCTACAGCACTCACAAGATTCAAAAACAAAGCGTGGAGATGTCGCCCCGTTAAAAACTGGGATGGAATTGGTGCAACTGGCAGCAGGTTTAAAACAAGGCTGTGCGGCATTTTTAAATTCTATACTGTGTCTCTATATATTTTCAGCTCGTATTAATATTACAGCTAAGTTGGCACTTAGGAATGAGAATTAAATAACTTCCACAAGTTTGTGGGATGGGCGTCCCGCCCATCCCACAATAACAATTAAAATTGTAAGTTATTTAATTCGCGATCCTTAGATTAAAGAATTTTAATCACGTAAGGTGCACACTCTGCACCTTACGTTGAGGGGGATTTGTACGCCTAGTGCACCCTAGGTTTAGGTGGTGATATTGAGTGCGGGAAATTTTTAGGCGATCGAGATTTCAGGCGACAAATAAACATCTTGAATGGCGTGGAACAATTTTACGCCTTCTTCAAAGGGACGCTGAAAAGTTTTGCGACCGGAAATTAAGCCGCAGCCGCCAGCCCGCTTGTTAATTACCGCCGTGCGAATTGCTTCTGCAAAATCGCTTTTACCGGAAGCACCGCCGGAGTTAATTAAACCCATCCTTCCCGCATAACAGTTGAGCACTTGATAGCGAGTTAGATCGATCGGGTGATCCGTTGTCAAATCCGAATAAACGCGCTTGTCGGTTTTGCCGTAAGTCTTGTCGCTTGCTTTAGCAACAGCTTCGTAACCGTTGTTGCATTCGGGCAATTTCTGCTTGATAATGTCAGCTTGAATTGTCACTCCCAAGTGATTTGCTTGCCCGGTTAAATCGGCTGCAACGTGATAATCTTTGTCTTGTTTAAAGATATCGTTGCGGAGGTAGCACCACAGAATTGTCGCCATGCCGTATTCGTGAGCGTGAGCAAAAGCTTGACTGACTTCTTGGATTTGTCGCGTAGATTCCGGGGAACCAAAATAAATTGTGGCTCCGACTGCTGTTGCTCCCAAATTCCAAGCTTGCTCCACTGAAGCAAACATTATTTGGTCGAATTGATTGGGATAAGTTAGCAATTCGTTGTGATTGAGCTTGACAATGAAAGGGATTTTGTGCGCGTATTTACGAGATACGCTTCCCAAAACTCCCAGGGTTGTCGCGACAGCATTGCAGCCAGCAGAGATTGCTAGTTTGATGATGTTTTCGCTGTCAAAATAAATGGGATTCGGTGCAAAAGAAGCGGCGGCAGAGTGTTCGATTCCTTGGTCTACTGGCAGGATGGATAAATAGCCGGTATTTGCCAAGCGTCCGCTAGAATAGAGTTGCTGAAGCGATCGCAAAACTTGAGGAGATCGATCGGTTTGAGCAAAAATGCGATCGACCCAATCCGGGCCCGGCAGGTGCAACAAATCTTTAGGAACTTTTGCTTGATGGGTGAGCAAGTCTTCGGCTTCGTCGCCCAGCCAAGACTCGATGGAATTGGGAACTGATAGTGTAGCTGTCATACAGATTTCCCTCTGAATTTCAATTACAGGCTGATGATTGCAGACATTAACCTTGCTGACTATTGTAACGAAAAAATCATATTTTCCATCCCCTCAACGATAGACCCAGTTTTTAACAAATTAGCGACAACAGCAGCTAGGACGCGCTACTCTATAATAAGCTGGCAGTTCAGCCGGATCGGCGCTGCCAGCGATCGCCGCTCGACTCACAACTTTGCCATCACAATGTCAAATACTTACTTCGATTCTGAAAACGCTCACAAATCCTTTGAGATGCCCGGTGCTCGGCCGCATTACAATCCGGATCGCCCTGGTCAAGTAGAGCATATTTTCCTCGACTTAGTGCTGAATATTCCCAAACAAAGCTTTCGTGGCACTTGCAGCATCCGCATCAATCCAGTCCGCAGCGGTATTGACAAATTAACCTTAGATGCTGTCAACCTGAATATTAAATCAGTAAAAGTCGGCGAAATTGAGCAAAATTTCGACAGCGATGGCGAAGTGCTGCAAATTCAACTACACGAACCAACAGAAGCTTACCAACCAATTACAATTGCGATCGACTACTGGGTCGAAAAACCCCAACGTGGCCTTTATTTCGTCGGCCCGGACAAACACTATCCAGACAAACCTACTCAAGTTTGGACTCAAGGCGAAGACGAAGATTCCCGTTTCTGGTTTCCCTGTTTCGACTATCCCGGACAGTTGGCAACTTCGGAAATTCGAGTGCAAGTGCCGAGACAACTTTTTGCTATTTCCAACGGCGAATTAATTAGTACAAAAAACGAAGGCGACGATAAAATTTATCACTGGTCCCAAACCCAGGTACACCCGACGTACTTAATGACCTTAGCAGTCGGAGATTTTGCCGAAATTAAAGACGAATGGAACGGCAAACCAGTTAATTATTACGTGGAAAGGAGCCGCGAAGCAGACGCTAAGCGCAGCATGGGCAAAACGCCTCAAATGATTGAATTCTTCTCTCAAGCATTTGGCTATCCTTACCCTTTTCCCAAATACGCTCAAGTCTGCGTCGATGATTTTATCTTCGGCGGTATGGAAAATACTTCCACAACTTTGCTGACAGATAGGTGCTTGTTAGACGAACGCGCCGCCCTCGACAATCGCGGTACTGAAAGCTTAGTCGCCCACGAACTAGCTCACCAATGGTTCGGCGATTTAGTAGTAATTAAACATTGGTCTCACGCTTGGCTGAAAGAAGGCATGGCTTCTTATTCCGAGGTGCTGTGGACTGACAAAGAATATGGCAAAGAAGACGCGGCTTACTATATGCTAAATGAAGCCCGCAATTATTTAGCTGAAGATAGTTCCCGCTACCGCCGCCCCATTGTTACTCACGTTTACCGCGAAGCAATCGAATTGTACGATCGCCATTTGTACGAAAAAGGTGCTTGCGTCTATCACATGATTCGTGCCGAGTTGGGCGACGAATTATTTTACAAAGCAATTCACACTTTTGTGCGGGATAACGCTCACAAAACTGTAGAAACCATCGATTTGCTCAGGGCGATAGAAAAGGCTACCGGTCGCAATCTCATGTTTTTGTTTGACCAGTACGTTTATCGCGGCGGTCATCCCGATTATAAAGTTGCTTATTCCTGGGATGGCGACAGCAAGTTAGCAAAAGTTACTGTCACCCAAACTCAGGTAAAAGATAGCAAGAATGGCAACAGCAACAGCAAAGATGTCTTTGACCTAAAAATCCCGATCGGCTTCGGTTACAAGCCAGAAAAAGAAGCAGACGATGACAGTTGGGCACGTTCAACCCCGAACCTAAAAACTTTCACAGTCCGAGTGCATGAGCGCGAGCAAAGCTTCTATTTCCCCCTAGAACAGAAGCCTGCATATATCAGTTTTGATGTCGGCAATAAATACTTAAAAACAGTTGTGTTAGAGTATGGAGTTGCGGAACTAAAAGCTCAGTTGCAGTTCGATCCAGACCCGGTTTCCCGGATTTACGCTGCCCAAGCTTTGGCGAAGAAGGGAGGGCTAGAAGCTGTGAAAACGCTGTCAGAAGTTCTCAAGAAAGAGCCGTTCTGGGCAGTACGGGCAGAAGTTGCCGGTCAGTTAGTTGAAATTAAACTCGACCAAGTTTTTGAAGGTTTAGTAAGTGGTTTAAAAGATAAAGATGCTCGTGTTCGTCGCGCTGTGGTGAATGCGCTGGGTAAAATTCAAACTCACGAAACTTATAAAGCGCTGAGATCGATCGTCGAAAAAGGGGACGACAGCTATTATGTAGAAGCAGCAGCAGCGACTGCTATTGGCGGAATCTCAGCAGCTAACCCCGACGAAAAACCAACCGACGAACAGGTACTCAAAGAGTTAAAATTGGTGCTCAAAGAGCGTCAGGGGTGGAATGAGGTAGTGCGATCGGGTGCGATATCCGGTTTGGCGCAGATGAAAACTTCTGAAGATGCGCTGAATTTAATTTTGAAATACACAGCCGCCGGTACTCCGCAAGCTTTGCGCTTGGCTGCAATTCGCTCTTTGGGCACAATTTCGACTGGTCAAACGAAGGTCAATTTAGAACGGATTTTGCAGCGATTGGCAGAATTATCTAAAGAGACGTTTTTCTTGACTCAAGTCTCTGTAGTAGTGGGATTGGGACAAATGCAAACTCGCAAAGCAATTCGCATTTTGCGTTCTTTAGCTGACCAAACTCCCGATGGCCGCGTCCGCCGCATGGCTGATGAAGCTGTGCAAAGAGTGCAGAAAAATGCTGGTTCTGATGCAGCGGTAAAGCAGTTGCGGGAGGAATTAGACCAGGTGAAAAAGGAGAATCAAGATTTGAGGAGTCGGATGGAAAATTTGGAGGCTAAGGCGAAGAAAGATTAGGCGTAAAATCCTACCGACGCAGATAAAGGCAGATATTGGCGATCGGCTTTTATCTGCTTGTCGGTAGAGGATTTGGCGAATTTATTATAATAATATTATTGTTCAGTGGGAGTGCAGGGGAATTTCCTATTTTCGACAGACAGGAAAAGCCAAATATGTTTATTATCCAATTTATTGCTGTCTCAACTTGGGAAGTGTAGAAAATCAGGCGTGCAGTTTTTATTGTTTAGTTGGCAGCTATTAATCGGAGTTATGCACGGGTGGCGAGAAACCGGGTTTTTTACGAAAATCCTGCGCTGTAGCCCGGAGAGTCGGCAAAAAACCCGGTTTCTTTAGTCCTATGTCAATCAAGTTGCAGCAGATTTTGCAGCCAGAAATATTGCAGAAATCATGAGTATAAAAATCGCTTTACTGGTCGATCAATCGGGGGTAATTCCCTATCGCATTCAAGACGGACAAATAGAAGTAATGCTGATTACTTCTTCTGCTAGCAAGCGCTGGGTGATTCCCAAAGGATTAATTGAACCTGACATGACTCCCCAAGATTCTGCTGCCAAGGAAGCTTGGGAAGAAGCAGGTTTGTTGGGTAAAGTCTTCCCGGATTTGCTGGGAACTTACGAGTATCAAAAGTCCGGCTATACTTGTCAGGTAGAAGTATTTTTAATGCAAGTGCAAGCAGTTCTAGAAATTTGGCCGGAAGCTAGCAAGAGAAAGCGGCAGTGGGTAAGTATTCCTAAAGCAATTAAGCGGGTTAATGAACCGGAACTCAAACTCATTTTGGCGGATTTGCCGAATCGGTTCTGGTGAAGAGTCATCGGTAAGAGCGGGTTTACCAATACTTTGGTTTTCAACCATAAATTCGGGTGAACCCGCTAAAAGAACAAAATGACTGAAGACTATATGCTTTATGATTCTGGAGATGCGATCGCCCGGAGCCATCTCCTCTGATGACCCACCTTAACCCGATTAAAATTCTCTCCCTCAATGACCTGCGCGAGAACAAGCCCGAACGTCCAGGCTGGTCACTCACCTTCGGAGCCATCTGTGCAGATGCCGCCGCCGTTTGCCTCGACGATGGAGGACACTCTATCCCTGTGAAGCTGACAATCGAGGGGATTCAACCCTGTGAAATCCAAATTCAATGGGATGCGATCGATGATACCATCCGTCGCTTCAATGCCGATCGAGAAGTTGCCACTGAATATGGAGCCTACGGTATCGCGGCGTTGATCATGCCTCACCTCACTGGACTCACCATCATCGAACGTTCTGTCAAAGGTAAAGGGTTAGGTTTTGACTTTTGGCTGGGTTCGCTCGAAGATCCAGGCACGCTATTTCAGCGCAAAGCCCGCTTAGAAGTCTCCGGCATTCGTAAAGGTTCTGACAGCATTATTCAAGCCAGAGTTAACATAAAATTAGAACAAATCCGCCCTTCAGATGACGTAGCTCCTGGCTATGTATCTGTAATTGAGTTCGGTACTCCCAAAGCACGGATCGTCAAAAAATGCAGACCGTAGAAGCCCTTCACCATGAAGCAATGGAACTGGTCGATCGAGCAGTTTTCGCCCGTCAGTGCGGTGATATCGACCAAGTGACTGCACTCACCAGAGCCGCCTTTGCGAAAGAACGGGCGGCAGCGGATTTAGTAGCAAACGAGTGGGATTTTGAGCCTACTCGTTCTATACTGCATCGGAGCGCCGCCGTACTTGCCATTGAGTGTGCCCAACTCCGGCAAGCAGAACGGCTGATTGGACGCGCCCTCGCAGGCAACCCTCCCACGGACATTGCGGATGAACTGCGTGACCTGCTTATAGAAGAAATTTACTCGCAGCGTCAAGCGATTGGAGCTTAATTTATTTAAGCGTTAGCTGACAGAAAAGGAATACTTTCGGCTAAGTTATCCTTAACTTCAATTCCCTGTTTTCTCGCCCAAAACTGGCTCAAAAAGTGAATTTGCCGCAAGCCGACAACTAAATTTAAACCTGGTACAAAAATCCACCAAACTGTTAGCGGTTCTTTGATTCCTTCTTGGCGGTACAATTCGTTAACTGTCTTGTAAAGTTTGAACTGCACGATGTAAATCCAAGCAATACCCAGCAAGGAAAACCAACCAAACCATCCGGGAACGTCAGGGTCGAATATTCGCAAAGCTTGGGGGACGGCTACTCCTAAAACAAAGGGAAGCAAGCAAAGGGTTCCCGACCAACCGCTGCCGTTATAGCGACGCAATTCTTCTTGAATAATCCATTTGTACCATCCGTAATATAGCAGCAAGCTGACTCCAGACAGCAAAATTACTCGCCACAAAGAGCGCGGTTTACCTAAAGGTTTGTCGGACATATTTAGATGTAAGATATGAATTGCTATCTTGATTATATTAACATTTGTTAATTATTGCAAAATCATTTCTCGAATCGATCGCGCTGTTGCAGGGGCCAGCAGAACACCGTTGCGATAGTGGCCGCTGGCGATGAGAACGCGATCGTTACCGGGAAGCGTCTCGATAATTGGGGCCGGTCGCCCTTCCGGCCGCGGGCGCAATCCTGACCATTTCCTGATGATTGAGGCGAATGCTAAGGCCGGACAAAGTGCGATCGCCCTCGCCATCACTTGCGCCAACATATCAGCATTCGCCTGAATTTCCCCGCCATTTTCGGAAAACTCCACCGTCGCCCCCACCCAATATTCCTGATTTTCCACAGGCACAATGTGAACGTCATCGCAAGAAATTACCGGGCTAAAATCTGGGTTTCCTACAGGATTGGGCGTCAGCAAATGCAGCGCTTGTCCCAACACCGGGCGAATGTCAACCAACTGATTTAACGATGCAGTCACAGCAGCAGAACCCAAACCAGCCGCCACAATTAGTCGATCGAAATTTTCAGCAACAGGCAAGATGCTTGTTCCACAAGACTTATTGACAGTAATGGAAGATGGGAGTTGAATCTCAGACACCTGAGAATCCAACTCAGTAATGCCTTGAACTTCCACTCCAAACTCAAAATTAACTCCTTTGAGTTTAGCAGCCTCAACCAAAGCCAAAGTTAGCGCCGTCGGATCGACTTGCCGGTCTTGAGGCGAATAAATCGCAGCAATAATCCGATCGTTTAAAGATAGATGAGGGCAGCGAGATCGCACTCGTTCCAGATCCCAAAGTTCCAATTTCCAACCTTGAGACTCACGAGTTGCTATCAATTTTTCCCATTTACTTAAATCCTCTCCCTCCGAACAAAGCATTAAAATTCCTTGTTTGTTAAAAGGAATTTTTCGCCCCGTAACTGCTTCCAATTCTGGAATCAAAGTTTCGTAGCGCTGAAGGCTAGTTTCCCTCAACTGCCAATTTCTGCCCTTAGTTTTGTGGCTGATAACTCCCATCAAAACACCGAGTGCCGCGCCAGTAGAACCTTCTGCAGGCGGCTGTTTGTCGAACACAGTAACTTTCAGTTCGGGAAATTGACTTAGTTCAAAGGCGATCGAAGCCCCAACAATACCGCAACCAATAATTGCAACACGAACCATTCAATTTTAGATTTTAGATTTTAGATTTTAGATTAACTGCTTCCTAGGTTTTGTCCATATAAACCTGTTTCGGACGGGCAAGATGCCCGCCCCACAAGAAAACTGATTGTTTTTTTGTGGAACAGGCATCTTGCCTGTTCTTGAGAATGATACCCGCACAAGAAAACTGATTGTTTCTTTGTGGAACAGACATCTTGCCTGTTCTTGAGAATGATACCCGCACAAGAAAACTGATTGTTTCTTTGTGGAACAGGCATCTTGCCTGTTCTGGATGCCAGATGTGAGTTAAGGCTAATTAAGCTTTAGGAATTAACTGCAAGAAGGCATCGAAATCACTGACAGCTTTTTGATAGCTGGCCGTGACTTTTGCATAGTCAAGGTCTTTAGCAGCAAGATCGATGTTAACCAAATCGGCAAACAAACTCTTGGTCAAATCAACAGCTTGTTGTTGAGAACTAGGCAACAAACTCGCAGAAACGGTTTTCATGGTGTTCCGCAAGTCGCCTAGAGGCCCGTGAATGTAAGTTCTGGTATCAACCCAATTCCGTTTTTGAATTAGGGTGCCCAATTTGTCCATGCGCGATCGGAAATCTGTCAGGGTAGGAACATAGCGCTCTATTTGCTGGATTTGCGCTGCTGTGTAAGTCGTTGGAACTTTTGCTTCGACACTGCTGCAACTAACCAGAAATGCCATCAAAAACGCCATCATCAAGGCAAAAATTGAACGGGGACGAGTCATGTCGATTTTAGATTTTAGATTTTAGATTTTAGATTGCTCGTTGCGAGCGGGCACAGGGCGGGTACGGGGTTGCTCGTGTTCGTTCCAAGGCTCTGCCTGAAAACGCAGATGCTTTGGCTCTGCTTCGCTGACCCAGCACCGAGAGTTATGTACAAAATATTATTTTACCTCCTGGCGGCGCAGAAAAGTGATCACAGCATCGCCAACTTTTTCTGACCAATGTTCTTGAGGATAATGCCCCGCTTGTTCCAGTGTGACTAACTCTGCATTTTGCAGGGAACCGACTAGCTTTTTAGCAGGTTCAACACTCAGCCAAGGATCTGTCAAACCCCAGACAAATAAAGTTGGTCTAGTCCATCCTTTCAAGCCGGATTCAATTTCTGCCATTGACTGCGGCAATTGAATATTGCGGACTGTATTCATCAGCGATCGACCTGCATCCGAACTCTTCAAAAACGGGCGGCGGTAAACATCTAAATCTTTGTCTGATATTGTCTGACCGCTGCCACCTTCGAGAGTTCTGTCAACCAAAAGCGGGTCTTGCGTCATCATGTCGCCAATAAAAGGCAGCCCCAACTGCTGCATTTTCCAAGGCAATTTTATATTTCCTGAAACTGGTGTATTGATAACGGCTAGACGCTCAATTTTATCGGGATTGCGTAAAGCGTATTGAATGCCGGCTGAAGCTAAAAATCCTTGGACAACGAGGTAAAATCGGTCTAATTCTAGAGCTTGAATAAAGCCTGTGAGGGCGTCAACAAAAGCATCGGGAGTGTAGGCAAAGTCGCGCTTGTCTGGTTTTGTCGATCGCCCGTAACCCACCCAATCTGGGGCGATCGATCTAAATCCGCTTGCCGCCAAATCCGGCATCATTACAGTCCAGGTAAAACTCTGGGACGGCAAACCGTGCAGCAGCAGTACGGGGGGTTTACCAGTTTCGTTAACCGGATTTGTTTCCCGATAAAACCATTGCAGCGGGCCTACTTCAACTATTTTCTCATCAATTGACATTATTTTACTGGTTATTTATCAAACAATAAGGCGGGGATTCCCCGCCCTACTTACCTAATAGTTGGGTGTGCACATAGTACCTTACCCAACTAATTACAGCCGCGTTTAGAAATTCATTTCAGCAGCTTGAACTTTTTCGACCTGTTTCTTCTTGAGAACCAGCATAATTTGAGCCAGCATGGTCAAAGCTACGAAAGCCATCAATCCTTTAACGCGATCGGCACTTTGCAGCACGATCTCCACGTCTTTTTGACCGAAGCCGCCCACATTAGGATTGTTCGTCAAAAGTTCGCCTGCTGCAACTGTTTGTCCTTCGGTAACAATCAGTTCTGGGCCTGCGGGAATCGTATCAACAACGGCTGCACCTTCTGCAGGTTGAATGGTCACTTCATAACCGCCAGCTTCCGGTTGAGCAATCTTAGAAATGCTGCCAGCTACCGAAGCATTGTAAACTGTATTATTGCTCTTTTCGCCAGTAGGATAAACCTGACCGCGGCCGCGGTTGCCACCCACATAAATTTGGTATTTGCCGTAGTGAACGGACTTGTCAGTTGCCGGATTCGGCGACAAAACTGGGAATACCAATTCTTTGTACTGTTCTCCCGGTACTGGGCCGACTAAAACAATATTTTCTTGGGTTTCGCTGTAAGGTTGGAAGTAAAGATCGCCGACTTTTTCCTTCATTTCTTCGGGAATTCTGTCAGCGGGAGCAATCTTGAAACCTTCGGGCAACATCACAACTGCGCCGACATTCAAGCCACCTTTGCTGCCGTCGCCGACAACTTGTTGCACGCTAGTATCGTAGGGAATCTTGACAATAGCTTCAAAAACAGTGTCAGGCAAAACAGATTGCGGTACTTCAACTTGAGTCGGTTTTGCACCGAGGTGACAGTTAGCGCAAACAATGCGACCTGTTGCTTCGCGGGGAGTAGCGGGTGCTGTTTGCTGTGCCCAGAAAGGGTAAGCAAATGCTGCTTGGGGAAGTGCGATGTCGCTGGTTAGGAAAAATCCTGCGGCTGCGATCGCAATTAAGGCTGTTTTCGCGATCGTCCTGGCACTGCGGCGAAATATCGCAGATAAATTAGTTTGTGGCATTAGAGTATTCAATCTCAAAGGTCAGACAATGCGTGAATTTTAGATTTTGAATTTTGGATTTTGGATTTCGGATTATTAGACTGTTTTAGGGATGCAATTATCTTGGATTTTCACCGCTGACCCCAATCTAAAATCTAAAATCTAAAATCCAAAATTGTTTAAGACCACCAAGGTGCTTCGCCGGTGCGGAAATCAGTTTCTGTCCAAGTTGTAAAAGCGATTTTGTCATCTGCGACAGTGGCGTGGGCCAGGGCCAGAGACAAAGGCGCGGGGCCGCGCACCACTTTGCCCTCATTGTTGTATTGAGAACCGTGGCAAGGACAGATAAACTTGTTTTCGCTAACATTCCAAGGCACGACGCAACCCAAGTGAGTGCAGACTGCATTGATGCCGTAGTCGGCGATAGATAAGTCTTCTTTCACCACAACATAGGTGGGGTCGCCTTTGAGACCTTGGGCTAAGCTGCGATCGCCCGCAGGGTGCGAAGCCAAATATTCGCTAACGATGATGTCGTTACCCAAAGCATCTTTAGCTGTCACTCCGCCACCAACTGCCCCACTCGCTGGAGGAACAAAATATTGGACAACGGGATAGAGTGCGCCCAGTGCCACACCTGTGACTGTACCGAACGTCAGCAAATTCATAAATTGGCGACGCCCCATATCGGGGACATCGGGATTTCCAGCAGAAGATTGAGCCATGACCTGCCTTTACGGTTTTAAGTTACGTTTGTTTGTTAGCTGGAGCGCGAACCTTTACGTGCAGACAACTGGGATAATTGCCGTTAATCTGCTCGCACAAATTTTAGGCAACGAAAATTCCTTTTAAGAATGCGCCTTCCAGCCTTTATTAGAGTATTATTACATTTTTTGAACTTTGTCTTTTATTGTTTAATGGATTAACTCAGGAGCAACCATGACGGGCCAGGATTTACACCAGCTACTGCTAGAAAAATGGGGAAAGTCTTACGATATCAGATTGCGGCGAACGCGGGGCAAGATTTTTGTGCAAGTTATGTGGAAATATCTAGAACAGGCATCTTTTCCGATGACGGAGGCTGATTATTTTGAGCATTTGGATGCGGTGGCCAATTACCTCAACGGCTGGGGGAGTACAGAACAGGTGAGAGAATATATCGTAACTACTCGCGATCGCCCGCGCTTGGGTAAAGCTGTCAGCGTTCCTCTAGATTTGGGTGAAAGAGCCTCGGAGTGGTTGCTAGACGAGTTTTGAATCACTCAGTAGATTTTAGATTTGAGATTGACCTTCATCATCCAGGATACCCGCCACGTGATTCATTCCAACGCGCAGACTCAGGATCGAGAAATAAAAAACCTGTATCCGATGAAACTTGCCGAACGTATTTATCTCGCGCAAGTCAATGCTTCAATTCTAAAATCTAAAATCTAAAATCTAAAATCGCGCAATCGATTGACTCCACAGCCGGGCTCTGGGGGAGTTCCCTAAAGTTTTGTGTCGCGCCGCGGCTGGATGAGTTGAGCCCAAAGTCCCGAAAATCGATCGGCGAGCTTGTCATACGACTTGCCGCTGGTGAGAAACTAAGCTGTGGCGCATCTAATTTGCACAGTTGTTTTGATTCAAAGTCTTGTGTGGCGGGCTTTGCTGCGCGCGCCCTGCTGTGGGATTTAAATGCCGCAACAGCTTGTGGGGCTTTTTAGGGGCTTTTTAAATTTTGGGCGATCGTCCTTCATGCTTACCAAAATCATCCGAACCAATTTCTGTCAACAATTTCACCTACAATGAGTGTCAGATATCTTGTGAAATTTAGGAGAATGTTGTAATGGGTGTTGCACTGGGAATGGTTGAAGTCTTAGGATTTCCCGCTGCAGTAGAAGTTGCGGACTCAATGGTGAAAGCAGCCCGTGTTACTTTAGTTCGCTATGAGAAAATAACCCGCGCCTACTGGACAATTATAGTGCGAGGAGATGTCTCTGAAGTGCAAGCAGCCGTTGCTGCTGGAATTGAATCAGTTAAAAAGGTCGATGGCGGAAAGTTGCTATCGTATCACATAATTGCTCGTCCCCACGAGAATCTGGATTACATTTTGCCGATCGGCTACACTCCTGAAGTCGAACAGTTCCGAATGTAGTCAGTCGATTTTAGATTTTAGATTTTAGATTTTAGATTTTAGATTTACTTTTGTATTGAATCTGAGAGCTTGAAACTTAGTCTAAAATTTTGGGTGTTCCACTCCTTAAGTCGCGGGATTTTACCTGCTTTTACGCGGGGTCAAAGTTTTGACAAAACTTTGGTGTGGAATTTTAACTTTTAGTAATTATAGAGGCGCGGGCGATCGCGTCTCTATATTTTTTTGCTGAGAGTCGATCGATCTTTCGGTGGAGTTTTTACCGCCCTAAAAGCTTTACCAAACCAACCCCGCCAAAATACAAGCTCAGCACCGCACCTCCTAAAAGACTTTGCGTTAAAGGATCGGTAGAAGGCGTTAAAACCGCTCCCAAAACTGCCGCTCCCAAGACTACATACCGCCAGCCGGAAAGCATTTGGTTGGAAGAAAATATGCCCAAAACACCGAGCAATACTTGGAGAATCGGGATTTGAAAAGCTAAGCCGGTGCTGAACATTAACAGCAGCACAAATTTAAAGTATTTGTCGATCGACCACAACTGCTCTACAACATCAGCCCCATAGGTAACAAAGAAGTTGAGCGCCGCCGGAATCAGAGCAATGTAAGCAAAGACTAAACCGCCCAAAAATAGGAAACTCGAACCGAAAAACACAGGCCCCAGCAACCTGCGTTCTTTGCGAGTCAAGCCGGGGAGAACAAACAGCGCTATCTGGTAAAAAATAAACGGACTGGCGATGAGCAAACCGCTGTATCCGGCTACTTCAATAGAAACAAAGAAATACTCGCCGGGAGCTAGTTGCAGAAACTTGACGGGCCCGGCCGGTACTTCGAGCAGTTGCACGATAGGTTTAACTGTGAAAAAGCAACCGATTACAGCGATTACTACTGCAATTAGCGAGTAAAAAAGTCGCTGACGCAATTCTTCTAAATGCTCGAATAAAGACATTTCAACTTCGTCGGGAAGTTCATCGAGATATTCATTTTCTAGGTTGCGGGAACCCAGAAAACTGTCGGCGATTAGTGCAATGTTATTTTCCGGGATAACTGCTTTTTCTTCTAAGTTACTCACACCCTCGAAATCATCGGCGATGGATGCAATGCTATTTTTAGCTCTAACTTTTTGATCTTCTAAGTTACTGACATCCACTAAATCATCGGCGATGGGTGCAATGCTATTTTCCTCGCTAACTGCTTCGTCTTCTAAGTTACTGACAGCCTCTAAATCATCGGCGATGGGTGCAATGCTATTTTTAGCTCTAACTTTTTTATCTTCTAAGTTACTGACATCCACTAAATCATCGGCGATGGGTTCAATGCTATTTTCCTCGCTAACTGCTTCGTCTTCTAAGTTACTGACAGCCTCTAAATCATCGGCGATGGGTGCAATGCTATTTTCCTCGCTAACTGCTTCGTCTTCTAAGTTACTGACAGCCTCTAAATCATCGGCGATGGGTGCAATGCTATTTCCCTCGCTAACTTGTTCTAGGTTGTTGTCGGAACCTTGTTCGGATGTCTCCAAGTCTGAGGGCACAGTCATAGGAAATTGGTAATTGGTAAGGGGTATTGGGAAGAGGAAAGGGGTAATTGGAAAGTGGTAATTAATTGGAAATTGGAAATTGAGAATAGTTATTTCATAATTGCTCCGACTTCCTTCTTCATTCTTTATTCTGACATCAGCAGTAGAAGGAACGATCGATAATTAATCCGTGTATCCATGTCAAAATCCGTGTCGTGCCTTCTTTATTCAATCACGATCGCAATTTTGCCGATCGCGCGGCCCGTTTCGCTGTAAGCGTGGGCTGCTGCTACTTCTTGTAAGCTGTAAGTGCGATCGACAATCGGCTCCACTTTATCGGATTCTATTAACTCCCGCAAAGCCCCTAAATCGCTGGTGTTGGCATTGGCGACAATTAATTTAGCTTTTTTACCCGATATAAACCAGCTTGTTAACATCGGTGCGAAATTGTCTAAAATCGGCAAAGTCGAGATATAAACTCCCTCTGGTTGCAGCACTTTTTCGCATTCAGCAAAGGTTCTTGTCCCCACCGCATCTAAAATTATATCATATTTTTCTGGCTGTTGAGTAAAGTCAACTTCCGCGTAATCGACAACAAAATCCGCTCCCAAACTCTTGACAAATTCTCTATTTTTAGCACTGCAAACTCCCGTTACTTCCGCGTTCATTGCTTTCGCAACTTGCACGGCAAAAGTGCCAACTCCGCCGGAAGCGCCGTTAATCAATACTTTGTTTCCTGATTGAATTACACCCAAATCCCTGAGCGATTGCAAAGCAGTTAAACCTGCGATCGGTACTCCTGCTGCTTCTGCATGAGTGATGTTTTTCGGTTTAAAGGCGGCATCCGATTCTGGCACGGCCGCATATTCGGCGCAAGCACCCCCATTGATGGGATTTAAGAAAGTATAAATTTCATCTCCGGGTTGAAATTTGGTGACTTCCCCGCCGACTTCCACGACAACTCCCGATATGTCAGAACCGACTATTCGAGGAAAGTTAAATCCTGTTAATAGTTGCAGGTGTCCTTTCCGGATTTTCCAGTCTACGGGATTGACGCTGCTAGCGCGAACTCGCACTAACAATTCGTTGGATTTGGCGATCGGCTTGGACAATTCTCGGTACTGCAATTCCTCGGCTGAACCGTAGCGATCGAACGCAACTGCTTTCATGGCAAATTTTCCGGTTTATTTCCAATAGAAGATTCAATCCTTTACAATTACAGCACATTCGATCTAAATCTGACACAGCAAATTGAGCTAGCCTTGTAGCAGCGGGCGATCGACTCTTGGATGTCTCCAGACAAGGGGCAGGCGTGAGGCAATGGGCCCGCTGGCGATCGTGCGATCGCTAGGGATTAAAGTTAATAGGGACAGGGCGGGCGATCCCATAACCTTGAGCATAATCTACTCCAATCTCCCGCAATTTTTCTAAGATAGTCTCATCTTCGACAAACTCAGCTATAGTTTCGAGATTCATCGCATGGGCAATACCATTAAACCCTTCAACGAGCGCTTGAGAAATCAAATTATGACTAATATTTTTGACAAAAGCACCATCAATTTTTAGATAATCCACTGGTAAATTCATTAGATAAGCAAAGGAACTCAACCCACTGCCAAAATCATCTAAAGCAAAGCAACAGCCAATCTTTTTGAGTTCGCCCATGAAATATCTGGCTTGCTCAAAGTTTGCGATCGCTGCCGTTTCCGTGATTTCAAAACCAATGGTTTGTGGGGGAACTTTGTAACGAGAAAATTGTTCTATTAAAAACCTCATAAACTGATTGTTACTAATGCTAGCCCCAGAGAGGTTTATCGTATACAAGCCTTGAGAAAGAACATCTTTCTCCGGCAATTTGTGATAATTAGAGAATAAAGTTTCGATTACCCAACAATCTATCTCTGTTATCAATCCGTAACGCTCAGCGGCGGGAATAAACTCATTAGGAGATACTATTTTTCCATTTTCGTCCAGCATTCTGAGCAAAATCTCATAATGCTCTACTAATGGTTTAGAAGTAATAGAGACAATCTTTTGGTAGTAGAGACAAAAACGATTTGTTTCCAGCGCCTGGGTAATTTTGGAAATCAACTGTCTCTCACCACGTTGTTTAATTAGCTCGCTATCATCTAGACTATAAATATGAACACAGTTGCGGCCTCTGGCTTTGGCGGCATAACAAGCTGCATCAGCCGCTCCCAGAAGCTCCATCAAATTTTGGCTGGTTTGGTCAATAGCAACAACTCCAATGCTGACTCCGATGATAAAGGTTTGGCCATTCCAAATAAACCGAAACTGATGCACTAGGTTTTTGAGGTTTTCCGCAATTTGAGTTGCTTGAGAGAGCGAACATTGAGTGAGCAAAATACCAAATTCATCACCTCCCAAGCGAGCCAGCATATCATGAGCACGGACTCCCTGTTGAATAAGCGCGGTGATTTGGCGCAGTAGCTCATCGCCAGCAATATGACCTACGGTATCGTTAACGACTTTGAATTGATCTAAATCTAAATAACAGAGAGCGTGCTGGTGATTGCTATGTTTAACAGAGGCGATCGCATCAACTAGGTGCTGCTCAAATCTTCGACGGTTGATTAACCCCGTCAGGGCATCGTGATTCTCTTCCCAAGAGAGTTGACGGGTGAGATAGCGCGATTCCGTAACATCATGAAAGACCATGACTGCCCCGATAATTTGACCTTGGCGGTCTCGAATCGGTGCTGCCGAGTCAGCAATTGGATACTCGGTTCCATCATGGGCAATCAGAATAGTATTGCTAGCTAAGGTCACAATTCGCTCTTCTAATAGAGCCTTGTTTATAGGATTCTCTACTGGCTCTCGCGTTACTTGATCGACAATTAGAAAGACTGTCGAGAAATGAACTCCTTGAACCTCATGATTTTTCCAGCCTGTCAGTCGCTCAGCTATAGGGTTGAAATATCTCACATTACCTTGGGCATCAGTAGTAATAACCCCATCGCCAATGGATTGCAGTGTCACTTGAGCCAATTCCTTTTCGGCAAAGAGAGACTCTTCGAGACGTTGCCGTTCTTCAATTTCTATCAAGAGACGTAAATTCTGCTGTTGGAGTTTTTGTTGCAGCCTTCCGATAGTTAGGTGGGTTTCGACACGAGCTAATACTTCTTCGACTTGAAATGGTTTAGAAATATAATCAACTCCTCCAGCAGCCAGCCCTTGCACCTTATTAAAAGTTTCATTGAGCGCACTCAAAAAAATTATTGGAATCTCTGCGGTGCGCTCGTCAGATTTTAATTGTCTGCAAACTTCATAGCCATCTTGATCGGGCAACTTAATATCTAGTAAGATTAACTCCGTCGATGGCGATTGGGCGGCTCTGAGCGCCATTGCACCTGTCGTGGCACTACGAACTTTATAACCCTCTGCCCTCAAAGTATCCCTGAGCAGACGCAGGTTATCAGGCAGATCGTCAACAATTAAAATATTGCCTCGGTAGTTGGTAGCTCGATCGCTAATTCTATCGCTAGTTCTATCGACAATCATACTGATTTCCCTAGTTTCCTGCTAGAGGAATATAAACATATGCACAAATAGTATAGTTTAATTATTCGGTTAAAAGAGTCATTTTACCCACAAAGAAATCCTGCGAACCCGGAGATATTGGGCTGGCAAGGGGGCGCAACCATAAAAAATATGAATTATTCAGCTAGGGGCAGTCCCCCCGTGGTAGCCCTTCTTCGCTTCGCGTAACATTAGAAGAACATTGTTTCAAGCCAAGCAGCCGATTTATGAACAAGCGGAGTTCTCAAATGGCAAGTCTACTCGTCATTGCGATCGGGTGTCTCGTGCTGTTGGGTTGGCAATTTGACATCTCCCTACTCAAAACCGGTTTTCCCGGTATGACTTCGACCATGAAAGCAAACACGGCAATTTGCTTTTTGCTGGCTGGAGTTTCTTTGAGATTGTTGCAGTACCAAAAAACCAGACTGCACGATCGCATCGCTCAAGGGATGGCCGGATTGATAATGATCGTCGGTATGCTGACGCTGAGCCAGTATATTTTTGGTTGGAAGCTGGGTATTGATGAGTGGCTTTTCCGAGATTTCGTGTCTTCAGCGACTCCTTATCCGGGAAGAATGGGAATAAATACCGCCCTAAATTTTGTGCTGATGGGAGTAGCACTGCTACTGTTAGGGCAAAAATCCCAACGAATTACTTGGTTGGCTCAGATTTTTAGTAGTGTTGCAGCTTTAATTTCTCTACTAGCTTTATTTGCACACCTATTCAATGTCGATATTCTTGAACGTTTGGCCACAATTACGACGACTCAACCCGTAAACGCGATCGTCACATTTTTCATCCTCTATGGAGGAATTTTATGGCTCCGCCCCAAGGAAGGATTAATGCAAGTAGTAACCAGTCCCCTAGTTGGCGGAGTCATGGTTCGGTGGTTGCTGCCTTGGGCCACGATCTTTCCAGTGACACTGAACTGGTTCACTCTTCAGGGACAAAAGTTAGGCTGGTATAACGCTAATTTTGGCTATACATTGCGTTCAACTGTTATGGTTTTCACGTTCTCAATTCTCATTTTGGGGACGGCTCGCTTTTTGAACCAGATAGATTACCAGCGCCAACAAGCCGAAAAAGAAATTAAAAAACTTAACGAAAGTTTAGAAATTCTTGTGACTGAACGAACAGATGCTTTACAAAAATCGCAGGCTCGTTTTGCAGGAATTCTAGAAATCGCCAATGATGCAATTATTTCAGTCGATCGCACTCAACGCATTACTCTGTTTAATCATGGGGCAGAAATGATGTTTGGCTATAAAATTGAGGATATTTTAGGGAAGCCACTGAATTTACTGCTACCAGAACAGTTTAGAGATGCACACCCGCAGCATATCAAACAATTTGCACAGTCTTCTAGCAGAGCGCGAAGGATGGGAGAACGAAGCGAGATTTTGGGTCGTCGTCGAGATGGAACGCAGTTTGCGGCTGAAGCCTCTATTTCTAAGCTCGAAATGAGAGACGAAACGGTATTTACTGTTATTATGCGCGATATTAGCGATCGCCAAAAAATTGAGATGGCTTTACGAAACAGTGAAGAGCAGTTTCGCCATGCGTTTGAAGATGCCTCTATCGGGATGGCGATCGTTTCACTTGATGGGCATTGGATTAAAGTCAATCCTGCCTTATGTCAGATTATTGGCTACTCCTCAGAAGAGTTGTTAGCGTTAACTTTCCAAGACATTACCCATCCTGACGATTTAGAGGCGGATCTTAGTTATGTACATCAACTATTAGCAGGAACAATTTCCACTTACCAAATGGAAAAACGGTATTTCCATAAACAAGGACATATAATTTGGATTCTTCTTGATGGCTCGCTAGTACAAGATGGACAGGGAAATCCACTGCATTTTATTGCTCAAATCCAAGACATTACGGCTCGGAAAGAAGCTCAAAAAACGCTAGAGCTTCAAAGCGTTATCATGAATAACATGGCAGGAGGAGTTTGTTTAATCAAAGCCTCAGACCTCATGATAGTCTACACCAATCCTACCTTTGACGCTATGTTTGGCTACACAGAGGGCGAACTCGCAGGTCAATCCGTTGGTATCTTAAATTATGTCGATACAAAGGTTACACCAGATGTAACCGTTCTAGATATCGTCACTCAAATTGAACAGGCCGGGGAAGCGAAATATGAAGTCCAGAATAGAAAGAAAGATGGAACTCTCTTTTGGTGCAGAGTTCATACATCCAGGTTTGAGCATCCTGAATACGGAACTGTATATGTTGCTGTTCAGGAGGATGCAACAGAGCTAAAACTGGCTGAACAAGCCTTGCAAGCTACCACAAATCGCCTCAACTTTCTTCTAAACTACAGCCCAGTTGTCATTTTTAGCAGTAAACCTGCTGGCGATTATAGCGCAACGTTCATCAGCGAAAATATCAAAGATATATTGGGCTACGAAAGCCGCGAGTTTTTAGAAGATTCTAAATTTTGGGTGAATCACTTACACCCAGATGATGTAGAACCAGTGCTTCATGGCTTAGCAAATCTATTCGTTAATGATTTTTACTTCCACGAATACCGTTTGCGTCGCTCCGATGGGGTTTATTGCTGGATGCTGGGTCAGCTTAGGCTAATTCGAGATAATTCAGGTACACCAGTAGAAATCTTGGGATATTTAATTGACATTGGCGATCGCAAACAAGCTGAGTTGGAATTTCAGCAGGCAAATGAAGCAAACCAAGCCAAGACTGTCTTCCTTGCTAATATGAGCCACGAACTCCGCACCCCCCTCAACTCAATTTTGGGATTCACGCAATTGATGAGCTATGAGAGAAATCTGACTCCTTCTCTCCAAGAACGTTTACAGATTGTCAATCGTAGCGGTAGACATTTATTGGACTTGATTAACGATATTTTAGATTTATCCAAAATAGAAAGCGGACGGATGACCCTCAATCCTTCTGAGTTTGATTTGACAAGTTTGCTGACTTCTATTGAAGAAATGTTCCAAGTTAAAGTCCAATCTAAAGAAGTGCAGCTAATTGTCGATCGAGAACCCGACATTCCTCAATTTGTGCATAGTGACGAGAAAAAACTCTATCAAGTCTTGGTCAATCTGCTTGGTAATGCGATTAAGTTTACCAATCAAGGAAGCATCACCCTACGGGTAAGAACAACACAAATAGACAAAACATCCTGTCACCTATGTTTTGAAGTTGAGGATACAGGTGTCGGAATTGCGCCCACAGAAATTGAGAAATTATTTAAGGTTTTTGTGCAAGCCCAAGCTGGAAATAATTTGAGTCAAGGCACGGGGCTAGGTTTAGCCATTAGTCAAAAACTCGTCAAACTTATGGGCGGTCAGATTCGGGTTAAAAGCATTTTGAACCGAGGTAGCACTTTTTCCTTTGAGATTGGCGTACAGTTACCTCAAGCAGAATCCTTACCCCCAGAATCAATTAATCAAAAAGTAATTAGTTTAGCTCCTGGACAACCGAGTTACCGCATTCTTATTGTTGAAGATTTAGAAGAAAATCGCCGCTTGTTAGTCGAGATCCTTACCTCGGTTGGTTTTGAGGTGAGAGAAGCCAAACAGGGAGTGGAGGCACTCTCACTGTGGCAGAGTTGGCGGCCACACCTAATTCTGATGGATCTGCGAATGCCGATCGTCGATGGCTACACAGCTACTAAATATATTAGAGAACGCCCTGAGAGCCAAGAAACTGTCATTATTGCTTTAACTGCGAGTGTTTTTGAAGAAGATCGAGAGAAAGTTCTCATGGCTGGCTGTAACGACTTTATAAGCAAGCCATTTGAGCAGAGAGAACTTTTTGACAAAATCGCTAAATATTTGGGAGTGCAATATATCTACGAAGTGGTAGAACCAACTCCACAAAAACAATTAGTTGAAACGCTGTCTGTAGAAGATATATCCGTGATGTCCCCTCAGTGGTTAGAACAAATGTATCAAGCAGCTTACTATCTCGATACCGAAGTTATGAACGAATTAATCGTACAAATTCCCGAATCAAAAGCAAGTTTGTCCCAAACACTAACTGATTATATCAATAATTTTAATTCCGATCGAATTATGGAGATCATTCGACCTTTGCTGCCTAATCCACTGTAGTTATCGAGTTTAATGACAAAGAAGCTATAGTGCTGTAAGCAGTGGCTATATTTCTAATAGAAACCAACAGGGGAAAGGATTTGGAAGTTTTTGGAGAGGTCTATTGCAGATATCCATCAGCATGAGGAAATGGCATACACATTAGATGGTATGTGCTGTATCATAGAGCAATTATATTTCGTGTGTGAAGGGGATTTATTTTTTTATTAACCGCAGAGGGCGCAGAGGTCAATCGATTTTAGATTTTAGATTTTAGATTTTAGATTGACTTGCGCGAGATAAATGCGGGGGCTTGAGGATTTTAGATTTTAGATTTTGGATTGATTCCACGGATAAATCACGTGGCGGGTACCATCAAGAAATTCTTGGTCACAGAGAAAGAGAAAAGAGAGACATAAATGATTGATTTAACCGGAAAGGTAATTTTAGTAACTGGTGGCTCGAAAGGGATTGGTGCAGTGACGGTGCGGACTCTGGTTAATGCTGGGGCCGAGGTGATTTTGCATTACTTTCGCAGTCAGGAAGAAGCTGAAGCGGTGGCAGCAAGTGTTGCGCGCGATCGCTGTTATTTATTGGCAGCAGATTTGATGGTGGAAAACGCGGCCTCGACTTTGTGGCGAGATGCTTTAAAATGGCGGGGCCATATTGATATTTTAGTTAATAATGCGGGGATTATGCAGTCAGCGGGTATAGAGGACGAGTTCGATATTTGGTCTTCAGCTTGGCAGCAAACTCTACAAGTGAATTTAATTGCCGTTGCCGATTTGTGCCGGGAATCTATTCTGCATTTTCAAACTCGCCGGGTCGGTACAATTATTAATATAGCAAGTCGCGCTGCTTTTCGCGGCGATGACCCGAATTATCTGCACTACGCCGCTTCTAAAGGTGCTATTGTTGCTTTAACTCGCAGTATTGCTAGAGGGTTTGCGGCTGATAATATTTTGGCTTTTACAGTTGCACCGGGATTTGTTAGTACAGAAATGTCTAATCAGTTTATTCAGGAGTTCGGTGAAGCTGATATTATTCGCGATATCCCGATCGGCAAAATCGCTCCTCCTCAAGATGTTGCCAATGTTATCGCGTTTTTAGCATCCGGTTTGGCTACGCACGCTACCGGGACTACGATCGATATTAACGGAGCCTCTTATGTGCATTGAGACAATTCCTGTAAAATACCTCTCAAGGCTCACGCTGACATCTTTTAAAACTAACTAATTTATCACTTTAGCAAGACGCTAACAACATCATAAATCATTTATGCTTAGAACAAAGATAGTCTGAGGAAATTTGATTATGACAACCCATAACGGTAGCAACACAAAACGAGTTGCCATACTCATTGAAAATGGAGTTGAAGATTCCGAATTCCTAGTTCCTTACAACGCCTTAAAACAAGCAAATTTTGATGTAGTTGTCCTCGGTTCGCGGACAAACGAAAAGTATGCAGGGAAACAAGGAAAAGTTGCTCAGCAAGCTGACGGAACTACCACTGAAGCAGTGCCCGCAGAATTCGATGCAGTGATAATTCCCGGCGGCATGGCTCCAGATACAATGCGGACTAATCCCAACACAGTCAGGTTTGTACGAGAAGCATTTGAGCAAGGAAAAATCGTCGCTGCTGTTTGCCACGGCCCGCAAGTTTTGATTGAAGCCGACTTGCTGAAAGGCAAAAATGCGACTGGTTTCTTGGCAATTAAAACAGACATGATCAATGCCGGAGCTAACTACATTAACGAAGCTTTAGTAGTTGACGGCAACTTGATCACTTCCCGCCAACCGGGAGATTTAGCAATATTTACTACCGCCATTATGGCTCGCCTCGGTTACGGCGGAAAAGCAGTCGGTTTGCCAGAAGAAACTGATACAAATGCAGAATGGTGGAAATTAGCTAATGGTTGGGGAGGTTCTACACAAGGCGACATTGTTAAAGGTTTGAATACCGCCCTCGCAGGGGAACGCTATGCTTGCGAAGCCTTTGAACATTATGCGGAAAAAACCCAAGACAGCGATTTGCGATCGCTCTTGAGAGAAATGATTCAAAACAAACAGCACCACATCATCGCTCTCGAAAGTCGCCTCAACGATTTTGGTGAAAAACCCTCAATTCCTGCCCAAATTGCTGACAAGTACGCTAAATTAAAAGCTTCGATGCAAGGAAGCGATGAAACGTTCTTAATGCGGAGCACTCTCGGTGATTTGCAAACCGGTGTTGTCGATATCAACAACTTGCGGGTGAAGTTCACAGATCCTGTATCAACGGCCATTTTTACAGAAATAGAATCGGATTTGTCTAAGTGTGAACAAGTCGTTGCTAAACTCTTCCGCGCCCGTGCAGTTTCCCAGGAAATCAAGTCGCCTAAACCTTCGACTAGCCCTGCTGTAAAAATGTAATCAGCAAGGGGATAAATAAGTTTGTAGTTTGGTTGAGATGTGAAAACCAGTACCAATATCGCAACTACAAACTTCCTCTGCAATCCTACAATATACGCCTTTGCGGTAAAATAAAACCCAACACTAAAAAGCAGATATTCAACTAACTGCAAGGTGGAGGGTTTTATTCAATGGGTTTTATTATTATTTCACCGGGACACGGGGGGTTTGAAGGAAGCTTGCGGCATCCGGCGGCGGTACAAGCCCCCGGATTCATCCGTACACAAATAAAAAATATAGTATCCGATAAGCAGCCCCCGGATACCTCCGTAATATCATGTCCGATGGATTAATACTAATTATAAAAAATCATGCAACAGTAGCTGTAGGGTGCGTCGCTACCCTTAAATTATCAAAAAAAGCGACTATCTTACAGCGACGCACCTTACTCATAACTGTTGCATGATTTTGGAGAAGTGGTATAACCCTAGTATCCCGGTCGGGGCGGGTTTTTGAGATTGTCAATTATTGGCAGGTATTGTTGGTGAACCCGCCCCTACAACAATCGCGTTCCCTCGACCGGAAATGATATGAGGTCGCTTTCTTCAATTCTTTAAATCTTCAATTCTTTAAATCCAAAATCTAAAATCTAAAATCTAAAATCGATTGGCTTGTCCCCTCTTCCTTTAGACAGGAGACACATGGGCTATAAATGCGCTAGTGTGTTGCCAATATTTTGATGAGGAAAAAAAGGCTGTGGTTCCCTTACGCGATGAAAATCCAATTACTATCATTCCCTACGTCACCTACGGGCTGATTGCCGCAAACATATTAGTATTTTTGTACGAACTCAGTTTGGGCGATCGACAATTAACCGAATTTTTCTACTCTTGGGCCGTAATTCCTTGCCAGTTAAGCAATATGTGTCGGGTGGCTCTGCCAGTTTCGCCATTTCCCGAATGGACGACACTAATTAGCTCCCAATTCCTGCACGCAGGCTTTCTCCACATTGCCGGAAATATGTTATTTTTGTGGATTTTTGGCAACAACGTAGAAGACCGTTTAGGACACATCAAATTTATAATATTTTACCTTACTTGCGGCGTTTTAGCATCACTAACTCAGTGGTTTTTTTCCTCAACATCTGCCATTCCGTCCCTAGGTGCTAGCGGCGCGATCGCAGGCGTGATGGGAGCTTACATTCTCAGATATCCCCAAGCCAAAGTTCTGACACTGCTGCCCTTGGGAATCTTTATTACCACTGTCAGAGTCCCCGCTTTCTTCTTTCTAGGATTTTGGTTTGCACAGCAAGCATTGAGCGGCTTGGCTTCCTTGAATGCCCCGGCAAGTGTCGGCATGGAATCCGGGGGAGTTGCCTACTGGGCTCACGCTGGCGGCTTTGTTTTCGGCGCCATTCTCGGCCCTTTGCTGGGACTTTTTTCTGAAGATAATCAGATTTAATTTTTCACCGCCGATGAACGCAAATAAACGCAGATAAACTGCTAACAAAATTTGCGTTTATCTGCGTTTATTTGCAGTTTCAAACTTCTGATTTTTGTCAAAGTTCGGTGCTATTCTCTGGCATTTGTTGGGATTGTTTTCTGAAGATAATCAGATCATGTCCGAGGGAGGGAGCGCGATTAAAAGGGCGGGTTTTTGAGATTGTCAATTATTGGCCGATATTTTTCGTGAACCCGCCCCTACCGTATTAGGGGTAATCAACCGGACATAATATCACATTTACGTTTTTACCACAGATAAACACAAATTAACGCAGATAAAGCCAACAAAATCGGCGTTTATCTGCGTTAATCTGCGGTTTAAAACCTCTTATCTTCCTAGATAAACGTCAAGTCAAATTCCGAAAGAGAAGAAACCCCAGTTACACCATTTAACTTCGCCAAAATGCGAGAATCGCTGCCGGTGAGGTTATTGCCATTGCCGTCATAAATGATGTAAGTATTGCCGCCGGAATCGTAGGCAAACAAGAAAGCACTTCCTCCCAGAATATTTGCAGAAACCGTTGTCTGCACATTCAGCAGAACTTGGGTGTTACCGCTAAGATTCGCAAATCCGGGGGCAAAATTAAACTGATCGGCGATCGGCACACCGAGACCGCTAAAATCAGTAATCACATCGTATCCGCCCGCTGCGATCGCAGCCTCGATCGCCGCCGAAGAAGACGCATCAAAAGCCGGCCCACCTTGTGCAGGGCTGGTATAGCGGAATTGATTGCTGCCGCCGCCCCCTGTCATGGTATCTGCGCCGAGGCCGCCTACGAGCACGTCGTTATCCAAACCGCCGTTAATCGTATCGTTGCCGCCTTGACCATCAATAGTATCGCTGCCCGACAAACCGTCCAAATTGTCCGGCAAAGAACCCCCCACTAAATTGTTAGGCCCGCTATCAGCCGGCAAGATTTGAACGGTGACAGTACCTACGCCCGGAACTGTCCCGAATCCGTCGCTGACGCTGTAGGTGAAAGCAGTTGTACCCGCTACGTTGCCGGGGATGAATTGCACTTGAGAGACAAGATTTACAGCTACGCCCAGTTGTGGTGTGCTGACATTGATAATGCTGAGTGTCCCTTTTTGCGGACTGGAATCGTTCGCCAGTACGTCGATGAAAGTGGGCAGCAAATTATTCGTATTGGTAAAGACGATGCCGTCATCGACAGCAATCGGCGACAGAATAGTTGGAACAGTTACGGAGGTATCGAAAGAATTGATGTTAATTGCCACTGACGCTGCTGCGGTGCCACCTTGGTCGTCAGCTACGCTGTAGCTGAAAGAACCGGCTTGCCCGATCGCGTTTGTTCCCGGTTGAAATGTCAGCCCAAGTAAATCCTGAACGGTTAACTTTTGGTTCACGGTGACTGGGTTCGTACCCGTAATTACCTGACCAAAAGTAGGATTGGGAAGTCCGACTACCGCGATCGACAGCGGCTGGCCCTCGGGGTCGCTGGGCGCCGAAATGCTCAAAGACAGAGGCAAATTCTGCAAACCAGTCACCGTCTTGCCCGCTTCCACGATCGGCGGCTGGTTAGGAGTCGGAGATGTAAAACTCGGCGGAGTCGGCCCGCCGCCCAAAGGCGGAGGAGTTGGGGGCGCAGCAGTGGGAGTGGGGACGATCGAAGGACTCGGACTTGGGGTTGTCCCGCCCGCAGTCGGACTCGGACTCGGACTCGGACTCGTACCCGGAACCTGTACCGGCAATGGATCCGTTGTGGGGTTCGTTGTTGTGCCTGTTATGGGGTTAGTTGTTGTACCCGTTGTGGGGTTCGTTGTTGTGCCTGCTGGTGTTGGAGTTGTGGTCGCTGGTGTTGGAGTTGTGGTCGCTGGTGTTGGAGTTGTGGTCGCTGGTGTTGGAGTTGTGGTCGCTGGTGTTGGAGT
>NZ_JAUBOR010000042.1:31939-43719 GCF_036700305.1 Microcoleus sp. Z1_A1
GTGGGGTTAGTTGTTGTCCCCGTTGTGGGGTTAGTTGTTGTCCCCGTTGTGGGGTTAGTTGTTGTCCCCGTTGTGGGGTTAGTTGTTGTCCCCGTTGTGGGATTCGTTGTTGTCCCCGTTGTGGGGCTAGTTGTTGTCCCCGTTGTGGGGCTAGTTGTTGTCCCCTCAATGGTGAAAGGATTGTCGTCTACGCGGGGTATTTGAGCTGTAGTGAACCGAGATTCATCTAGCGAGTTCGATCGAACATCAATCAACACCGCCAAAAATTCCCCAGTTTGCCTGTCCCTAATAATCGTGTTGCTAGAATTCGAGCCTTGGCCCTGGAAAATTTCTAACTCTGTAAAATTCAAACCTCCAGCCAGACCGATCGAATCTCCCGGATTAAAATCTCTAATTACATCAGCATCGCCGATTTCGCGGCCGCCAGTAGTAAGAAACCCATTGCTACCGGGCGACGTGCCCACCCTACCGAGAACAAAGATATCCGATCCGTCGCCTCCTGTCAGAGTATCAGACCCGCGATCGCCCGAAAGAATATCATCCCCAGCATCTCCAGACAAAGAATCATTGCCATCGCCCCCGAAGAGCAGGTCATCACCCTCGCCGCCATCACCAGTATCGTTACCAACACCGCCGGTGATAACATCCCCGCCCTGCTGGCCCAACAAAATATCATTGCCAGCGCCGCCAATCAGGCAGTCGTTACCCGTGTCGCCAAAAACAGTGTCACTGCCCCTGTCGCCAAAAATCAGGTCGTCCTCCCCACCACCGCGCAGACAGTCATTGCCTTTACCGCCGTACAGCGTGTCGTTACCTTCAGAACCCAAGACAATATCATTGCCCAGGTCGCCAAAAGCTAAGTCATCGCCCTCGTCGCCAGAAACCAAGTCATCGTCTTTGCCGCCCCGCGCCGTGTCATTACCGCGCCCGCCCTCAACAATATCTTTACCAGCGCCACCGTTGAGAGAATCGTTACCGTCTTCGCCCCTGAGTAGATCGTCTCCGTCCCGACTCAAAAGTGTGTCGTCGCCGGCACCCCCGGCAATCGTGTCATTGAACAAGCTGCCGATTAAATAGTTACTGCCGTCATTTGCGACAACTAAGCCATCGACAAAAAGTGGCTCTGGGGGAGGCGTGGGAACTGTCAGAGTTGGCCGCGGCACAGGCGTGACCGAAATGTCCGGGCCCGTCCCCGTCACCATCGGCGGCTCCGTCCCCGTCATCATCGGCGGCTCCGTCCCCGTCATCATCGGCGGCTCCGTCCCCGTCATCATCGGCGGCTCCGTCCCCGGCGACGGCGTAGGCTGCGGCACCGTGCCGCTATCCAAACTATCCGCGTTTTCATCGGGTAGCCGCCCTTCGAGAAAAATTAGTGGTACTGCACTTGGCATTGTTCCGACTCCTTGCGACGCTACTCAAAACTACTAAATAAACTTAAAGTCAGATGCAGTAATGACGGTGCTGAGCGCTCCCGGCACTGTAGGAATAGAATTCAACACTGCCAAATCGAAAGCTGGGAGACTGTCATCTGCCACATTCGGGTCGAAGCCGAGAACGTACTTGTTAAAAGTATTGTTCAGGTACACGAAGAAAGCTCCCGTTTTGCTCGAACCGTTTTGATTCTTCAACACTGCATTTATTGCTTGAGCGTTGTCAAATTTAGATTCAAACAAAATGACTGATTGCTTGCTAATGTCGTCGCCGCTAGACCCGATATTCCTGACGATAAAACTGGTGAAATCGAGAGTAGTTCCTGAGTTGGTTAAACCTGCGAAATTTGACGACCTGAACAAAAATCTGTCGGTCTCGCTGCCGTTAGCGTTAAAGTCAGCAATCACGTCCACGCCTTCGCTGGGAGTTTCATAGTAGAAGAAATCATTGCCAGCATCGCCCGTGAGCAAGTCAGAACCGTTGCCACCGCCCAAAATGTCATTGCCTTCACCGCCCGAAAGCGAGTCGTTGTCATCGCCACCCAATACCAAGTCATTGCCGAAGGCGCCGCTGAGACAGTCGCTGCCTGCACCGCCGTCGAGAGTGTCGTCGCCCGCTTGGCCGTCGAGGGAGTCGCTGCCGGCCTCGCCCAACACGTAGTCATTGCCGGAACCTCCTAGTCCCGTGTCGTTGCCTTCTCCACCCAAAATCGTGTCATCGTTGTCGCCGCCCAAGATGGAATCGTTATTGATACCGCCGTCGAGCAAGTTTCTGCCCAATCCACCGTCTAGGATGTCGTCGCCGGCACCGCCGTCAAGGGAGTCGTCGCCAATGCCACCAAGTAAGGTGTCAATCCCGGCGCCACCAAGTATCGAGTCCTCGCCGGATTCTCCCAATATCGAGTCATTGCCTGTTCCGCCGTCAATGGTGTCGTTGTTGTCACCGCCGCCTAGGATGTCATTGTCATTGCCGCCGAACATCAGGTCGTTGCCCAGTCCGCCGATCAGCGAGTCTATGCCGTCTTGGCCGTCAACGGTGTCGTTGCCGAGTCCGCCGTCAACGGTGTCGTTGCCGATCGCACCCACCAGCGAGTCGTTGCCTGCTTCACCGAATAGGAGGTCGTTGCCGCCACTGCCGTCCATGATGTCGTTGCCCTCGCCCCCAGCGAGGGTATCGTCGCCGGGCCCGCCGACGATGAAGTCGCTGAGGTTGCTGCCTGTAAAGCTGCTGGCCGGGAGTGCGCTGCGATCGACAATATTATCTACCACCGTGATGCTGAAGGATGCCGGCCCGATAGTTGCAGACCCATCGGAGGCTGTAAACGTGAAACTGTCGCTGCCACCTTCTGCCAGCAAGTTGTATTTGACGATGTTGTTGTTGATATCGTCTTGGCTGAATTTGCCGCCGACGTTGAGAAACGTGCTACCCCTTTGGACAAAACCTCTGGTAGCATCGGGGGCTTTAGTAATCGTGTAAACGATTTCCAAGGGGCTGTTGTCGGGATCTGTGATTAACAAATCGGCGGCAGTGATTGTCTGGATAGGATTACTTTTGGCAACCACTACACCGTCGTTAATTATTAGCTGCGGCGGGCTACTGACGTTGATGGTTACTACCGCCTTACTTGTGCCACCGCTGCCGTCGGAGATCGAGTAGCTGAAGCTGTCAGTTCCCGAGAAGCCCGGATTCGGGGTGTATTTGAATACGCCGCCGCCCACGGGAACCAGGCTCCCTTTGCTTGCTGGAGCAAAAGTCGTGACAGTCAGAGCGCTTTGTTCCTGGTCAGTGTCGTTCAACAGAACGTTGAAACTGAGTTCTTGACCCGCAACCGTAGTGAAGTTATCGTTAACTGCTCTTGGAGGTTGGTTAAAGATAGGCGGCGGACTTCCTGTCGGCGTCGGACTTCCTGTCGGCGTCGGCAAATTCGGCGTCGGGAACGTCGGCAGCGGCTCGTCCGGTGTCGGCGGTGTCGGCGGTGTCGGCGGCGTCGGCGGCGTCGGCGGTGTCGGCGGCGTCGGACTTCCTGTCGGCGTCGGACTTCCTGTCGGCGTCGGACTTCCTGTCGGTGTCGGACTGTCTGTCGGCGTCGGTAGGGGAAGTGGAGTTGCGCTGCCGGGAACTGTGGGGGCAATTACAAATGAGCTTCGCCCTAGGGTTCTGCTGTCTACTCCCGGCAATACTGCTAAAAAGTCGCCGCTGACGCCGTTGCGAATAATCGTACTGCCGGCTTTGGTCTCGGTGCTTTGGAAGATTACCAAATCTTCAAACTTGAGGTCGCCGGTTAACCCGATTAAATCTTCGCCTTGGCGAAAGTCTGTGAAAATGTCGGCATCGGCGATATCGGGGCCGCCTGTGGTGAGAAATGCCGCGTTAGTGCCGTCGCTGCTGCCGCTGGGGGAACTGAAGGCGCCGATGACGAAGACATCTCTGCCTTCGCCTCCTGCCACTACGTCTTTGCCTGCTTCGCCCCAAAGAACATCATTGCCAGCACCGCCGTCCACGATGTCGTCGCCGTCGCCGCCGAATACGATGTCATCGCCGTCGCCGGAAAAAAATGTATCCCCGCCGGCGTTTCCGTATAGCCAGTCGCCTCCTTCGTTGCCAAATACCAAGTCTTCGCCGTCGCCACCGAAGAGCGAGTCATTGCCTTGGTCGCCCCAGAGGATGTCGTCGCCTCGATCGCCCAAAAAGCTATCGTCGCCAGAACCGCCACGCAAGCTGTCGCTGCCTTTGCCGCCGTAAGCCGTGTCTCTGCCTTCGCCTCCGATTACCGTGTCGTTGGCGTCATTGCCATAAAGCAGGTCAGGGTTATTTCCCCCATCGAGGGAGTCGTTATCTTTGCCTCCGTACAGGGTATCGAGTCCTGAACCGCCATCAAGAACGTCGTTGCCCTCATTGCCGAACAGCACGTCGTCATCGTCGTTGCCAAATAGTAAATCGTCGCCTCCGACTCCTTGCAAGGTGTCGTTGCCTTGCAGCCCGGAAATCACGTCGGGGCCGGGACTGCCAGCTAAGGAGTCGTTGGTTTCGGTGCCGCGGACTACGCCGCCGATGATTCCGGGCGAGGTACCTTGGCCTCCGCCCCCTGTGTCGTCTATGTCGCCAATTGTGTCGTCCCCGGAGGGAGGTGTTGGAGGTGTTGGAGTCGGAGTCGGAGTTGGTGTTGGCGTCTCTGGTTCTGGCGTCTCTGGTTCTGGCGTCTCTGGTGTTGGCGTCTCTGGTTCTGGTTCTGGTGTTGGTGTGGGAGGTGGTATAATTACTAATGGCACTGCAGTTGGCATTATTTTGGCTCCTTTAAACGACGATCCCGATTTACTTTAAGAACTGATTAGTATCAGTTTGTTGCCACCAATCTGGCTTAAAATTGATTAATAACCCCATCATTTCTAACATACTAAATCAAAACTGCCACGGCTATAGATATTTTTTAAGCGGGGCATCTTTTGATCTCAAAATATTAATGATTGCACGTTTTGAGGCCTAGGTTGGGTATACTTTAACATCGCGCCATTTCGATAGAACCTAGAAGTCTGGCTTGGAGTCAGCCCGGTGTATTTATCCAGAATCAGAAAAAATAAAAATCTTCGCCGTCATAATTTTTTCTTTCCGAATGTTGAATGCTGAATACAGATTTGCCTTTTGCCTGCAGAAGTGAATGCCTCATGCTGACTGCTGACAAGAAACAGAGCTGTTAATTAGGGGCAGAAGCGGCCCGGTTTGTTCTTGTCCACTGACGGATAGTTCGCTGTGGCACAGGTAAAGCAGGGAACAGCGACTTAACAAATCTAGCAGAATTCGCCGCAGTCGCTGTTGGTCGGCCGCTGTTTCCTCTTCGTTTTCCCAGGGGCGCCCCAGTTGCGATCGCAAAAATAAGGGAGCGCCAAACAATGTCGCCGCACCACCGCTTAGCCACAGGGGCGAGCCGGCATCCAGCCAAAAGTGCCATTTGTGGGCGCGGCGGCTGCTGCGGTACTGGAAAATGTTGGCGAGGGTGACGGCTCTGGCTGCTGGGCCTTCTGGACGCACTGGAAAGGGGTTGGCGGTGACGGTTCCTTGGCGCAACAACTGGATGAACCGGGCGATCGTTTCTGAGTCGCCGCCGTTTGTTGGTTCTACGCGCTGCATTCGCCCGTTGATTTCCCAGTAGTGGGTGGCGGTTTCCATTAACTCGCGCAGGGCTGCTAGCCGATCGTAGGGGAGGTATCTGTCGTTCATGAGAAATTTCTGGATGGCTCGATCGAGTAGGGCAATTGGACTCGGCAACAGCCGCTCCTGCTGTTGCGACCGCTGTTGTTCGATCCACTCGACAATGTGCTCGTAGGCCCTGGCTGCTCGGTGTCCCACTCTGTCCCACCGGGGAAAGGCTGTAATGGGCAGCAATTGAGGTCGATCGATATCTGGACAAAAACAGTGATCGGCGATTAAACCTGCTCTCACTTGGTCGATCGATTTTTGATTGTGAATTTGAGATTTTAGATTGAACGTCGAGTTGGAATCTTCTGTTTCCAATGAACGGTGTTTCTGGCTGCCCAACACTACCAGCATTTCGGCTGTGCCGTCTCGATCGACTAAACGGCCGAGTCCCGGATAAACTAAGGCTAACAAAGTGAGTAAAGCTCGAATCTCTGGGGTAGTCGAGAGCGGCCGCTGATCGTTGAGAGATACGGCGGCGATACCATCTCGCGCGAGAATTTCCGTTAAACTGTAACGGGCGATCGCATCCATCCCAGGGGCAATTACGGCGATTTCCTGCGGTTCCACGGCTTGTGACTTCACCGCATCGACGATGATTTCGGCGGTTTCTCGCAGCAGTTGAGCGCGGGAAGTGGTTTGGAGCGATCGAACTTTACCGGGCAAACTGAAGCCTAAAGGATAAAAACCCTCAGTATTAACTGCTAAACTTACCGCTAACTCTCCAATCTCTGCGGCTAAACCAGCTTTTTCGTCCAAATTTACCACGCTTTGACAGCGGCTTTCGAGTCTGGCTAGGTATTCCGTGTCCGCCCCCAAGCCCAAACGAACTCCTCCATCTGGATTGTAGGAGAACGCCCCCGCCGCACCTTGGTCGAGCATTCGATCGAACAAATGGCGACTTATCGCCGGATAATCGTCAACATCGTCTGCGATCGCAGCTTGGTATCTAGAGGCCAAATGCTGCTGGTAACTGACATCCGGCAACAAATAGCGCCAGTAGAGTTCGCAAACAATCCCGTAAGTCAGGAGCCCCCGCGTCAAGCACCACTCCCGCCACCTTTCCAGCAACTCTCCCATGCTAGTCCACAGGTTGGTCGAGCCGCCCTCACCAGCAAATCCCTGTTCCAGAATGCTGGGAATCTCTTCTCTCGGCGTACCGCTGACAGCAGCAAGTTGTAATAAGTCTAGTGTTCGACGCACCATTCGATTTGGGCTGACCCCTGTTTTTTGCAAAATGCCTTCGTCTAGTTCGCGACGCCAGAGTCTCGCGGCAAGTTCCAGTTCTGTTTCAGGTTGCAGCCGTAGGGGAAATTGAGCCCTCAAATCCAGCGACTGAACTAGCAGGGGCCAAAATAACAATACCTCCTGCTCAAAAAAACCGAAGGGTGTTGTGGAGTGAAAGGTATATTTTCCTTCGGTAGCGACGGCGATGCGATCGGCTAATTCTAGCCGATTGTCTCCGTTAGCTGCTAAGACTAAAATTGCTGGCGCAGTTTGTCCAGCCCGCCGCCGCCCGGAACTCGATCGCCCTGAAACTGTTGCAGGCAGAGGCTTGACAGTTTTGCTCCAAATGCAGAACTGCTCGACTAAACGAGTGGTTTTGCCACTGCGGGCAGATCCGACAATCCAAATTGAATCTTCGGTGGCAGTTCTCAATTTATGTAAATTTGTTACCATACCGTGAATACTTTAATCACTAATGTCTACAGCCAACTAACCAGCTTTAGCTATGAATACTTCTCCGTGGAACAGGATTGTAAAATATCTCTACAGCCTTCACCAATGGTATCGAGAAACGCCTGAGAGAGCTCTAGAACAAGCCTACGATGCTGCGTTAGCAATTAAGGCGATCGAAGACGAGCATTTTGGCGGTCAAGGAATCTCTGAGCGATCGGGAGATTACGGACAAAGCACCCTGTCTTACTTTAAATCCGAACTGCAAAAATACCTCAAGGTCATCCAAACCCGAATGGTTGAGTTTAATGCTAGCCGTTCTTTTTTGGAACTGCCGGAGCGAGTGGGGGCTAAACCCAAAACGGGGGACAGCGCTGATTATCACCAGCACGGATTACATCTCAACAAGAAAGATAGAGAATCCCTTATATTTGAGAAGCTAGAGTTTATTGATGGAGTTATCGACAAGTATATTAATAATAGTAGATCGACGGCAATTGTTCCGGTTGTCAGTTCAGTAAATTTGTCGGCAAAATCTACAAATAGCAGCTCTCCACCCGATCCAAAAAATAAAGGTTCAGCTAATTCTGTTCAAATTCACGATGGTGAGGTTGACACTAACTATGAAGAAGTAAATTTATTACCGCGATCGCTTTTGGGGACTTTGAATCGCATCACTAAAGATTTAGACCCTGGAGCTGAAAAAGAAGTAGTCAAGAATTTTCGCAATTCCAAAGTAAAAACAATTATTTCTCTCAGATTTATTTTGCTTTTGATTTTAGTTCCGCTGTTGACGAATCAAATTTCCAAAAACTTTCTAGTCGGCCCGATAGTTGACCATTTTAGAGGTCAAGAAAATGCTCCCGTTTTCATAAATGTTAACCTGGAAGAAGAAGCATTTCAAGAACTGGAGAGATTTGAGCAGCACCTCAATTTTCAAAGGTTAATAGGCACTGCTCCCTCGCTTTCTTTAGAGGAAACGGAAAAGATGATTGCCGCGAAAGCAGTTGAAATAGCGGAGGAATACCGCGCTGAAAGTGGTGGAGCCATTAAAAATATTTTTGCCGATTTGATTTCCTGCATGGCTTTTGCCGCGATTATCGTCACTAACAAGAAAGAGATTGAGATTTTAAAGTCTTTTATGGACGATGTGATTTACGGCCTCAGCGACAGTGCGAAAGCTTTCGTAATTATTTTGTTTACAGATGTGTTTGTGGGATTCCACTCGCCTCACGGTTGGGAAGTAATTCTCGAAGGTTTATCGAGGCATTTGGGACTACCAGAAAATAGGCAGTTCATATTTTTGTTCATTGCGACGTTTCCAGTTATCTTGGATACGGTATTTAAGTATTGGATATTCCGTTATTTAAACCGGAGTTCGCCTTCTGCTGTTGCTACTTACAAGAATATGAACGAGTAATCAGGGGCGAAGGAAGTTCGGCAACGGATTATGTAGCGGATGTAACGGATGTAACGGATGTCAGTCCGAGGGATGTCAGGAAGAAGGAAGTTCGGCAACGAGCAATGTACGGGATGTAGCGGATGTAACGGATGTCATGAAGAAGGAAGTTCGGCAACGAGCAATGTACGGGATGTAACGGATGTAACGGATGTAACGGATGTCAGGAAGAAGGCAGAAGGAAGTTCGGCAACGAATTTTGTAACGGATATAACGGATGTCAGGAAGAAGGCAGAAGGAAGAAGGAGAAAAAGATGTAATAATAGCAAGGGTTTTAGGCATGAATAACGTCCTCAGTAGGGCCTCGACTGCACAGAGACTGGCTTACCCATAGCGCATAAAAGCATTTATTTTTTGCGTCAGGAGTGGTTTAATTAAGTTGATCTACTTAAGCTGTTAGGACTCTAAATTTTATTGTTGGGGGGGTTCTCGCGCGCACCCCACAAGAACTTTATAAAACTTGACAGTCATCAAGGCTAGGCTCAGGAACTGTAAAATTTAGATGCGCCTAGGCCGATCGAAAAAAAATACGATCGCCCGCAGAATCTCTCGAAAGAAATCAAAAGGGCGATCGCATTCCCAAAACTCATTACCCATTACCAATGACCTAATTCCAACGCTTCTTGCGCTGTCGCTGGCTGGCCACCGCCTCCACCAGCCCCAGGCCGAGAAAATTACTCAGCAGCGACGCATTCCCGTAACTTAGGAAAGGCAGGGGAATCCCCGTAACCGGCGCCAAGCCAATGTTCATCCCAATATTTACGAATACCTGAAAAATCAACATTGACAGTACGCCGATCGCCAGCAAAGAACCAAAATTATCGTTAGCAGTTTGAGCGATCGTCACCAACCTGAAACAAATTACCCAAAAGACAAACAGCACGCAAATGCAGCCAATAAACCCCAATTCTTCGCCAATGGCTGAAAAGATAAAGTCTGTATGCTGTTCGGGAATAAAGTTAAGCTGAGTTTGCGTTCCCTGAAACAAACCCCTGCCTTTCAGTTCCCCGGCCCCAATAGCAATCCGAGATTGAATCAAGTGATATCCGCTACCTAAAGGGTCTTTCTCCGGGTTTAAAAACCCTGTCAGACGCATTTTTTGATAATCCTTGAGTACATTCCAAAAAAGCTGTCCGACTTGTCCAGAAACAACGTTCACCAACACAGCACCGAAAGTCCCCAACCAGGGCCAAGGCAGGGTTCGCCAAGCGATAATACCTGCAACAACTACCCAGGCTACCCAAATCGGTGTATACAGGTTATTGAGGAGAACTGAGATGAGAGGAGAGAATAGCAATATTAGCCAGCCGGGATTGACATTTCCCCAGTAAAACATCCCCATTGTGATCGCGCCGAAGACTAAGGAAGTACCTAAATTTGGTTCGGCAAAGATCAATCCCCAAGGTACAGCCATAATCGCCAGCATCCTCAACATATGACCCACCGTGGGGACAGTCTTGTCGTGCAGGAGAGCTGCTAAAGTGATAATCATGCCTACTTTGGCAAATTCTGACGGTTGCAGGTAAAAGCCGCCGATGTTGATCCACCGCTGGGCACCGAGCCCTGTAGTACCGATAAACCGCACTGCGATCAGGGACAAATTGATTAATATGTAAATCGGCCATTTCCACTCAATCAGTGTTTGGTAACGGCAGCGGGAAATGATGATGGCGAGGATCAAACCCACTGCCCCAGTTACCCAGTGCCGCCACCAGTCGATCATCCCCTGGTTGATTTCGACGCTGCGGATCATGACTCCCCCGAAGATGGTGAGGGCGATGCAAGCGCCAAACAGCCAAGGGTCTGCTTCTTCCCAGGGTTTGAAAATTGATTTCCAGCGGTTTCTGACTTGTATTCTCTGCAACATGAGGATTTTAGATTTTAGATTTTAGATTTTAGATTATCGAGCCGATTTTCGGAAGTTGTGGATATATTTTGGATTCACAGCCTGCACCTTACTTGAGAAGCCTCGGTGTGAGTACCTCAGATTATTCGGGGAGTTGTAGGGATGTTCCGGGAACGGAAGAAGGAACGCTTGCGCCGGGTATCTGGGTATTCTATTTTTTTCTGTGCGGTTACTTAGTTTATTTTGCGATCGCACGTGGTCAGAAACCGGGTTTTTGTCGAGAAGACGCACTGCAACTCGCAGAAACCGCTAAAAACCCGGTTTCTTGGGTTTTGATTCGTAAGCCCTAGAATCGTCAGGCCGGTTCGTAAAGGTACTCGAAGCCGTTCCCATCTGGATCTCTGCCGTAAAAGGATGCAGTACCGTCGCGGTGTTCGTGGATGTGGGTGACGGAAACACCATCGGCTTTGAGTTGTTCGTAGGCGGATTCCATTTCGGTGCGATCGTCAAATACAAACCCAAAATGCGGCCCTGCTTGGTCGTAACTCGGACTCAACAGCGCCAATCCGTCCTCTCCTGCTTTCAAATAAGCCCAGTCTGCATCTTTCCAGACTAACTCCATACCCAAGTTGCGGTAGAATTCAGCAGACTTCTCTATGTCTTGCACGCAGACGGCTACGTGTCCCAATCGTTTTAGTTTCATATCTACAAAGTTTATGGTTGTTCTTTCGTTTATTGTATCTATTTTCTGATTTATTTCTGAATTAATTAGGTATTTTTTCAGTTTTTTGGGTCGCAGCTAACTGTACTTTTTCTACTTGTTTGCTGGCGTCCATTTCGCTGAACAGTTGAAGGGCGCGCTCAAAATTTTCTTGAGTTTTCTCGATGTTACCAAGTTTTTGTTCTGTTAGTGCTAGTTGATAGCAAGCTTCGGCTCGGTCTAATTTAGCGCTGGCTCGATCGAGTATTTCGATTGCTTCTGCATGGTGCTGCAGGGCTTGGTCAAATTCTCCCGGTTCTCGGTACAGCGCTGCTATACCGCTGAGAGATTTGGCTTTGATGGTAGTGTACTGGTTTTGGTCGGCCTGGGCGATCGCCCGTAAGGATTCAGGTCAAAAAAACTTCAGTGTCAAAAGCTGGTAAAATAAACGAATGAAAAAGCCCGCAGCCACCAGA
>NZ_JAUBOR010000043.1:0-39877 GCF_036700305.1 Microcoleus sp. Z1_A1
AGATTTTAGATTTTAGATTTTAGAGGCGACCCCACGGATAAATGCGGGGGCAATAAGTGATTTTCGATTTTCGATTTTGGATTGATTCCACGGATAAATCACGTGGCGGGTACCATCAAGAAATTCGCTTGTCAGCCTACTTTTACCAAATCCGGGTCAATCGATTGCGCGATTTTAGATTTTAGATTTTAGATTTTAGAGGCGACCCCACGGATAAATGCGGGGGCAATAAGTGATTTTCGATTTTCGATTTTGGATTGATTCCACGGATAAATCACGTGGCGGGTACCATCAAGAAATTCGCTTGTCAGCCTACTTTTACCAAATCCGGGTTAAAAACCCCGATCGGACTCAGCGCTTGCAACGGTTCAAGAGCAAAACTTTCGTCCGCACAGAGGGGGAGTGAAGAATAAAGGGGTAAAAATCCCGGATTTGGCATTAATTAATCAATCCGCAAATTGAAAGGCAAGCGAACGTAAATCCCCTGCGGGTCGTTCATCGACTTGATCGCAGCCAATTCCTCTTGCATTTTCTTAAATTCGGCCGTTAGCGGGTCGAGTTTGGCGGCTGGTTTCAAAACGTGAACGCCTGAAAGTCTTTCCAAAATTCGCTCCTCCAAAGTGCGGCGTTTTGGATATTCTTCCACCTTCCAATCGTCGCCTAGTTTAGCTTGCTTAGCAGCCTCTCTGACAGCATCTTCAAGACCGCCAATTTCATCCACTAAACCCAACTGTTTCGCGGCCGTACCAGACCACACCCTGCCTTGAGCAATTTCTTGTACCTGGTTTTTCGGCAGTTTGCGGGCGGTGGCGACTTTAGTAATAAATCGATCGTAAATGCTATCGACTCTCCTCTGAATATTCGCCAATTCTTGAGGATTTTTCGGGCGGGAAACCGTGTTAATATCTGCAAAGCGGGCGGTTTTCACCACGTCCCAAGTCAGGCCGTTGTTAGCAGCCAACTTTTCGGCGTTGAACCGCATTCCAAAAACGCCTATCGAACCGGTAATCGTATTCGGTTCGGCAAAAATGCGGTTGGAACCCATCGAAATCCAATAGCCACCGGATGCTGCTAAATTGCCCATTGAAACAATAACTGGTTTCTTTTTCCCCGTCAGCATTACTTCGCGTGCAATTACTTCGGCCCCCGTCGCGCTGCCTCCGGGACTGTTGACGCGCAAAACTACGGCTTTTACGTCGTCATCTTCTCGGATTTTCCGCATTGCTTGAGCGATGCGATCGCCTCCTACTTGAGTCGGGCCCCCTTCGCCGTCTACAATCTCTCCTTCAGCGTAAAGTATAGCAACTTGGTTTTTCTTGTCAGCGCGAGTTGAGTTTTTATTTTCAGCAATTCTCGCGTAGTTTTTCAAACTAATTTGCTTGAAAGATTTGTTTTCGCGATCGGTTCCTGTGAGTTTTTTGAGTTCTGTCGATACTTCGTCAAAGTATACAACTTTATCAACTAACTTGTTTTTGAGAGCTTCGTCAGCCATCAAAATTCCGCCCTTATCTGCAAGCGCTTGCAGTTGCGGCACAGTCACTTTGCGACTTGGGGCGACAGTTTTCAGGTATTCTCCCCACATATCTCCGAGCAACTTTTGAGTTTGCTGGCGATTTTCGGGACTCATTTTTGTCAGCAAAAACGGCTCAACGGCTGACTTGTATTTGCCGACGCGAGTGACTTGCACTCCCACGCCGTATTTTTCCAAAGCACCAGTGAGAAACATTGCCTGACTGCTAAAACCGTTGATTTCCAAAGCGCCGTAAGGATTTACGGCAATTGTATTAGCAACGGAACCGAGGTAATAATCTCGCTCATTCCAGTCCATCTGGTAAGCAAAAATGGGTTTTTTGGCATCTCGGAAACGCTGCAAGGCCGATCGAACTTCTTTGAGATTGGCAAACCCGCTGCTGCTCGAATTTGAGCTGCCTTCAAGATAAAGGCCAACGATTTTCGGGTCTTTTTTCGCATATTCGATCGTGTCTAAAACAGTCCGCAGCGTCACTGTATCGCCGGAATCTTCCGAAAGCACTTCTTCAATCGCCGCGCTAGTGCTGCGGCTCGGTTTGCTGTCGGTAATATTTAAAGAAAGGTCTAATACCAATACAGACTTATCTTTAACTTGCGGGCCTGAATCTTTAGACGACGATGCCGCCAGAGCAATTAGTAGTACCAGTCCCCCCAATCCGATGCTGCCCAGCAGCAACAATCCTAGGAAGGTTCCCAGTAAACTTGCACAGGTATATTTGAGGAAATCTTTCATTAGATAATTGGTAATTAGTTATTAGTCAATAGTCAATAGTCATTAGTTAGAGTATATCCGGTGAGAGTGGAATGATACCGAGACGAGCGTCCCGCTCGCACTGCAATCGGAATGATATTTTTCCGATGCCAGCGGAAACGATCTTATGGGTAATTCCTGCAACTAGGATTTAGCAATTATCCTCTGTCGTAGTTATTAGCTAATGACTTTTGACTGCTGACTAATGACTTTTGACTGCTGACTCACTTTTATCTTAACCTTTCCAAAACCCCAGAATGTTTTAGCTCATCCAAATTACCGCAGCCCGTACAGAACATCACGGTGGCGATTTCTGCAATTAAAACCTCAGCTAGAAGGGCTGCGGCGGATTCCGATTCCGCTGCAGCTTGTAGAAACGGCCGCGCCAGTCCCGCAATATCCGCGCCAAGGGCGAGAGCCTTCGCTGCATCCAACCCATTCTGCAAGCCTCCAGAGGCAATCAGAGGAACATCCGGCGCTACGGCGCGGGTGCTGACAATGCACTCGGCTGTCGGTATTCCCCAGTCGGCAAAGGTTGCGCCCAACCTGCGCTGCTTGCCATCTTTAGCTCGCTCTCCTTCTATTTTCGCCCAAGAAGTGCCTCCGGCCCCGGCAATGTCGATCGCACCTACCCCGGCGGCGAGCAATTTCTTTGCCATTTTTCCTGAAATACCGTTGCCGACTTCTTTAGCAATAACTGGTACTGGTAATTTATCGCACAATTTGGCAATTTTATCTAGCAGTCCTTTAAAGTTAGTATCGCCTTCGGTTTGGACGCACTCTTGCAGCGGATTGAGGTGCAAAATTAGGGCATCTGCTTCGAGAATATCAATGATTTTTTGGCACTGTTCCAAACCGTAATTGTAGTTTAATTGAACGGCTCCGATATTTGCAAATAACAGAATATCTGGAGCGCGGCGGCGGACGGCAAATGTAGGAGCGAGTTGAGGATTTTCTACAACAATTCGCTGGGAACCGACTCCCATTGCTAGTTTGTATTCTTGCGCGACATCGGCGAGGCGATAATTGATTGTCTGGGCTAATTCTGTGCCGCCGGTCATTGAGGAAATTAGCAGGGGAACGGCTAGTTTTTTGTTGAGAAATGTGGAGGTTAAATCTATTTCAGTGCGATCGAGTTCTGGCAAACAGCAGTGTTCAAAACGGTAGCGTTCGAGGCCACTGGTAGTTTCGCGAAATTGTACGTCTTCTTCGAGGCAAATCCGCAGGTGGTCTGCTTTGCGGGTTTCGGTTTGCGAGGGGGAGGTTAGCGGCAAGTTCACTGTGGCTATTTGGGGAAAGAGTTGTGATTTGGGAATATAGCAATTTTATTTCATTTTTGATTTTTTTTTATGAACCGCAGAGAGCGCAGAGGGCACAGAGGAGAAGAAAGGAGAGAGGTTCGCAAATCCTGTAAGGGTTGTTGTATTATCCAGGAACAGTCAGCGGCATTCCGTTATCTGAAGCTTTCAACTTGAGTAAAAAAGGAACTGCTTTTTGCACCCATGCTTTGACTGATGGGTAATTTGCCGCATCTTCTCCGAAACAAATGTCTAGCATATCGGTGTGAATTATCCCCGGATTCAAAGGAAATGCTGCCATACCTGCGGGCAATTCTTGAGCGAGCGATCGCGTAAGTCCTTCTATTGCCCACTTGGAAGCGCAATAGGGAGCGACTTCCGGCGAAGTTGACCTTCCCCAACCAGAACTAAAGTTGACAATTATGCCACTTTTTCGAGCAATCATTGCCGGGACAAAGTGACGAATTACATTAGCTGTACCTTTAATGTTAACATCAATTACCTGAGAAAATTCTTCGTTGCTGATATTCCAAAGAGGCGCGAGATGATTAGCTACGCCTGCATTATTAATTAACAAATCTGGGGGAGCATTTTTTGCCAGCATTTCTGTGGCCCAAGCTTTTACTCGATCGTCGTTGGTGACATCCAAACAAGTAAAATGGTGGGGCGCACTATATTTTTGTCGGAGTTTTTCCACCGCTTCGGAAGAACGGGCGCATCCCACAACTGTATGTCCCAATTCAATAAACTTTTCGGTCATGGCAAGACCTAGACCGCGACTGACTCCGGTAATTACAATTAATTTTGTCATAGATTTGCTCCAAGTTTGACATTAAGTAATACAATACATCTTGACCAAGAATTTCTTCATGTGGTACCCGCCACGTGATTTATCTCGCGCAAGTCAATCCAAAATCTAAAATCCTTGCGTCCCCCGAATTAATCTCGCGCAAGTCAATCCAAAATCTAAAATCTAAAATCTAAAATCGAATGACTGGTGAATTGACAAATCGATCGCAGGGAGAAAGCATGAAAGTAAAAGCAGCAGTTGCTCGCAGTGCCGGCAAACCTTTGAGCATTGAAACGGTTGATCTAGATGGGCCGAGGGCTGGAGAGGTGCTGGTGGAAATTAAAGCCACGGGTGTTTGTCACACTGACGCTTACACTCTTTCCGGTGCCGATCCAGAAGGCTTGTTTCCGGCTATTTTAGGCCACGAGGGAGCCGGGATTGTCGCAGAAGTTGGGCCGGGAGTCACGAGTGTCAAAGTGGGCGATCGGGTAATTCCTCTCTACATTCCCGAATGTCGCAACTGCGAATATTGTTTGAGCCGCAAAACTAACCTCTGTCAAGCAATTCGCCTGACTCAAGGCCAGGGAGTGATGCCCGACGGCACGAGCCGATTTTCCATAGATGGGCAGAAACTATACCATTACATGGGAACTTCTACCTTTGCTAATTATACAGTATTGCCAGAAATTGCGGTAGCCAAAATTCGCGAAGATGCTCCTTTTGATAAAGTTTGTTTAATCGGCTGCGGCGTAACAACTGGCATCGGCGCTGTCATCAATACTGCGAAAGTAGAGCCGGGATCTAATGTGGTAGTTTTCGGTTTGGGCGGCGTGGGTTTGAATGTAATTCAAGCAGCTCGCATGGTGGGAGCTAACATGATTGTCGGCGTAGACTTGAACCCCGACAAGCGAGAGATGGCGGAAAAATTCGGCATGACTCACTTTGTCAATCCCCGCGAAGTCGAAGGCGATTTAGTGCCTTATTTAGTAGATTTAACCAAAGGCGGCGCTGATTACAGTTTTGAATGTATCGGCAACATTAATGTGATGCGCCAAGCTTTAGAATGCTGCCACAAAGGTTGGGGCGTGAGCGTAATTGTCGGGGTAGCGGGAGCCGGTCAAGAAATTAGCACCCGCCCGTTTCAGCTAGTAACTGGTAGGGTTTGGAAAGGGACGGCTTTTGGTGGCGCAAAAGGCCGAACTGATGTGCCTAAGATTGTGGATTGGTACATGGACGGTAAAATTGATATTGACAGTCTGGTAACTCAGGTAATGCCGATCGACAAAATCAATGAAGCCTTTGATTTAATGCACAAAGGCGAAGTAATTCGCACAGTTTTGACATTTTGAAGGAAAAAGGAAGAAGGAAGAAGGAAGAAGGTACTCTTCCGCGCACCCAACATAACTTCTCTCTTCTCTCTTCCTCTGCGCCCTCTGCGCCCTCTGCGGTTAAAAAAAATCTAATTCAAAAATGAAATAGAATTAACATGATATCAGACTCCCTAAAACTGCACAAAGAACAGAAAAGTTTCCGTGGCAAACTCGGCTTTTACAGCCATCAATCCTCAACCTGCAACAGCGAGATGAAATTCGCAGTTTATCAGCCGCCGCAAGCTTTATCTCAACCCGTACCCGTCCTGTATTTTCTATCAGGTTTAACCTGCACAGAAGAGAACTTTATGGCAAAAGCGGGGGCGCAACAATTTGCGGCCAAATACGGGTTAATGCTGGTTGCGCCCGACACAAGCCCGCGCAATACAGGCATCCCTGGGGAAGATGACGATTGGGATTTAGGAAGTGGTGCAGGTTTTTATGTTGATGCGAAAGCCGCACCTTGGAATGCTCACTATCGAATGTACAGTTATGTGGTTGATGAATTGCCGAATTTAATCGCCGACAATTTTCCGGCGATACCGGAAAAACAAGGAATTTTCGGTCATTCGATGGGCGGACACGGGGCTTTAATTTGTGCGTTGAAAAATGGATCTCGCTATCTTTCAGTTTCCGCTTTTGCGCCGATTTCCGCGCCAATGCGCTGCCCTTGGGGACAAAAAGCTTTTGCAAACTACCTCGGCAGCGACAAAGAGATTTGGAGGGCTTGGGATGCTAGCGAATTGGTGCTTGAGGCGCAATACAACCGTCCGATTCTGATTGACTGCGGCACGGCTGATTCGTTTCTTGCTGATGGGCAGTTGTTGCCGGAAGTGTTCGCGGAAGCTTGTGCAAAAGCGGGACAGCCCCTGAATTTAAGGATGCAGGAAGGTTACGATCACAGCTATTATTTTATAGCTAGTTTTATCGAGGATCATATTCAATTTCACGCGGCTGCTTTGTGTGAGTGAACTTTAGTTTGTAGTAAGGACTTTAGTCCTTAAACCTAATTTCATTGTGCAGCGCACTCCAGGGGACTAAAAGCATATCAGCTATTTGCGATTGTCCTCTAGACCTGTAGATATCCATAGCTTTCTCAAAATCTTCAATTCCCCCCTGTAAATCTCCTGTTCCACTTCGAGCTGTAGCACGAATCATGTAAGCTTCTACAAAGTCAGGATTGAGATTTATTGCTTGAGTAAAAGCTGCAACTGCTTCCTCGTACAGCCCCCTGCGACCGAGGTCGAATCCTTGTTCGTAAAATTCTCGAGCTTCCATAGCATTTCTTAATTATCGATGTAGTTAATTCTGGAGCGTCGATATAGAAGTTTTTAAGCCGATGAAATAGAGCAGACGGGTGTAAGGACACGGCAGTCCCGTTGATGGTTTGTAGTGAGGAATTTAGTCCTTAAAAGAAGGACTGAACTCCTCACTACAAACGGTTAATTAAGATCAATCGGAAATACCCAGTCTTTATAATTGCTGTCGCGATTTTCGATAATCCCGGTTAGTTTGTCCAAAATCTTTTCGGTGATGGGTCGGTTTTTGGGCAAGTGATAGTTTTCTACTCGCTTAATTGGCGTAATTTTGGCTGCGGTTCCGCAGAGGAAAATTTCGTCTGCAATCAACAGTTCTGATCTATCAACGGGTCTTTCTATGACTTCAATTCCTAAGTCTCTGGCGATTGTGATTACGCTGTCTCTGGTAATTCCTTCGAGAATATCTTGCTCGAAACCGGGAGTAACTAATTTACCGTTTCTGGCGACAAATATGTTCATCCCTGAAGCTTCGCTGACTTTTCCCTGAGTGTTCATCATAATTGCTTCGTCGAAGCCGGATTCTACTGCTTCGGTTTTGGCTAAAGCTGAGGTGATGTAGGCGCCGCTAATTTTACCTCTTAAGGGCAAACTGCGGTCTTCTTGGCGGTACCAAGAGCTAATTCTACAGTTGACTCCTTCTTTGGGCAAATAGTCGGAAAGTTCTAATCCGTAGACAAAAAAGTCGGTTTCTACGTTGTGCAGTCGGGGGGCAATTCCTAAACTGGATGTGTAGATAAAAGGGCGGATATAAAATGATTTTGTTGGTTGGTTTTTCTGGACAAAATCAATAATTATTTGTTGGATTTTGCTGGCTGGTAAATCGCAGTTGAGGAAGCGGGCACTTTGACTTAATCTTTGACAGTGGCGGTCTAATCTAAATAGCAATATTCGATCGGCATTTTGGGGGTCTGGAATTCCCCGCAACCCGCCTAAAACTCCGGTTCCGTAGTGCAGTGCGTGGGTGGCTATGGAAATTTTGGCGTCGGTAAATGGGAGAAATTGGTTTTGAAAGTAGGCAATTGGTAGAAAACTATCCATGATTCAAGCTGGCGATGAGTTTGGCAGTCCGCGAGGAAAGCTGAATTTGGTTATATTACCATAAGTTATACCACTTTAGATTTTAGATTTTAGATTTTAGATTTACAAGGACTGATTTGATATCAGTTTGGCTCTGGTCAAAAGTTACCTTTTTTTGATTAAATGAGATGATTATTGTGTTATTCGAGGAATCGATAAAATAATATAAAGTGCGGTCATTTTGGTTGATAATTGTTTTGGGAAAAACTGCGATCAACTAAAAATAAAAATCAACCAAGGGGCAACTATGGCACGTAAATGTTTCATCATTGAGATGGGGATGGGTATAGACCAGCACGGGCAGGAACCGACTGTAGCCTGTGCAAGGGCTGTACGAAATGCGATCGCCCACAATGCTCTCCTAGGCGTCTGGGAAGTGGCTGGTTTGAGCGACCCGAATCAGATGATTGTTGAGGTAAAGGTGGCTGTTCCTTACCCGGAACAAGTGCGCGCCGAGGAGGTGTTGGCGGTGCTGCCTTTTGGCAGCAAAACTCTGATTGTGGAGCAAGGAGGCATGATTGTGCCAGGAAGGGCGATCGCCTCTCTGAATGATAAAAATGATGAAATGCTAATCGCTGTGGCGGCTGTGACTGTTTTTGTCGAAACTGAGGACTAATTAATTTGGTGTTCTTTGAATAAATCGCCAGATCGCACTTGCTTGTTTCCGCGATCGGGCGATCGAACGCCTGTGTGTAAAAAAATGATTAATTTAGGCTAAGTCTCGAATTAGGAAAAGTAGAGTGCGATCGGCTTTTAGGCGATCGGACTCTACCTCCTCTACCTGATATTACGGCTGACTGGTATCTGCCAACATTTGGTTAACCATTTGCAAGTGCGCCTGAAGGTTCGGCAACTTTTGGGTTGCCCAAGCCTTCAATTCGGGATCTTGTCCCTGTTGAGATTGAGCTTGAAACAAAGCAATAGCCTGATTGTGGCTGTCGATCATAGCCTGCTTATAAGCCCTGTCAAAACTTGTACCAGAGAGTCCCGAAAGTCGCTCCATCAAAGCTTTGTTCTGGGTACTCATTTCGGTTGGCAGTTTTACCTCTTTTTGCATTGCTAACTGCATCAATTCTTCATTAGCCTGGGTGTGTTCCTCAACCATTTCTTGCCCGTATTGTTTCACACTAGCACTAGAACCGCGCTCCACGGCTAACTTGCCGAGCTGCACTTCCATCATACCAATTTGACCTGCTTGCATGGCAAAGTTTTTGTCTTGGCTGCTGAGAGAATTAGGCGAAGTTTCGCTATAGCAATCCTAAATGAATTGTGTAATTTTTGTAGGGCAAACCCCCCGTGGTTGCCCCGATCCGTGGGGGGTAGGCACTCTTAGCACTACCCCTACATATTTGTACAACTGATGCGAGGATTGCTATATCGTGTCCGCTAACATAACCCCTATTAGCTGTGTAGTGAGGGCTTCATTCCTCAACTTTTGATGATAAGGAAGAATCCTCACTACCAACCAATTGCAGTGACGTTATTCTAGCGGGCATGATCTCATCAGTCATTAGCAATCTACTCATCACTTGTGATTAATGCTTTACGTTGATAGCTGTTGGAATCGCGGTGGTACACAAGTTAATCGAGCCTGTTAATCGGCTGGCGCATATCCCATTGCAATTCGGCTAAAACCAGCAAGCTAAATACCATTACGGTTCCCGTAAATAGGAAAGACCAACCGCCCGTGTAAGGCAAAATCAAAATTCCCACCAGGTGAAGTAAACTTGCGGCTAAAAGCGCGCGCGATCGCACTGCAAATCCAGTCCCCAAATACCCTATTCCGCTCATTCCCAACCACAGGGGACAGAGATTCGCCAATACTTTTCCCCAACTGAGAAAAATTGCTAAATCGGTCAGCAGCAATCCTAATAACATTAGTATTACCCAACCGTAAAGCACCCAAAGCAGGCGTTCTATTTTGACCCAAGAGTATGTCATGCTTACCATTGCGGCTGTACCTACGAGGCTGAGCGCTGACCACAAACCGGCTTGCAGCATCCAACTCACCGAAAAAAATTGTGCTGTGCCGAACATGGGTATTAACAGCAAGCTCCACAGCAAGCAAGTTCGATCGAGACAAGTATAAAATTGTGAATAAAATCGATCTTTGCCAAGGGGAAACTGAACCTGCCAAAGCCCTTCTAACTCCGGAACCTCGATGTTAAGCTGTTTCCGGCGCAGAGGCGGAACTGAACAATTAAAAAAGGTCATATCTGAAACTATTAAAATTTACAATTATTTGCTTAGGTACTATCTCAGCAGCAATCGCTCTAATTGCAATCTGTCAATCGGATTAATCTAGTTAATTGGAGAATCTGCCTGCAGTAATAGTTATTCGATCGCACCAGGTAAAACAGGAAGAGATAGATTGCACAAGTTGATTAAATAGCTCTTGCGACAGATGGCTGGAATATTACTGATTCGATAATTTTAAAATAGTTAACTTTGTTACAGAATTTATGCTCACTTCATCGCATCCTCTCAAACAGGTATTCCACTGCCCGGAAGAATCGGATTTTTACGCGCACTGCTTGGAAAGTTTAGTGTTAAATGCTAGTGACAATTATCGATTTATCGTAGAGTTTGGTTCAGGAGAGGGAAGTCCGGTTATTAAGTCTTTGCTGAGAAGTGATTTTGATGGGACGATACAGGGATTTGAGCTAAATAATGTAGCTTGGAAAATTGCTCAGTCTCAAATTAAGCAATATGAACTGAGCGAACGATACACCGTCAACAATTGCTCTTTTTTTGATTCGCCTTTATACGAGTCGGCGGATTGTGTCATCTCAAATCCCCCTTACTTGCCGGCGGTGGATGATAAGATTTACCAGCCTCTGTTGCACGGCGGGAGTGATGGTTCGACAATTGCTAAAAAACTTTTATCTTTGGGCTGCGATGAAGTTTTGCTGATGGTTTCTAGCTATTCTAATCCTGTGGGTTTGATCGATTATGCCTTGGATCGAGGCTACTCGGTTGCGAATTTTGAAATTGCACCTTTAAATTTTGGCTATTATAGCTCGGAACCGAAGGTGAAAAGCGCGATCGCCACTCTCAGAGAACAGGGAATGGCTTTTTATTCGGAAAATATCTATCTGCTGGCTGGAGTTTTGTTTAAGAAGCACCAAAAGTCGCCCAGAGATTTGTCGATCGAGCTAATTCAGTTAATGACAGCATTTTAAAATACAGGCCTGGTAGGTGCAAGATGCCTGTTCCACCATGGTCAGCAACAGGCAAGATGTCTGTTCCACAAAGAGTGTATTTCTTGTGGAACAGGCATCTTGCCTGTTCCTAAAAGGCTTATTGAGAACGGTGCACAATCTAGGGTGCATCAGTCTCTGACCCACCCTAGGATATAGCTGTTAATTCCGTTCTGCCGCTTGGATCGATCGCACCACAGCAGCAGCAGCCCGATCGCCGATCGACTTCTCCTGATCGTACCCCAACACCAGTTCCCAAGCCTCCTGCGGGTATCTATCAACCAGCGGGATCGCCACTTCATCCAACATCCACCGGCCATGACGTTCATCTTCTTTGATGTGGAGTTCCCAATAACCCATCGCAGCGTGCGAGAGGCCCAAACGCTGGGCGGCGGCTAGATAATTGCGGTAAGCCACAGGCCCCGCCACCTCAAAATATGTGAGTCCGCCGTTATAGCGCAGAAAATGGCGCTTGCGTTCCGTCAGCAGGAAGTTGTGATTAATACTTGCGAGCACTTCCCAAGGCACTAAATCGAAGTACGCTTCCGGTTCCGTACTCATATCGAATTCTGCCAGCATTTGAGCAAAAAAGGTCGAGTGCTTGCGCGGGAGGCGACCGCCGCCGTATTCTTCGATCAGCACTCGCGTAAGGGTGCACTGAATTTCGTTGCCGGCACCGCCGATGATGCGAGAAACACGGCTGGCTTCCACTAAACCGTCGAAGGAGGCGATCGCCAGTAGGTGTTTGTATCCCTCTTCAGTCATCTGTTCCCGCTGGTAGCGATCGAGCTCAGTTAGCGGAGGATCGACATCGGCGGCCGCGCGATCGCGCAGCGCTTGCTTGACATCCGGCAATTTTTGCAGCGCTGCAACGTCGATTTGTGCGATTTCCCACTGCTGCCAAGGTTCCTCAATGCGATCGCGCACGGAACGCAAATAGTGCGATCGCTCGTTATTGTAGCGGCGCAAATCGTCGTACCAAAACAAGTTGAGGCGGTTGATGCGGTAAAGTATGCGCTGCAAGAAGCGGTGAGCGGCCTCATCGCCCGGTTCCTGTTGGTAAGCTGCTTGAATTGCATAGGCGATCGCGCTTTCAAAATCGCTGACAAGTAACGGTTTTGTCGCCACCGTCTTGTCTAAATCCTCGACTTCTAGCAAATTGACAAATTGGCGATCGGCTGCTTCGTAATTTGGAAGTGCGGGCTGCTTTTTGGGAAGACTCGGCGAGTCGGAAGAAGGAAGTATCTCTAGGGTGTTTTGCATGGAATAAAGTTATGCTAACTCTAATTATTGTGGTGCCTGCCCAAACAGCCAACCGTTGCTGATTGCTGAGGATTATGGCTACTTTTCTTGAAGATAGCTAATCTGTCAGCACGATACACCTTTCTATTGATAGAGATTTGACAAAAATCTAATTGGTCACAACTGCCCCGATTCATTCCGAAAGCAGGGTGACTGACGGAGACTTTATCAAACTCCCCAAAGTAATTGGAGCTAATATCTGAGCATCTTTTGGAGCCGGCACTGCTTGCCGCCACGCTTTGATACCTCCTGAAAGGACAACAACATTCAGGCTAATATCCTTAATCTTATTTGATAATTTCAGGTAACATGAGATTCTCATTAATGTCGATATTTATACTATATCCGGGTTTACAACCCCCGTTCTTGTCATTGTTCACTGCGTGAAGCAATCGCAAACATTCTGCTTCTAGACAGAATGTTTTACATGAGCGGTTTTCAGACGAGTAAGCGTATTAATTTTTTGTCAGTAGGAGAGCGCCAAATAAAACCATCGATTTTTTAATTTTTTGAGGTTCACGAAAGGATGTTTTTGTTTACGTATAAAAAAGGAAATTTTCCGTTCATCGCTGTCTGAGCGATAGATGAAATAGCGAGTTCCGTCTCCGAATCCCATAGTGCTATGAATAAAGATAACTTCCAGCACTCCGCCCTTTGCGATCGCCCTGACTTCTCCTCCCCGCGACAGCCCTTTAAATTTTTCAGGTAAACTAATTTTTATTCCCCGATTATAATCGTCTGTTGAACTTTGTTTCTCTCCTTTTAATTGCCCTGAATGAATTAGAGCGACGATTTCTTCTCGGTGTTTGACATAAGCATTAAAGTTATTCACTGGATTCTCGTGGTATAAAGCCTGGTTGAATCCAATCATCAGAAGCAATAAACTAGAAAAAAGGATCGATGTCTGACATAAAGCTAGTCTGCTGTAATTTCGCCACAGGTTTTTAATATCTCGTACCAACTTCCTAGTAGCGATCGCTGCTATGAAAGTAGCAGGTAAAATTAAAAATCCCAAATCCAGGAACGTCATTGGCAAATTAATTTTTGGCAAAACTGGAAAATAAGAAATTGTAAAAAATATAGTGAACCCAGAAATAAGTAGGCTTACTATCACAGAGGAAATATTGGGTGTGTTGGCTTTGCGAGCTTTTCTGTCAGCGGTGAATTCAAGACGGTGTAAGTTTCTCATAGTCTCATCTTTTTCGCTCGATGTCTCTATTAAATCAGGTGGCTATTTGAGAACTTGAGTGAGTTCTCATCGACTTCTCATCGACTTTTCCAGGAGTTACGCAACGCAGACCTGTGACAGAAACCGGGTTTCTGGCCAAGACTTTGCAATCAACCTGAGATTTTTGCTCAGAAACCCGGTTTCTCTGGAGTTATAGCAGGGTTAGAAACCGGGTTTGTGGCCAAGACTTTGCAATAAACCCAATGTTTTTTGTCAGAAACCCGGTTTCTCTGGGCTTATAGCCGATCGCCAAAATACTCCTGATACAACCGACATCTCGGAATGCAATGATTTCCATCCAATTTCACCAACCCCATACTATTTAACTTAAACCCCAATTCAGACCTCAATCTAACTGGCTGGGAAACACTCACAATCTCTCTCATCGCCTCCATTAATTCCGAGTATTTCTCTAAATTCCATAAATGCCGCCGCAAATGATCGCTATAAATTCCCGCTTCAGTTGCAGATTCTTTCACTAACCGATCTAAAGTCACATCTTGACGGGAAATATGATACATTCCTAGGCGCACTAAATAAGGATTTCCGCCCACTAACCCCATCACTTCTCCAACTTCATTCCCACTCCAATTCAATCCGTGCCGTTTAGCCAAATCTTGCACTTGCTGCGAATTAAACTCAGGCAAATCAATGGGCAACCCTACATTAAACGGCGATTTATTCACATCCAGCGGGATATAAACTTCTGTGGAATGCACCACAATCAAACGAAACTTTTTCCAAATATCGCGCCGTTTTGCTTCTTCGTGCAAAGCTCGCAATAACCCAAAGAAGTCGTCGGCAATTTCCGGTGATTCAAATAGGCGATCGCTCTCATCCAGGCCTAACGTCAGAGGACTTGAAGATTCTGACAGTAAATACTGTTCAAAATAAGCCTTGCAGCACTGATTGCTGCCAATCAAATCGGCTAATTCCCAACACTTGGGCAACTGCTCCAGCATTCCTAACTCTTGACCGATGCTAGCACAAAACCACTGCAAAAATGTATCTGAATTAGCAAATATTTTCCTATTTGCTAGCTGAAAACTCAGCGCTACCGTGCGAGAACCTTGCAGTTCGGCATGATGCAAAATCCTTGCCATCAAGGAAGTTTTGCCCATTTGTCTGGGTGCTTTTATACGGATCAGGGCTCCCGGTTGGGCGATCGTCTCGTAACAGCGGGATTCGATCGGAGGGCGATCGATATAAAAACAAGAAGTGAGTTCAACTTGTCCTCCCGGCAATTCTGGCGGCGCGGCTGGCAGGGGTTGACTTATTGACTGTTTGGTGCTAGTAATTACTTGCCATTCTACAGCCAATTCATGGTCGGCAGTTAACGATGTGCGACCTTCTTTGATAATGGTTAAAATTTGTGATAATAACTTAAATGAGTCGCCAACACCGCGCCACAGCCAGGGCTGAATTCCTGCTAAATAGCTAAGTAAATCAAAGGAAAGCGGTGTATTTAATTCAACTATAATCGGTAAAATTGCGGGTTTATGACCAGTTAAATTGTGCAATTCTTTGGCTAGCTGCACTTGTTCCAATACCATTTCGCTAGCGGCCGATTCTTCGGAAATCAGCAGCAGCAAATAATCGCAACGCTTTAAATATGAGGCTGAGTCGCTGCTGTTGTTAATAAAAAAGACTTCGTGGCCTCCCGCACTCAAAGCTTGGTGTAACTGCTGAGAAAGGGTTTTGTGTGAGGTGGTGAGGGCGTTGGCTAAGCCCTCGAAGACGATCGCCACTTTGGCCCTCACCAGCACTACCTCCTCTGGCTCTGAATTCGCCTCAAAATCGGCTATATCGCGCCATTCCTGCCCCAATCCGCGACAAATTTCGATGAAATTGGCATAATCCACAGGTTTGCCATTCAGAAAATGGCTGACTGTAGATTGGGCCATCCCTAAATCCTCAGCCAGAATTTTCTGACTGGGAAAGCCATTTCTCAGGAGACAGGATTTAACTGCGCGAATGCACTCTTCGCGCACCCTTAGCGATCGTGGCATTGCTTATCACAATCAAAACACTGAAACCATCATAAATGCCAACCGCCCCTAAAGTCGATGAAAAGTCGATGAAAAGTCGATGATTTTTCAAATAACTCAGTCGCCAACTCAAATAGCCGCCTGATTAGATTAGAAATAACAAGGTTGAATCCCATCGCAACGAGGTAAAAGCATTGTGTATTCTATCCTAATTTGGTCGCTGGCCTCAGCCACTAATCAACCAGGTTTCGCCTTCACCCCGCCCCTATTCTGGTTACTGCTCGGAGTTGTGCTTAGTGCGATGGAGCTATTAATCATCAAAACTCAGCCCCAAAAATACAGATTTTACCTGCTAATGATGGGAGCTTCGGCTGTAATTGAATCATTTATTTTGTGGAGAGGATCTGTAGCATTTGAGTTTAGTTGGGCGAACATAATGTATGAAGATTTTGACTGGCAAATCTTCTACTGGATGGGGATAGCCCTCGCGCTGAGCATCTGGATTCGACCGATTTTCATTGTTCGCAAAAAGTTTGTCATTCCCGAAGCCACGGAAGCGACAACAATCTCCGAAATTTTCCCCGGAGAAACCGGAATGGTGATTTATGAAGGGGCTTCCTGGAAAGCTCGCAATGAAGATTCCCAAGGGGCGATCGCACCCCGACAAAAAGTTTATGTTTTGCGCCGCGAAGGAAACACGTTGATTGTTGTACCTGACAGATTAATTCACATCAACGGCTAAACCTTGGCACTAACCTCAATTCATTCAGGAATTACGCACGCTGTGTTGAGAAACCGGGTTTTTTACCGAATCTGCGGGCTCTAACGAAATATTTTCGTAAAAAACCCGGTTTCTAAATCCCAATGTGCAAATCCTATCATCTTTAGTTCACAGCTTAAAATTAGCAGGAGATTCACTATGTATCACTATTTTTTGACGATTTTGTTTGCAATCACCGGAGTATCCTTAGCCAGCAGCGTAAAAATCGTCCGTCAAGGAGATGAGGCGTTAGTCGAAATTTTCGGAAAGTACGATCGCAAGAAACTCGAACCGGGTATAACCTTTTTGATTCCCTTTGTCGAACAAGTCGCCTATAAACAAACTCTGCGCGAGCAAATTTTAAGGCTGTCACCGCAAGAATGCACGACGCGCGATCGGGTTGCCGTCACCGTTGATTTTATTGTGTACTGGCGAATCATTGACTTAGAAAAAGCTTCCTACAAAGTGCAGAATCTCAAGGAAGCGATGTTAAATATGCTGATTCTTTCAATTCGGACTCACCTTGCTAAATTATCTGTTGAGGAACTCTACACGGCTCGACATGAGATTAATAATGCTTTAGTCGAGGAGTTGGATACAACGACAGATCCTTGGGGTGTGAAGTTTACGAGAGTGGAATTGCGCGATTTTGCGATCGGCAGTAAAGTGATTCAGCCCACATCCATTGACAGGAAAGAGGTACAAAAGCTGCGAGCTTAAAGATTAGTATTTCCTCATTTTCATTGTTACCAGGCTCTTCCTGGTAACGCAGATCCAGAGGCTGTGCCTCGCCGACTATAATTCGCATTGTATATACCATTTAAGGAGAGGATATCATGACTAAACATCAAAAATCAAGTATTAACAATTCAACTTATCAAGGTTGCGGCTGCTTATTGCTTTTAATGGGCATTGGAGTAATTGGCGCGATCGCTCTGCCAACATTTCTTGCTAGCAGGAATAAGATTAGGACATTGGAAGTAACACATTATGTTCGCTCAATGAACCGCGCACAGACAAGCCTATTTATAGAAAAAAGTGCTTTTGCTACTTCTGTTGATGCTTTAGGACTTGGCATTAAAACAGAGACAATAAGTTTCAAATATTCAATTCGTGTCAGTAAAAAAGCAGCATTTAATTATGCATTAGCAAAGCAAAACGACTTAAAAAGTTATGTCGGTGGTGTTTTTCTAGTTCCTGCTAAAAAATTTAATCCAAATGCTGCTAAAGAGGAAAGAACTACAACGTCCATATTGTGCGAAGCTGATTCTCCCGGTACAATTAAACCAGCGGAACCCACCTATGAAAATGGTAAACTTGCTTGTAGCACAGGCACAACACAAATGACCAGATAATCTAACTAGAGGCTAGATCATGACAGTCGATTACCAATATCAAATCGGTGGCAGTCTCCCGCAAAATGCACCTACTTATGTAGTGCGACAAGCTGACTCAGAACTTTATCAAGCCCTCAAAGCCGGAGAGTTTTGTTACGTGCTCAATTCCCGACAAATGGGCAAATCTAGTTTGCTAGTGCGAACTGTACAAAAACTCTCGGCTGATGGCATTGCTTGTGCTACGATCGACCTTTCGGACATTGGCAACCAGCAAGTCTCTCTAGATAAGTGGTACGGCGGCGTCGCTTACAAACTCTTGTGCAGCTTCAACCTGTTTAACCCAGTCGAGTTTATGGCTTGGTGGCGGGAGAGAGAGTTGATGTCGCCGGTGCAGCGCTTAGGAGAGTTAATTGAAGAATTGCTGCTGGTCAAAATTTCTCAAAACCTGGTCATTTTTATTGATGAAATTGATAGCGTTCTGAGTTTCCAAGAACCGCTAGACGATTTTTTTGCATTAATTAGATGTTGCTACAATAAACGCGCTCACAATTCAGAATACCAGCGCATTACATTTGCTTTGCTGGGAGTAGCTACCCCATCGGATTTAATTAGCGATGCAACTCGCACGCCCTTCAATATCGGTTTACCTATTGAATTGCACGGTTTTAACTTACAAGAAGCTCTGCCTTTAGCAAAGGGATTTGAGGGAAAAGTAGAGAATCCTCAAGAGGTTTTAAAAGAGATTTTGGACTGGACTGGAGGGCAGCCATTTCTGACTCAAAAGCTTTGCAAGCTGATTCTACACCATTTAAAAAAATTAGCGTCTGCTTCTATTATATCAGATTCCACGGATGAAAGCAAAACTAAAAATATTACTATAAATCAATTATTAATTAGCGAGATAGTGCAATCTCATATTATTGATAATTGGGAATCGTCCGATGAACCAGTACACATCAAAACAATTCGCGATCGCCTTCTCAGAAGTCCGCACCGCGCCAGTAGGTTATTAGGACTATATCAAAAAATATTGCCACCCTGCGATCCCCCCCAACCCCCCTTAATAAGGGGGGAGAAAATGCCAGAATTACCCTTGTTAAGGGGGGCAGGGGGGATCTGCGCCGATGATACTCCCGAACAAACCGAACAGCAACTGAGTGGAAATCAGCAACCTTCAGAACCCCCCTTATTAAGGGGGGCAGGGGGGATCTGCGCCGATGATACTCCCGAACAAACAGAATTGCGGCTGAGCGGATTAGTAGTAAAACGAGCCGGAAAATTAACCGTATCCAACCGCATTTACGCAGCTATATTCAGCCATGACTGGGTAGAAAAAGCGCTCGGCGACTTGCGCCCCTATGCTGAATCCCTAACAGCATGGATAGCTACCAATTGTCAAGACGAATCTCGCTTGTTGCGCGGTCAAGCACTGGAAGATGCCCGACAGTGGGCGGCAAATAAAAGCTTGAATACCCAAGATTATCAATTTTTAGGTGCAAGTCAAGAAGCGGAGTTTGCCAAATTGCGCGATCGCGAAAAACAAACTCAAGCTGAAATGGAACAACTGCGCCGCGAAAAAAAGTTACTAGAGGAACTAAGCGAAGCACAAAAGCAGAAAAAAGTGATTGCAGCTAAACTTTGGCGCGAGCAACAACTGAGAGTGCAAACAGTTACCGGCTCCGCAGTCATATTAATATCAATCCTGATAGTAACTTTTTGGGTAAAACCGTCAATCGAAGAAAGAAACAACAAAATTCTCACTCTCAGTTTGCTATCAGAAACGCTATTTGCTGCGGATAAAAAAGAAGAAGCTTTGCTAGAAAGCATCAGAGCTGTTACAGAAATGAAACGATCGCTCGGAGTGAGTTCAGATATTCAGATGCGAGTGGCGATCGCCCTAGAACAGGCAGTTTACAACTTTCGGGAACGCCGCCGCTTGCAGAGTCAAGCCAGTACCCTTGCTTTCGCGAGTTTCAGTCCCGACAGTCAAACAATTGTGACTGCTACCGATGATAATTATATCAAGCTTTGGCAAACTAATGGAACTTTGCAAGCAACATTGACAGGGCATACTGATAAAATTATCAGGGCAGTTTTCAATGCTAGCGGTCAGATAATTGTCTCTGCAAGCGACGACCAAACTCTCAAAATTTGGCAAAAAGATGGCAAGTTAATTCATGATATAAAAGCACACAGCGGTCAAATAACAAGCGTCTGTTTGAGTCCAGATGGTAAAATTATTGCTTCAGCAAGTGCCGATGGAACAGTTAAGCTATGGAAAATCAACGGTGAAGAATTGTCAAGTTTAAAAGTCGAGCGAGGTTGGATAACCAGCGCGAGTTTTAGCCCCGACGGTCAGATAATTGCTGCGGCTGGCACTGATGGCACTGTTAAACTTTGGAGTTTGAGAAAGATTGTGGAAAAGTTGCAAAAACAGCAGTCAATTGAAGCAAGCTCCGATATCAAATTGCTCCGAACTTTACAGATTGAAAGTGATAAAATAATGAGTGTAGCTTTCAGTCCAGATGGAGCAATGCTGGCGACTGCAAGTGCTGGGGGAACTGCGAGAATTTGGAGCAAAGACGGCACACCGCTAAGTATTTTAAAGCATACAAGTGGAGTGACTAATATCAGCTTTAGTCCCGACAGTCAAATGTTGCTATCTGCAAGCACAGACAAAATGGTGAGGCTGTGGAACATTGACGGTACATTGCTCAAAACTTTAAAAGGTAACAAGGATGCTGTTTGGAGTGCGAGTTTTAGTCCAGACGGCAAAGCGATCGCTACTGCTAGCGCTGACGGTACGGTGATGCTGTGGAATTTTAATCTTGACGATTTGTTGCAGCAGGGTTGCGATGGAGCCCGCAATTATTTTCAGACAAATCCGATCGCCTATCCCAGCAATCGCCACCTCTGCGACGGGATTGGAACTCAGTCGGAACTCACGCAAAAAAAACCGGGTTAATCGATTTTAGATTTTAGATTTTAGATTTTAGATTAAAGAATTGAAGCATTGACTTGCGCGAGATAAATTCGGTGGCTTGTATCCTGGATGCTTTCGGTCAAAATGTTGAGTTTGGCAGCAAAGTATCTAGGCAGAAACTGGCTTTTTGACCAAGATTTTCAAAGGTGGTACCCGCCACGTGATTTATCTCGCGCAAGTCAATCCCAAATCGAAAATCCTCAACCCCCCGCATTTATCCGTGGGGTCGCCTCTAAAATCTAAAATCTAAAATCTAAAATCTAAAATCGATTGACCGCCCCTGCGTCTAGGGCTGATATCGTTAAAATTAGTAGCAGCTAATAGGTAATAGGTAAGCCCGATCGGTGTATTCAACTCTAGAACAAAAGTACCAGCGCCTGCAAAAAGACTTAACGGGCGGAGTCATCGCCCTGGGCGGCATTTTCTGCACAGGTACTCTCTGGTATTGGCAGGTGGAAAAATGGTCTTTGCTCGATGCCGCTTACATGACAGTATTTACCCTAGCCACTGTCGGCTACGGTGAACTTCAGCCCCTCGGTCAACGCGGGCGAATGTTTACCATATGCCTGATTTTGATGGGCGTGATTGTGATTGGTTTCATCGTCAACCGCTTTACAGAAGCACTGATTGAAGGATATTTTCAAGAAGGAGCAAGAATTAGGCAGCAGCGACGATTGGTAGATTCTTTGATCGGGCATTACATTCTCTGCGGTTTTGGGCGCACTGGCCGCCAGATTGGCTTGGAATTTCAGGCCGAAAATATTCCTTTTGTGGTCATAGATTCGGCGGTACAGTCGGTTGAGGCAGCCTTGGCACTGGGGTACACGGCTGTCCAAGGAGACGCGACTCTGGACGAAATTTTGCTGAGTGTGGGGATCGATCGCGCAATTTGCATAGTAGCAGCTTTGCCTTCGGATGCCGAGAATTTATACACTGTCATGTCAGCGAAAACTCTGAATCCGAAAGTACGGGCGATCGCCCGCGCCACCACAGAAGAAGCCGTAAAGAAGTTGCAGCGGGGCGGCGCCGATGCCGTCGTATCCCCCTACATTACCGGGGGAAAACGCATGGCGGCGGCGGCTTTGCGGCCTCAAGTTATGGATTTTTTAGACGGTGTTTTGACCGGCACCGAGAGTTCTTTTTACATGGAGGAATTTTTGGTCGATCCCAATAGTTGTGTCTACGTTGGGGAAACTTTGAGAAATGCCAAGTTGCGATCGCAATCGGGGGCCTTGGTTTTAGCAGTGCGGCGCGCTGACGGGACTTTGATTGTCGGGCCTACCGGAGAAACTGCGATCGAAGGAGGAGATATGCTGATTTGTTTGGGCACCGCCGAACAACTGCGAACTCTCAATCAAATCCTCAGTCCCCTGAGTTTTCGCCTCCCCCGGCCCCCAAAGTAATACGATGTCAGGTTTGTACTGTTGGCTGTTGACTGTTGACTGTTGACTGTTGACTGTTGACTGTTGACTCTGGGTCGAAAAACTCAATGGTTGAGTGTTAAATGTTGACTCAATTTTATTATTCAAATGCAACCGGAAACGATATGATATCAAATCCGTTGGCATCGTCCTGTATTCATCTCTCTCTTCCCTTTCTCTGTATCCTCTGTGTCCTCTGCGGTTTCATCATTCCGATAAAACCGGAATTGATATGACAACTCACTGTTTGGACATTTGAACAATACCGATGCAACCGGAAACGATATGATTAAAAAAATTCATAATCTCCACCACACAAGGATTTAGGGAAAATAAAAATGCTCTCGGCGCCGAGAGCATTTTTGAGCAGTTAAACTGCGTTTTGATCACAGTTTGAGCTCAGTCATAGACTAAAGACAGACAAAAATCGCTGAAACCCAAAGCCGATGGTGGGATTTGAACCCACGACCGTTCGATTACGAATCGAATACTCTACCCCTGAGCTACATCGGCACAGACAATTTTGGATTATAGCACAACCTCAGCGAAAAAAGCAACGAGTTGTAGAATTTAATTCAAAATTCTACAACTCACCAACAGTTAAACGGTCACTTCAGTGTCAGTTGAACCGCCTCTGGCCCCGGAATAAACCAAACCCCGCTGCATATCCAGCGTCAGCATAGTTCCGTCCCGAATTACCCGCGTGGCATTCTTCACGCCCACCATCACCGGCACGCCCAACCGCAAACCGATAATCGCGGCGTGAGAAGTCAAACTGTCCTCCTCCGTCACCACACCTGCGGCTTTCCGAATCATCTCCACAAAAGCGACGCTGGTGTGTTCCACTACCAAAATTTCTCCAGCGTGGAAATTGCCTACATCCGCAGCAGTGCGAGCAACCCTGGCCATCCCACTCACCGATCCCAAACCGACACCGGTGCCTTTGCCTAAAACTGCTGTCACTACTTCAACTTTGATCAAATCCGTCGATCCGGCAACCCCTTGCAGAGTACCGGCGGTCATTACCACTAAATCTCCGTCGGAGACTAACTCTTTTTCCTGGGCGACTGTCATGGCAGAGTGAAATGTCTGGCCGGTGGAGGGCAAATCCAGCACCAGCAAGGGTTTTACTCCCCATACTAATTGCAGTTGTCGGGCTACGTCTACGTGAGGAGTAACTGCCAAAATCGGAGTTTTGGGTCGGAATTTCGAGACATTTCGGGCTGTGGCGCCGGTTTTGGTCAGCGTCATGATGGCCGCGGCGTTCAATTGTTCGGAGATTTGGCTGACTGCTTGGCTGATGCCGTTGGGGATCGATCGACCAATATCTTCTACATTCCTAATATTCCGCTTAATTCCTTCCCTCTCCATCCGCACCGCAATTCTCGCCATCGTCGCCACCGCTTCGACGGGGAACTTGCCGACAGCAGTTTCATTGGACAGCATCACTGCATCAGTTCCGTCAAGAATCGCGTTGGCCACGTCGGAAATCTCGGCGCGGGTGGGACGGGGATTGTTGACCATGCTGTCGAGCATCTGGGTAGCGGTAATTACCGGAATGCCCAGGCGGTTGGAGGTAGCAATCAGGCGCTTTTGCAAAATCGGCACGTCTTCGGCGGGTAGTTCCACTCCCAAATCGCCGCGGGCGACCATCACGCCGTTGCAAAGGGTGAGAATTTCCTCCATTTGTTCGATCGCCTCGTGCTTTTCGATCTTAGCAATCACCGGTACTTGCTTGCCCGCACTGGCAATCAGCTCTTTAATTTCGAGCACATCTTGGGGATTCCGCACAAAGCTCAGCGCCACCCAATCGACACCTTGGTCGAGGCCGAACATTAAATCTTTGCGGTCTTTATCAGTCAGCGCTTTAATTGACAGGTAAACTCCGGGAAAATTCACCCCTTTGTTGTTGGAAAGTGGCCCGCCGACGACGACGCGGCAGTACAATTCCCGCGCCGCACGGTCTACTTTTTCGACCAGCATTTCCACTTTCCCGTCGTCAAGCAGAATCACTGATCCCTCTGGAACTTCGTCTGCTAGGGGGTCGTAGGTGACGGAAGAAATGAGTTCGGTGCCTGGAACTTGGCGACTGGTGAGAATGAAAGGATCGCCGTTTTTGACAACTATAGAGCCTGTCTCAAAGCGCCCTAAACGAATTTTCGGGCCTTGGAGGTCTTGGAGGATGGCAACCGGCTGGTTGAGTTCAAAGGATGTTTGCCGGATTAAGCGAATGCTGCGCTGGTGGTCTTCTTCTGTTCCGTGGGAAAAGTTGAGTCGCAAAGTTGTGGCACCTGCTTCTATGAGCTGGCGCAGCACTTGTGGGTCCGAAGTTGCTGGGCCAATGGTGGCGACGATTTTAGTCCGGCGTAGGGCTTTTGGCAATTGCATCAGCGGTGTTCTGGGGAGGCAGGTGGATTTCTTGTTTAAATTTCGGCTAACGTTTCATCTTTGCACTACAAGCAATGATGCTAGTCTCAAGTCTTAAAAATTTTGATAGTCGTCAAAAAAGTAGGTATTGAACAATATATAGAATATCTGACTTTTTACCGATCGGTAATCTTTTCTTGGGGAGCGCTCTTTTTTGCAAATTTTTCCGCTCTCAGGCTTGACATAAATACAGACATACCCATTGATTTTAATTGGTCTGCTGAGCTCTTTTGGCTAATCTAGGACTGGTATCCTTGTACAACAGCAATACTTTCCTGTTTGTGCAGAGGCTAGTTTTTGGCGATCGAACTCTGTTCTTTCATGCCTTGAGGCTGAGGTTCCTGACAAAACTTTACTATTGTCTGGCTTGTATCTTATACTACGCAAGTGTGAAATATTAAGGAGTCTTAACAAAGATGTCGGAGGCAGGACGGCCGCTGACAGTGCCGAAAGAGTTTCTGAGTCCTCCCGGTGACTTGAATCCGACACTGCTGCTGTTTTTGAGTGCAGTAGTGATTATCGTGATTTCTAACTTGGGTTTCTGGTGTTGGGGATGGCCGCAGTGGTGCTGTTTTACGCTGAACGTGTTGGCGTTGCACATGGCTGGAACTGTGATTCACGATGCGTCTCACAATGCGGCCCATCGCGATCGCACAGTTAATGCTATTTTGGGACACGGTAGCGCGCTGATGTTGGGTTTTGCTTTCCCGGTGTTTACGCGGGTACATATGCAGCATCACGCCCACGTTAATGACCCAGATAACGATCCAGACCATTATGTTTCTACGGGCGGGCCTTTGTGGTTGATTGCTGCGAGGTTTTTTTACCACGAGATTTTCTTTTTTAAGCGCAAACTGTGGCGGAAATACGAACTCTTGGAATGGTTTCTCAGCCGTTTGTTTGTCGTAGCGGTGGTGTATATTGCCATTCAGTACGACCATTTAGGTTACGTGCTGAATTTTTGGTTTTCTCCGGCTTTGGTGGTGGGGTTGGCCTTGGGGTTGTTTTTTGATTATTTGCCGCACCGTCCGTTTCACGAGCGCGATCGCTGGAAAAATGCCAGAGTATATCCTAGTCCTATTCTAAATATCTTGATTTTGGGGCAGAATTATCATCTGATTCATCACTTGTGGCCTTCCATTCCTTGGTACAATTACAAGCCTGCTTATGAGGCTGTCAAGCCGCTGTTGGATGAGAAAGGTTCTCCTCAAACTTTGGGAATATTGGAAGGGAAAAAGGACTTTTGGAGTTTTATATATGACATTTTTTTAGGGATTAGGCTGCATCACAAGAAAGCGTCTGATTGACAAAAAACCCGGCTTCTCAAAGAAACCGGGTTTTTTTTATAATAAAAGCTTTTAAGCATACAGCGGATTCCAGGTTTATAAAGTACACCCCAGAAACCGGGTTTCTTCTGGATTTCTCGCCAGAAACCGGTTTTATTCAAGAAACCCGGTTTCTCTGTACTTCACTTACCTGGAAAGTGCTGTATATCCCCAAGGCAGGTTTTGTACTGTATCAAATCCCGTAAAAAATAAACCCACCTGTAATGGTGAGTTAACTTTTAAATCAAGCCCAAAGTGAATCTATTATTTTTCCCCAGCCACCGCCACCGCTAAATTCCTATCGGGGCGCAAATTTTGAGCTCCCCGCAAATAAGGATGATAAATTTCAGTATTTGCCGGCCAATTGACGTGAATTAAAAACCGAATGCAGCGTTCCAAAGCACCTTCAACGTGCATTTGCTGCACGTCCAACAAAGGAACATTACACCAGTGAGGACGTTCGCGGGCGATCGCAGCCGGAAACACAGCATCTAAATCGCGAGTAGCAGAAAACGTAGCACTAATAATTAAATCTGGATTTATATCATTTTTTGCTTCTAATTCATCTAATAATTCTCTCACCGCTTCTCGAATTGCTGCCACCGAATTCTCGCTAGCTGTTGTTGCCCCACGAATCCCCCGCACTTGCCACTCCACGCAAATTTCCTCCATATTAGTCAGTTGCCAGTTGTCAGTTGTTAGTTGTCAGTTGCTAGTTGTCAGTTGCTAGTTGCAATTACCCATTACTAATTACTAATTACCACTGCCAACTGCCAACTGACTATTTAATCACGGGCGATACATCCACAGCGGCAAACCGCTAGTAGAAAGATCGAATTCCAGCAAATTCTTGTAAGCCGAAAGCCCGGATATATCCAGACTACTCCCCAAGACGCGATTTAGGAAAGGTTTTTGTTTTTCTAGCGTGCAAGACTCGGTTTTTTCCGGGTCGAGGCCTGCGAGTTCGGCGGCAAGGCGGCGAGCGTCCTCTTCTGTTCCCAGTCGATCGACCAAACCCAATTCTAAGGCTTGCTGGCCGGTAAAAACCCGACCGTCGGCAAAACTTTTCACTTTCTCAACAGGCAATTTCCGGGCTTCAGCAACGGTTTCCACGAATTGCTGGTAGCTGGTGTCGATCAAGTCTTGCAGAATTTGCTGTTCAGGATCTGTCAATTCGCGATCGAATGCCAAGATATCTTTATACGGCCCCGATTTAATCACCTGAAAAGAAACGCCTACTTTTTCTAACAGCCGTTCTAAATTGTTACCCCGGATAATCACGCCAATGCTGCCAGTAATTGTACCGGGATTAGCAACGATATGTTCGGCTCCCATGCCGATGTAAACTCCGCCAGAAGCTGAAATATTGCCAAAACTGGCAACAATTTTGACTTTTTCGCGCAAACGCTTGAGTGCGCTGTAAATTTCCTGGGAATCGCCGACAGTGCCGCCGGGGCTGTCTATCCGCAGCAGCAAGGCGGGAAATTTGCGTTCTTCAACGGTTTTGAGAGCTTCTAGGACTCGTTTACGGGTTTCTCCGGCAATGGCTCCGGTGATTTCGATACGGGCGATTTGTTTGCGGTAGCGGGGCTTGAATGGCCAAATCATGGGCAGTTTCGGGCAATGTTACTTTTTGTATCTCACTTCTAGTGTGCCTTATCTCAAGGAAGAAGGAAGAGAGAAGAAGGAAGAAGGAAGAGGGAAGAAGGCCACTCGATGAGACTGAAGAAACCGGGTTTTTTGCAGAGATTCAGGGTTTGAGGCAAATATGTGGGTGAAAAAACCCGGTTTCTGGCCACCCGTGCGTCCAGGACTACACCAATATATAATTGTAAAAATTGCTTAACAAAACTACATCATCCCCACCAGAATCAATCTCATCAATTATTTGGAGTCTCCGCCATGCAGCTAAAACTTACCGATTCAAAACTACCTTTTGCCCCGCTGTTGCTAATTGCGCCGTTTTTCCTGTGGGGAACCGCGATGGTAGCGATGAAGGGGGTGATGCCGCATACAACGCCACTGTTTGTGGCATTCGTGCGTCTAGTACCTGCGGGTGTGTTGGTGCTGCTGGCGGCGGCGCTGATGGGAAAACCACAGCCCCAGGGTTGGAAAGCTTGGCTGTGGATTTCGCTGTTTGCTTTGGTTGACGCTACTTTGTTTCAAGGCTTTTTAGCCGAAGGTTTGGCGAGAACCGGTGCGGGTTTGGGTTCGGTGATGATTGATTCTCAGCCGCTAGCAGTGGCGATTTTGTGTTTGTGGCTGTTTCAAGAAAAAATTGGTTTTTGGGGCTGGTTGGGATTAGTTATTGGCGTTGCGGGCATCAGTTTGATCGGGTTGCCCGATGGCTGGATTTTGGGGCTTTTTCATCCTGAAAACAGGGAGGTTTCTGCGGGTATCGAACAGTTGTTTCAGGGTGGAGAATGGTTGATGCTGTTGGCTGCTTTGTCGATGGCTGTGGGTACGGTTTTGGTGCGCTGGGTTTGCCGTTATGTTGACCCGGTGGTGGCGACTGGTTGGCACATGATTTTGGGCGGTTTGCCGCTGTTGGCAATTTCGGCTGCAACTGAGTCTGAACAGTTTGTGAATATCGATTTTTCGGGCTGGATGGCGTTAGGTTATTCTACTGTGTTCGGAAGTGCGATCGCCTACGGTTTATTCTTTTATTTTGCTTCGAGTGGCAGTCTAACCAGTTTAAGTTCTCTTACCTTTCTTACGCCTGTATTTGCTTTGCTGTTCGGCAATTTGTTCTTGGGCGAAGTGCTCAATCCGCTGCAATCGATGGGAGTTGGGCTGACTTTGGTTAGTATTTATTTGATTAACCAGCGGGATACTTTGGCCCAGAAGTTGCGAAAAGTGCGGCACGGTGAAGCGAGTGCAGAAGTTGAAGCTACAGGATTGTTAGAGTCGTCTGAGTTGAATTCTGTAGAATTACCCGTGCAGTTGCGGGTTAGCGAACTGGAATCAGAAGTTTAGCGCTTTGAGAAATTTAGGGAGAATCAGTTAATTCAAGAATTAACTGATTTGGAGTTAAAATCCTAGGAGTAGTAACCGGAAAATCTCGCGGGTTGCGGGTGACAATGGCATCAATTCGATTGATGACAGCAGTGCTGTACTGAATCGCATCTTCAAAATCCTTGAAGTTGCAAGTTAATGCCATTGAAATAACAGAGTTATCTACTGTTGCGACTTGACAAAATGTGGCTAGCTGCCTCAAAAAATCCAGCGTCCAATCGCGGCCTCTGTCTCTGCGGATAATATAGTAAAGGTCGCTAAAAGTTGAGGCTGAAATATAGCCTTGAATTTGTGCTTCTTCAACAAAAGTTAAAATGCGATCGCTCTCAGAAAAGAAAGGTTCTCGATCGAGCGCAACATCTACTATTATATTGGTGTCTATCAGGATTTTCACAAGTTATGTTTCTCTTTTAAATATTCCCATTTTGCTTGTTTGTCTGGATCGTCAAAATCCAGCGTTTCCGGTACAGCATCTCGATCGAATAAACCTTGAAATGCCTTCACATTAGTTTTAAACTTTTTTTGAGGTGCTTCAGGTGCGATCGCATTTTCTGACGCGCTGGCTTGTTTAACCGTATCAGGTAGCTGCAAGACGATGATTTCTACATCTCCCGGCGGCATATTCACGGGTTCCACAACTACCAAGTTGCCAGTTGCATCGATTTTACCTCTAAGTTTGTATGCTTGCATGGTAATCTCCGATAACTATGTTTCTATTATAGGACATAATAACTTGCTTCATTACCAATCCTCTTCACCACCAATCTTAATGTCTCTGCTTTGAATCTGTTCTATAAAAGTTTTTAAACTGGGATTATCTGCGTAATGCTTCATCAAAACTTTATGCTTGCGATATGGTTTTGAAATTATTCGATAATATTCAGGATTTTTAGCCTTAGCGTCGATCGTAAAATTGTGTTTTTTCGCCAGTTCCCGATTTAACGTGTCGAGGCAGTTTGTAATTTTAGCTTTTCTACTGTCGGTATAATACAGTGGGAGGAACCAACACTCAATAGAGTCAACAGAAATTGCAAACACGATCCGCTGTTGATGTTTATCATAAAAATCCTCACCAATCGTATCTCTGAATTTTTCAATAACTTTTTCGATCGACTGCTGAGGAGTAAATTCATTACCATTTTCATCTCGCTTGGGAATATTATAATTAGAATTTTGGTAATCCAGCAAAACATCTGTATCTATTTGGATAATGATATAGTCATTATATTGAAATGATTCTCGAAAAATGTTTGACTTGCAATAATCAAAAACTAGAGTCCAACCGCCATAGTTTTTGTCTTTGTCTATTTCTGGTTGCAGCGATCTGATAACTAGATCGGATCTGTTGAAATATCCAGCTAAAATACTCTTAATAACAATCTGGTCAGTAAGTCCCTCTGTAATCAATCCAAACTTAATCATATTAAAAATTTTCAGGAAGTCCGCCGATATAGCCTCTCAAAAAAGCCTCTGATAATTTTACAGGTTCTTGTCCCTCCAGAGGTTTGGGTTTGAGAATACGTATAGCCTTAGTATGACCTAGTTGGCTGCGGTAGATCACAAACAGCCGCTGTTCCTCATCACCTAAATCCAAACCGTCCAAAACTGCCGGGTTGTGGGTTGTGAATATAACTTGTTTGTCGTGTTTTTTTGCTAATTCGACTAATTCTTGCATTAATCGGCGGCATAATCTGGGGTTGAGAGAAGCGTCAATGTTATCTATTGCAAAAAATTTAGGCGTGATATCGCTAATAAATAAAGCGAAGTAAAAAAGCAAGAATAAAAAGCCTTCATTAGAACTTCTTTGATCGAAGTAAGCTAAATCTGGATCTAAGTATCTATCTTTAATTTGGAGAGAGTTTTGAATACTTGATAAATTGGGAGGAGCTTCAAAATCTTGAAACCAATCTATTAATTGCAGTTTTTTATTGATTTCATTAAGCTGCTCCTGGTTATCTGAATTCAAAACTTTTAATAGTTTAAACAAGCCTTCTCCATTAATCCCTAATGGTTGAATTTGCCCTTCTTTTTCAAAAGTACGTAAGGCGATATTTTCAGGAGAGTAAATGATAAATTCCTGTATTTTAAGTGTTTTGATATTTGTTTTGCGGATAAATTGATATTGTCGATCTCGGCTGTCTAAAAAACTATTATATTCCCAAGCAGCAAGCGGCCTATAGGCTCTTTCTAAATTCCGTTCTTCTTCTGAAATCCCATAGTAAAAATGATTTCTCCATCGAGCATAGGGTGTATTATCGTTATTTAAAATAAACCTTATTTTTATTGTGTCATTATTTCCTCTAATTTCAATGCTGATATCTTTATCTAAATTTTCCTTTTCAAAAGCCGATCGCATCAATTGAGGTTCTGTAACTCTGATGCCCCTAGATGCTAAGAACTCGTTATCCAGCTTGTCATCAGCCGCCGCAGAAGCAAGGGCGATCGCCTCTAGGATATTGCTCTTTCCGCAGCCATTTTCACCGATCAATACAGTTAGTCGTCCTAATTCTAGCTTCAGCTTTTGAATGGACTTATAATTTTCGATCCTGACTTCTCCAATCATAATTCAATCCCATATAATCTTAGTGTACTCATTGTATCTCCGATCGCATGAATCTCAAAGAACGCTTGCACAGCCATCTGATTCAAATTGTACGCGATCGCAATCCATACCTCGCATCCCAAGGGCATTTTTATGCTCAGCAATACATCCGGGAACAGTTGGGACAGTGGGGAACTGTAGAAATTGACGATTTTTCCGTGCGCGGCCGAATTCATCACAATTTGATTTTGGATTTACCCCCCCTCAGTCCCCCCCTTGCTAAGGGGGGGAAGCAAGAAGAATCACCCCTTGCTAAAGGGGGGAAGCAAGAAAAGAAGCAAGAAAAGCCGATCGTAATTGGTGCTCATTACGATACTGTACCCGGATCGCCTGGGGCCGATGATAATGCTACTGGTGTTGCTGTTTTGCTGGAACTCGCAAGGGATATCGCATCTGGGCCGCTCAAATATCCAGTGCAATTAGTCGCCTTTGATATGGAAGAATACGGTTATTTGGGAAGCAGTCATCATGCAGCTAAATACAAGCAACAGCAAAAGTCAATCCGGTTAATGATTTCTTTGGAAATGTTGGGTTATTGCAACCATAATCCTAATTCTCAAAGCTATCCCGCTGGCTTGAAATATTTTTATCCCAATAGTGGCAATTTTATTGCTTTAATTGGCACTTTGCGGACGGTTCCCGATTTGATTAATTTGAGTGGCAAAATTCGCCAATCTGGTCAGCCCTGCGAGTGGCTGCCGGTGCCGAATCGAGGTTTAATTGTGCCGGATACTCGCCGCAGCGATCATGTTCCTTTTTGGGATAATGGTTATCCCGCTATCATGGTGACTGATACTGCTAATATGCGAAATCCGCATTATCATCGAGAAAGCGATAGGATTGAGACTTTGGATTTAGATTTTCTGGCTGGTGTTTGTCAGGGGTTAGTCAAGGGCATTCGACATCTATAAATTAACACGATCGAGCGCGTGCTAGTTGGATTGACCAGAAATTATGACTTTTATGACCCGAAGTTATGAATTTTATGAATTGACTTGAACAGAAGTTTGTTGAATACTTGTAAATTAATCAAGCAAAAATTTCAAAAAAAAGAGATATGAATCCTACTTTTCCCGATCGCACTCGCTGGCAATTTTGGATCGATCGCGGTGGCACTTTTACCGATATTGTCGCCAACAGCCCCGACGGTAAATTAGTCATTCACAAGCTGCTGTCGGAAAACCCGGAACGCTACACCGACGCCGCAGTTCAAGGAATTCGCGAGATTTTGAGAATTCCCGCCGGCGCAGCTATACCCGCCGCCGAAATTGAAGCGATTAAAATGGGGACGACGGTAGCGACAAATGCTTTGCTGGAACGAAAGGGCGATCGCACAATTCTGTTAATTACTAAAGGTTTCGGCGATGCGCTGAGAATTGGCTATCAAAACCGCCCGAATATTTTCGCGCGCCACATTGTTTTGCCCCAGATGCTGTACGATCGAGTTATTGAAGTTGCAGAACGCTACAGTGCTCAAGGTGAGGAGTTAACTGCTGTCAATCCCGAATTTATCCCGTCTTTGCAGCAAGCATACGATGAGGGAATTCGCAGTTGTGCGATCGTATTCATGCACGGCTACCGCTACTCGGAACACGAAAAACAAGTTGCTAAAATAGCGAAAGAAATTGGCTTTACTCAAATTTCAGTATCTCACGAAGTCAGCCCGCTGATGAAATTAGTTTCGCGGGGAGATACTGCGGTTGTCGATGCTTATTTATCTCCGATTTTACGGCGTTATGTCGAACAAGTAACCAGTCAATTAATAGAGGCAGATTCCGGGTACGAGGGATTATTAATGCCCAATTCCCAATGCCCCAAATTAATGTTTATGCAATCGAATGGCGGCTTAGTGGAGGCGGCACAATTTCAAGGAAAAAACAGTATTTTATCTGGGCCTGCTGGGGGAATTGTCGGTGCAGTTCAAACGAGCAAAAAGGCAGGTTTTGATAAAATTATTACCTTTGATATGGGCGGAACTTCGACAGATGTTGCCCATTTTAACGGCGAATACGAACGCGAATTTGAGACGGAAATTGCTGGGGTGAGATTGCGATCGCCCGTGATGGCAATTCACACTGTAGCAGCCGGCGGCGGTTCAATTGTCTTTTTTGACGGGGCTCGCTACCGCGTCGGGCCGGAGTCTGCAGGGGCCAATCCTGGGCCTGCTTGCTATCGCAAAGGCGGCCCGTTGACGGTGACTGATTGCAATGTGATGTTGGGGAAAATTCAACCGGATTTTTTCCCGAAAGTGTTTGGATTGAATGGAGATTTGCCGATCGCCCCTGACGTAGTTAAGCAAAAATTCGTGCAGTTAGCGGGGGAAATTGGGGGCGAGAGGACGGCGGAACAGGTGGCGGAGGGTTTTTTGGCGATCGCTGTGGAAAAGATGGCAAATGCTGTCAAAAAAATCTCGCTTCAGCGCGGTTACGATGTTTCGGAGTATACTTTGTGCTGTTTCGGCGGTGCGGGCGGCCAACACGCTTGTGCGATCGCCGATGCTTTGGGGATGAAACGGGTATTTATTCACCCTTATGCGGGTGTGTTGTCGGCTTACGGTATGGGTTTGGCTGATGTGCGGGCTATTCGCGAAAGGGCGATCGAGCAACAATTAAATACAGAATTATTATCTGATTTGCATTATATTTTAAGCGAATTGGAGGCTGAGGGAAAGAGGGAATTGAACCGCAGAGGCGCAGAGAACACAGAGAATGAGTCTGAGGTTTTAGTTGTTAGCAAGTTGCGCTTAAAATATCAGGGGAGTGACTCGGTTTTGGCGGTCAATTTTGCTGACAATATTGAAGCGATGCAGGCTGAATTTGAAGCAGCCCACCGACAGCGTTACAGTTTTATTATGCCAGAAAAACCGCTGATTGTGGAAGCGGTTTCGGTGGAAGTTGTAGAAACAATGGATGTGCCAGAAGCATCCACAATTTCCCTCTCTTGTGGCACAGGCATCTTGCCTGTGCAACCAATTTCAACCGTGCAAACCTATGTTGCTGGCGGGTGGCGGGAAACGCCTGTTTATCAGAGAGACGATTTGCGATCGCACGACTGCATTAGCGGCCCTGCTATGATTGTTGAAGCTACGGGAACTAATGTTATTGAACCGGGCTGGGAAGCGGTATTAACAGAAAGAAACGATCTAATTTTGAACCGCAGATGGACGCAGATGGACGCAGATAATATCCGCATTCATTCGCGTTTATCTGCGGCTAAATCCGATCCGGTTTTGCTGGAAATTTTTAATAATTTGTTTCGGGCGATCGCGGAACAAATGGGCGTCACATTGCAAAACACAAGTTCCTCAGTCAACATCAAAGAACGTCTCGACTTTTCCTGTGCAATTTTCGACAAAAACGGGCAATTAGTTGCCAACGCGCCGCACATTCCCGTACATCTAGGCTCGATGAGCGAAAGCGTTGAAGCTTTAATTTTAGCACAAGGCAATGCGATTCAACCGGGCGATGTTTATGTTTCTAACAACCCCTACAACGGCGGCACACACTTGCCAGATATCACCGTTATTACTCCAGTATTTAATTATGATTCCTCCCTTCCTTTGTTTTATGTTGCCTCGCGGGGACACCACGCGGACATCGGCGGCATTACTCCCGGTTCCATGCCTCCTAACAGTACAACAGTAACTGAAGAAGGTGTATTGCTTGACAATTTCCTGTTAGTAAGCGAGGGCAATTTTCGAGAAAAAGAATTACTAGAACTTTTGACAGCGGGTAATTTTTCTGTTCGCAATTCCGCTCAAAATATAGCCGATTTGCAAGCACAAATTGCTGCTAACAAGCGCGGCGTAGAAGAGCTGCTCAAGATGGTAGAACATTATGGATTAGAGACTGTGCAAGCTTATATGGGCTTCGTACAAGACAATGCGGAAGAGTCGGTGCGGCGGGTAATTGAGGTTTTGAGTGATGGCGAATTTACTTATCAGATGGATAGCGGCGGACAAATTAAGGTAGCGATTACAATTGACAAATCTGCGCGCAGTGCAAAAATAGATTTTACTGGCACTTCTGCTCAACAAGCCAACAATTTTAATGCTCCCGCTGCGGTGTGCAAAGCCGCTGTTTTGTATGTTTTCCGCACGTTGGTAGATGACGACATTCCTCTAAATGCGGGCTGTTTGAAACCTCTCGAAATCATCAATCCCGAAGGCTGTATGCTGAATCCTCGCTATCCAGCGGCGGTAGTTGCCGGAAATGTAGAAACATCGCAAAATATTACCGATGCTTTGTATTGTGCGTTGGGAGTGATGGCGGCTTCTCAGGGAACTATGAATAATTTTACCTTTGGAAATCAGCGCTATCAATATTATGAAACTATTTGCGGCGGTTCGGGTGCTGGTGTAGATTTTGACGGTACGGATGCGGTTCAAACTCACATGACTAATTCGCGTTTAACTGATCCCGAAGTATTAGAATGGCGCTTCCCGGTGTTGTTAGAAAGTTTTGCAATTCGGGCTAATAGCGGGGGAAATGGATATCATCGCGGCGGTAATGGAGTTGTGCGGCGAGTGCGGTTTCGGGAGGCAATGACGGCGGGAATTTTATCGGGGCGGCGGGTGATTTCTCCTTGCGGTTTGAATGGGGGCGAAGCGGGGAAAGTTGGGCGGAATTATGTTGAAACGGTGGAGGGAAAAGTTGAAGATTTGGGAAGTACGGCGACTGTGGAAATGCAGCCGGGGGATGTGTTTGTGATTGAGACTCCTGGGGGTGGAGGTTATGGTACAATTATGTAGCCGCAGTAAAATTAACTAAATTGTAGAGGTGACTGTGATGCCTGACAGTTCTTTCTTTGATGAGTCCAGAGATAATTCTTTAGTAAAATCAGAAATAGTTGCTAAATACTTTTGGGCCTGGGCAAAAGTAATTATAAAAACAGCCAAGAAAGGGAGTAATAAAATTGCCTATATTGATTTGTTCTCTGGGCCTGGTCGCTATCAAGACGGTTCTAAATCTACTCCACTACTTATCTTGGAACGTGCTATTGCCGATCCCGATATGTCACAAATGCTAGTAACACTGTTTAATGATAAAGACTCAAATAATACTCACTCTCTCCAACAGGCTATAGCAGCCATCCCCGACATAGGTAGATTAAGACATGAACCAATAGTTTTAAATGAGGAGGTGGGAGAAGAAATTTTCCAAGCTATTCAACAAATTAATAATAATGTTCCCACACTTTTTTTTATTGACCCTTGGGGTTACAAGGGCTTGTCGCTAAAACTCATTCGCTCCCTCATTAAAGGTTGGGGTTGTGATTGTATATTTTTCTTTAATTATAACAGAATTAATCCGGGGTTAAACAACCCAAAGGTAAAGGAGCACATGAACTCTCTCTTTGGTCAAGAGCGAGTTCATCTCCTTCAGACAGAATTGAAACCAATGTCACCTGAACAAAGAGAGTTAACGATTGTTAATGCTATTTGCACAGCTTTAAAAGAAGTAGGAGGCTCCCACGTTCAAGATTTTTGCTTTAAAAATGCTACAGGTAATCGTACTAGCCATTATCTGATATTTGTGTCGAAAAGTTCGAGAGGTCATTCGATTATTAAAGATATTATGGGCCGAAAGAGCTCTATTTTTGACCAAGGTGTACCGTCTTTTGAATACAATCCTGCGCCTGCAATACAGCTTTCACTATTTGATATTAAACCGCCTGACGAACTTGAGAATATGCTACTTGATGAATTTGCGGGAAAAACTCTGACGATGCTAGAAGTTTACAACCAACACCACGTTGGCAAACGTTACATTAAGAAAAATTACAAACAAGCTCTTTTGAAACTAGAGGCTGAAGGTAAAATCATAACAAATCCATCTAAGCGAACAGAAAACACATTCGGAGACAGCGTAGAAATCACATTTTTACCAAAGTAGTAGTAGCTTTTTTCATTGAAGTGCGACTTATTTTTAAACTGTAGTTATTGAATTGCCTTTGGTGTTTCTCCCATGCTTCGGGCATCTCATCCCAAATTTTCTCATCCAACATTCTCCCACCAGCTTTAGGTGTTCTACCTCCCCATTGCTTGAAGAAAAACGCTACTTCAGCCTCCTCACACTGCTGTTGAATACTCTCAACCCATTCTGCTTGCATGGGACGGTTTTTTTGTCCAGATTCTCCCCCAACTATTACCCAATGGATGCCTTTTAAATCAATATCCAAAGCACCTAAAAGCGGTTCGCACGAGAGAAATCTGACCTTGGCAGGTACTTTTCGCAAACAATCAATCCTGTCAACGTACTTTTGATTTTCAACAGAAACTCCCATCCAAATGTTTTCATGCCAGTCTAATTTATCTGCTAGTTCGCGAAGGCGTTCGTGTCTTTTGGTCAGAATTTGATATACGTGCCAAGGAGTTTCTCGAATCACTTCAAAAACTTCTTGAAGGAATGAAAAAGGAACTTCTTCGTGAAATAAATCGCTCATCGAATTCACGAAAATGCGGCTCGGTTTTCGCCAGCGTTTGGGTTCTTGCAGCCGCTCGCGATGCAGTGTTAAATCAAAACCGTTAGGAAAATTAGTGTGAAACCTTTTTGTTAATGCTTCGGCATAACAATGCGTGCAGCCCGGACTGACTTTATCGCAGCCCGTCGTTGGATTCCACGTTCTGTCAGTCCATTCGATACCAGTATTAATGCTAGACATACAAAGAATTTACCATTTAAACAACCTTTGTAGGTGACGGTGAACAAATAAAATTCGATCTACTAATTGAGGTTTATTCACCGTCACCTACAACTTAATTATATAATTAATTTGACTTTATTATCAACATATTTTTTAAGCACTTGCATCAAATGTATATCGTGTTGTAGAATCGGGCTGCACCAGCATTTATTCCCAAAACCGTTACAGAACAATTGTGCAAACACCTAATTTTTCAGAATTCAACCATCCTGTGGTCAAATCCCTGTTTCACCACAGCGATCAGGAATTATTGACCCTGTTTCAAAACCATCCCGATCAAGGTAGGTTCTTCACGGCGATTTTTTGCCGCTACGCTCAAATTGTACACTCCCTGATTCGCCATTCCGTGCGATCGCCCGTACAAGGCGATTACCTGTTTGCCCACACTTGGCTGCACATCTATCACGAACTCCGAGGCCTGGATTTGCGTCGCGAAATCCAAGAGTCTGATGGCGAAAATCTCAGTCTCCAAAACTGGCTGATTAATGTCACCGCAGTCTGCATCAATCAAGCTGAATTGCCCCCTGTTGAGTCGATTCACTACTCTTTGCAATCGGCTCCGCCTCCCCTCTGGTGTTACGTCAAACAAGCCTTAGAATTGTTAGCGCCGCTGCCGCGTTTAGTGGTGTTGATGGCTCAGACTTTCCGCTGGAGCGAAACTCGAATTGCAGCTTATTTGCAAGCAGAAGGCGAAGCTATTTCGCCCGCTCAGGTAAAGGCTTTGCTGCAAAAAGGATATCAAACTTTAGAATCAAATTTGCCCGAGGATATTCGGGCTATTTATCTAGAGGAAAATCTCGATTATCAAGAAGCACTTGTCTAGATATACACGATATAAATCCGCCCTTTCTAGTTGTATGGGCGGGTTTTACCCGAAATATTTGCTAGGACTAACAGCATCGTAAACCCGCCTTTTCGCGAGGAATAAGAAAAAAATGGCAGTTTATCAAGTTCGGTTGGTGAATGAGGCGATCGCGCTCGATCGCACGATCTCCGTACCAGACGACCAGTATATCTTAGATATGGCAGAAGATGCCGGTATCCGCTTGCCGAATGGATGCAAGCAAGGAGAGTGTTCTGCTTGCGTTGTCAAACTGCTGAGTGGTGAAATCGACCAAAGCGAACAAAAGTTTTTGAAGCCGTCAGAATTGCAAGCTGGCTATGCTGTTACTTGTGTGGCTTACCCGCTTTCTGACTGCACTTTGTTAACCCATCAAGAACAAGTTTTATATCAAGCCGCCCTTTACTTTAAGTAATAGAAAATCAGTTTTTTACCATCTTTTATTCTAGCCTCGCTGGGCGCGGAATTTCTTTGTAGAAGAGCGAATTATATTCGCCATTCATATTATGTCCGGTCGATTACCCATAAGGCTCGCGAATTAAATAACTTACAATTTTAATTGTTATTGTGGGATGGGCGTCCCGCCCGTCCTTTTTGGACGGGCGGGA
>NZ_JAUBOR010000004.1:0-94076 GCF_036700305.1 Microcoleus sp. Z1_A1
AGTTGTCCCAATATGAAAATATGTTCGATACTCTCTCCAATATTCCAAGGTGACTAAGACCTGTTCTTCGAGAGTTAGGATAGTGCGACGCCCTCTTTTGTCTTTCTGATTTTCTGACTTGAAATTTTCCAATGCGCTAACCATTGCTTTCAAGGTTTCAATCTTGATACCAAATCTACGTTGAAATTGATCGGGTTTTAAGTTTAGATAAAATTGATTTTTCATGATTTACTCGTTTTGTAACTACAACAGCACTTTATAGCATTTTATTTTGTTGATAACAAGACAAGAGTGAAAATAAGTTAAGAGTTGGGATTCAATCAACTTTCAGCAAAACTTTTCATTATATCATAAAATTATTTTGCAAGAGGTCTAATGAAAGTTTCTTATTCATTTTGGTTTGGCGGTCGTTATGGGAGCGAATCTCAAAGACGACTTGAGGAGCAATATTGTCCTCTCGATATTGTATGTAAGAAGGCCGATCGCCCTTTGGTCTGCCAAATACCACCATCGTATCAGGTGCTTGAGAAATATCGGGTCTGCCCTCAACCGGATACCAGAGTAAATCGGCTGCTACAAAAACGTTTGGGTCATTCTTAAACAGCGATTCGCAACCTTCTTTGATTGTGACAATTAATTTGTATTGAATTGTGCTATCTGCCATCGGCTGACCGTCGCTGGAAGGATAAATGATTTCTGCGGTTGTGACTTGCATTGTGGTTGTCTCCGAGAAGTATCTGAGCTGAATTATACTATTGTTTGAAGCAGCTACTGGGGTCGGAAACGGCACTGCATTTTCCCGCATGACATATTCAAAATAGCGTGCAGCGGCGCTTCAAAGCTGCTTGCAAAAGAGTGTTGTACAGTTTTTCCTTAACAGTATAAGCTCCGAATCTTTCCAAGTGCGGGTTGTTCATTTGAGCGTCGAAAAGTAGATAAGATCGATCGCGCAATCTCTCCACCAACTTCACCATCGCCACCTTAGAACCTTCGGGAATTCGGTAAAACATCGACTCCCCAATAAACGCACCGCCGATCGACAATCCGAGAATACCGCCCGCCAATTCGTCCCCGCACCAAGTCTCGAAGCTGTAAGCCCAACCGGCCTCATACAAACCCCAGTAAATCTTCTTGAGCTCCTTAGAAATCCAAGTCGTTTCGCGATCGGCACAACCCTCAACCACCGCCCCAAAATCGCGGTTCACAGCCACCGAAAATCGATTTTGATTGATTTGGCGACGCAGGGATTTCGGATAGGTAAATCTTTCATCCAGGGGAATCAGCGCCCGCTGTCGGCTGGAATACCACCCCAAACTCTCCTCGCCGTCATTTGCCATCAAGAAATAGCCTTGCGCGTATCCTTGTATAATTGTCGGTATATCATATTGCATATATTTATCAGTTGTCATTTCTCAGTTAACTTTTCAAAGTCAACATTAGCAATTAGGAATAATTATGTCTGAAACCATTGAACCTATTACCTTACCGCCCGCCAAAAACCCCGAACAAGAAGGCCAATGGCTCCAACAAACGCTGCTGGCATGGCTAGACTCCGAGTTTATCCCAGAAGCAGCCAACCAGCAAATAGCTAAAAGAGCTGCCCAAATCTATGTCCGCCAGCGCATGGAAGGCGAAAATGACGTGGGCAGCCTCGTAATTGCGATCGTCACCGAAATGCAGGCCTATGATTTTTCTAAAAGCTTCTACGGCGAATTTGCGATCGCCAACGCCGTCAGCGACTTGTTACTCGAAAGTCTCGGCATCGATAAATGCTGTGGCCAGTGAAGCAAGAAGGAGGAAAATTTAACTCATAAGTCTGAAACAAGAATCAACCCCAAACATAATCTTGCCGATTATTTATAAGTTTTTTTCCTTCTTCCTTCTTCCTTTTTCTTTAGAATAAATCTCCAGAAACACGACAATTTCAGAAAAACATCATCCGTATATCCGTGTCATCATCCGTGTCGTGCCTTCTTTCTTCCTGCTACCAGCTAGACTTCACAACACCGGGCAAAAGACCTTCGTGAGCCATTTCTCGCATCATGTTGCGAGACAGTCCGAAGTCACGATAGTAACCTCTGGGCCGTCCAGTTGCCCAGCAGCGGTTCCGCAAGCGAGTCCGCGAACTGCTGCGGGGTAGCTGTTGTAGTTGGCGGTGAATCGCCATTTTGTCCATCTGATTGTTAGCTTGGTCAAACTGGTCTTTCAGGTCTTCCCGCTTGTCGGCGTACTTGTCTACGAGTCTCTGGCGCTTTTTCTCGCGCTCGACCATGCTCTTCTTAGCCATAATCTGTTGATATCCTTAGATTAATCACAATCTACTATTTTACTATATTTTGGTGATTTCGGATCGCTTTTATTTGAATTATTTCTTTTGTCAACAAGATTTTTAGCAACAGGCAAGATGCCTGTTCCACAATAACTCTACATTTTTAGCAACAGGCAAGATGCCTGTTCCACAATAACTCTACACTTTTAGCAACAGGCAAGATGCCTGTTCCACAATAACTCTACATTTTTAGCAACAGGCAAGATGCCTGTTCCACAATAACTCTACACTTTTAGCAACAGGCAAGATGCCTGTTTCACAATAAATTAACACTTTTAGCAACAGGCAAGATGCCTGTTCCACAATAACTTAACACTTTTAGCAACAGGCAAGATGCCTGTTCCACAATAACTTAACACTTTTAGCAACAGGCAAGATGCCTGTTCCACAATAAATTAACACTTTTAGCAACAGGCAAGATGCCTGTTTCACAATAAATTAACACTTTTAGCAACAGGCAAGATGCCTATTCCACAATAAATTAACACTTTTAGCAACAGGCAAGATGCCTGTTCCACAATAAATTAACACTTTTAGCAACAGGCAAGATGCCTGTTCCACAATAAATTAACACTTTTGTGGTACAGGCATCTTGCCTGTACTTAGCATTTGTGCAACACCTAATTATTAGCAGAAGGGTAAAAATCTGCAATAACTCATTTTTTTTGTGGTACAGGCATCTTGCCTGTACTTAACCTTGGTGCAAGACCAAACTATTAGCAGAAGGACACAAATCTGCCAGTTCGCAAATATTGCAAGCCGGATTTCTCGCATTACAAACTGCCCTGCCGTGATAAACCAACCGAATCGACCAATTTTCCCAATCCGGCTGCGGCAACAATATCATCAAATCCCGCTCGATCCTTATAGGATCGGTATGTTCGGTCAATCCCAACCGCTGAGTCAAACGTTTGACGTGAGTGTCTACCGTCACGCCCATATTAATACCAAAAGCGTGGGCGAGAACGACATTAGCCGTTTTGCGGGCAACTCCGGGCAATTCTAGCAGCAGTTCCATCCGCTGCGGCACTTGATTGTTAAATTTATTGACGATCGCCTGACAAGCACCTTTAATGTTTTTAGACTTATTGCGGTAGAAACCAGTCGATCGCACGAGATTTTCCAATTCTTCTATATCAGCATTTGCCAAAGCCACCGCATCGGGAAAACGCTCAAACAAAGCCGGCGTTACCAAATTTACTCGCTCGTCCGTACACTGAGCCGAGAGAATCGTCGCCACCAGCAACTGCACGGGAGTTTCGTAGTTGAGAGTACAAGGAGCTTCTGGATAGAGGCGTTTGAGGCGAATCAAAATTTCTAGCGATCGTTGTTTTAAACTTAACTTTTTAGTCATTAGTCAGTAGTCATTAGTCATTAGTCAGTAATCAGTAGTCATTAGTCATTTGTTATTTGTTTTTAAATGGTTCCCAGGCACGACCGGGGAACCCATAACCAGAGGCTCTGCCTCGCTTGCGTAGGAAAAAAAGAGAGGGAAAAATAGGAAAATAGGAAAACGAAAAACTAGACATAAATCTTCCTTCTTCCTTCTTCCTGAAATCCGTTACATCCGTTACATCCGTTACAGAATCCGTTGCCGAACTTCCTTCTTCCTTCTTCCTTCATTTACTATTGCATGAAATTTCGCAAATCAAACCCAGCCAAATTAGCAGTATCGCGAATAATCAAGAAAACTCCCAAACCCAGCAACAACACCAAACCTGTCTGCATGACATTTTCCTGAATGCGGTTCGGCAGAGGCTTGCCCCGCAGTCCTTCGATTAAAAGAAAAGCTAGCTGACCGCCGTCCAAAGCAGGTAAAGGCAAGATATTAATCACAGCCAAATTGACGCTAATTAACACCGCATACTGAAACAAACTCGCAGCATCCGATTTGGCAATCCCTGCACCAATCGCCACAATCGCCACAGGCCCGGACAACTTGTCGGCAGTCTGGCTGAAATTGCTAAGTAACTGCCCGAAGCCTTGAACCGTCAGCACCACAATCCGCTCAAATTCTTTGGCGGCCTTGCTAAACGCCTCTACAAATCCGGCCCTCTGCCGCACCACAGTGCCGTTAGAAGTTAGTTGCACGCCAATGCGACCTTTGCCGTCGGGCGACTCTTCAGGAGTTACTGTCACCAGAAATTTTTGTTCTTGGCGCTGAATTTCCAACGCTAGGGGTTGGTTGGGATGATCTTGGATTGCTGCGACCAATAATTTGACTGCTTCGCCGGAAGCGCCCAATTCCTTGCCGTCAACAGACAGAACAACGTCGCCCGATCGAATTCCCGCTTGTTTGGCGGCCGAACTGACTTCCGCAGCGACTTCCGGGACTTTAACTCCCGGTAGGTAGTTGATTTCTGCAGCGCCGACAGTGCTCAATTGCACCACCAGCAGGAAATAAGCAAAAATTAAGTTGGCAACTACCCCTGCGCTAATGACGATCGCCCGATCGAGCACGGGGCGATTTTTGAGCAAATTCGGGTCATTTGGGGGAATTGTACTGTCGGGATCGTCGTCCGGGAAACCCACGAAACCTCCCAGGGGAAACGCGCGGAGGGCGTATTCAGTTTCCGGGCCTTGGTACTTCCAGAGGATTGGCCCGAAACCGATGGAGAAGCGGTTGACGTGGATGTGTTGAAGTCTCGCCGCCAAGAAGTGGCCGAGTTCGTGAACGACAATCAAGATACCTAAAACTGCGATCGCTGCCAAAACTGACATGAAGGATTCCACTAACACTTTTACTGGACTTTGATTTATTTTAATATCTTTTTAATATCGGTGGCTTCGGAGGGACAATTTTCAGTCAAACTGGAAGGTGGTGTTTTTGTCGGAAGTCCCGGCTGCTGCGATCGACCCGACGCTGCCAAACCGATCGCGCGATCGTACCTGAGTTTACCTCTAAAACCCATTCCCATTACCCATTCCCTATTACAAATTACCCATTACCAATTCCCTGTTAGCCATTCGCCATTATGAAAGACACTTCTTTGAATATTATCGCTATTTCTATCTTTGCCATCACCGTTTCCATATTGTTGGGCCCCCTATTCAACTTGCCAGAAGCCGTACCTGCGATCGCCACTTTTTGCCTGTTGGGGCTAGCCACCCTCGACAGTTTCCAGTGGCAAGGTCAAGGCGGTACAATTTTATTAGATTTGCTGGGAGGAACTTCCAAACAAAAGCGCGATCGTATCCTTCACCACGAAGCCGGACACTTCCTAGTCGCCCACCTATTGGGAATTCCCGTAACCAGCTACGCCCTCAATGCTTGGGAAGCATTTAAACAAGGCCAAACAGCCCAAGGCGGCGTCCGATTTGAAGACCAACAATTAGCATCTCAACTCCAAAGTGGCACTCTTTCCGCCCAACTTTTAGACCAATACTGCACCGTGTGGATGGCCGGAATAGTCGCAGAAAAATTTGTTTACGGCCGTGCAGAAGGAGGAGCAGAAGACCGCACCAAAATCAGTGCAATTTTAACACAACTGCGCCGTCCAATTTCCGAAATTCAACTCAAACAAAACTGGGGTTTGCTGCGAGCAAAAAACCTGATCGAAAGCCACCAATCAGCTTACGAAGCCCTAGTATCAGCCATGGAAAAAAGAGCAAGTGTTGCCGAATGCTGCGACATCATCCAGCAAAATTTATAGCAAAAAAATTACGCAGTTTTGCCTTATAAACCCGGTTTATATCTAGATTTCTCACAAAGACAGGACTTACGCACCGCCTCAATATATAGTGTTTTCTAGGGGCAAACCCCCGTGGTTGCCCCCATACCTGGAATGATGGCGTAAGTCCTAAAACACAAAAAATTTGCGTAGAAACCGAGTTTAAGAGCGTATTATAGGGATTAAAAATTAATGTCAGAACCAAATATTTTCCCAACAACACTGCAAACAGCAAACCCAAATACAGAAAAATTGTTGTGGCTGTTTGGTTTGCGGATCGACCCTGGCACCGAAATACCAAATCTATATACTCTAATTGTCTATGGAGAACAAGAGCCGCCCTTAGTAGCCGGCGGTCAACTTGTATTTTTTACCCGTCCAGAACTAGCGATTAACGCTCTCCAATTGTGCAATATCGATGTCAGCAAACTGGGAAAGCCACCCACACAAATAGACGCTATTTGCGACATTGCAGAAACGCTATACCTGCTCGATGCCGAAGATTTTGACGAGTCAGCTACTATCCTCAACTGTTTGAACGCGCTTTTCGATTTAGTGAAAGCTACTTTAATACCGATGCCAACTGAATACAAGCGCATACTTTATGATTTTGCCGACCATTTGAATATTGAGGAAGAGTTTGCAAGTTTTTTAGACACAGAAGATATTCAGCGATCGGAAATTGTCAATGCCATTTTGTGGTGTGTGGGAGCAATTACAGCTAAATCGAGATTGCTGACATAGCAATTTTAGATTTTAGATTTTAGATTTTAGATTGGGGATTTGGGATTTAAAGTAGTCCGGGACTATACTAATTACCACAACGTTGTAGGGGCGGGTTCACAAACCATACATAACAATGACCGACAATTCATATAAACCCGCCCCCACCCCACCGTAAATCTGAACGTACATTTAGCTGGGAAAGTTGGGTGGGGGCGGGTTTTTGAGATTGTTTGTTTTGGGGCGATTATTGTTGGTGAACCCGCCCCAACAAATCTATCAATTACCAATTATGAATTACCAATTATTCAGAATAATCCCGATCGCTACAAAAAACTTAGTATTAGGGCGTAGCGCGAGTTATACTCCTACTGGAAAGACTGTGACTGCCAAAAAATCTCGACATCAAAGTTTATGAGCAACACTTCCGGGCTTCGACCTGCAGCCGACAACCCCAAAACACAAAAACTCAGCCTCTCAACAAAATTAGCTTACGGTGCCGGCGACCTCGGCCCGGCAATTACCGCTAATGTTTTGGCATTTTACCTCCTAGTTTTCTTTACCAATGTTGCTGGTTTACCTGCCGGTTTAGCCAGTAATATTTTGGTAGTTGGCAAGATTTGGGATGCTATAAATGACCCGATTGTGGGGGTTTTGAGCGATCGCACTTCTCACCCTTGGGGCCGCCGATATCCTTGGATAATATATGGTGGCATTCCCTTCGGCATATTCTTCTTATTGCAGTGGATAGTACCTAGCACGGATCACACAGTGTTATTTTGGTACTATGTTGCAATCAGTATTTTGTTCAACACCGCCTACACGGCTGTCAATCTTCCCTACACTGCCCTGACTCCAGAACTTACTCAAGACTACAACGAACGCACTAGCCTTAATAGTTTTCGGTTTGCTTTCTCCATTGGCGGCAGCATCTTTTCATTAATCTTAGCTCTAATTATCTTTCGTGTATTTGAAAAAGACCCGAATCAACAATATTTAGTATTAGGTGCAATCTGTGCAGTTATCTCTGTCTTGCCTTTGTACTGGTGCGTTTTGGGAACTCGCAAGCACGTCGCAGCCCAACTATTAGAAAACGCCGAACTCGATAATTCTACATCCTTGCCACTGAAAGAACAGTTGCAGATTGCATTTAGCAATCGCCCTTTTTTGTACGTCATTGGAATTTATCTTTTTTCTTGGCTGGGAGTGCAGTTGACGGCTACTATTATTCCCTACTTTGTTGTTAACTGGATGCAACAGCCACAGTACGTTTTTAGCTTGGTGGCGATCGCAGTTCAAGGCACTGCATTAATCATGCTATTTGTTTGGAGTAAAGTCAGCGAGAGATACGGCAAAAAAGCCGTATATTTTATGGGCATGAGTCTGTGGATTATTGCTCAAGCTGGACTATTTTTTCTCCAACCAGGACAAGTATTGCAGATGTACTTATTAGCAGTCATGGCAGGTGTCGGAGTTTCCACGGCTTATCTAATACCTTGGTCGATGATACCGGATGTGATCGAACTAGACGAACTGCAAACAGGAGAAAGACGCGAAGGGGTTTTCTATTCGTTTATGGTACTGCTGCAAAAAATCGGATTGGCAGGGGGTTTGTGGTTGGTAGGTCAAGCATTAGAAGGAGCTGGATTTCTATCTACAGTTCCGGGACAGCCTGCACCCGTACAGCCGGAGTCGGCACTGTTTGCGATTCGAGTTGCGATCGGGCCGCTCCCCACAATTGCTTTAATTGCTGGGATGATTCTCACATACTTTTATCCCATAACCCGCGAAGTTCATGCAGAAATATTGTTGAAGCTGCGAGAAAGAAAAGCAGAAAATCAGTAAGCGCTAATAACCAATAGTTGGTAATTCGTAAAATCGAAAAATAACAACTACCGATAGCTAATCCGGGCGATATTAATAGCAATCCTCCCATCCTATGCAAACTATTTTTTTCTTGAACAATGTGTCATCTTCTTATGGCATCGGTTAATTTAAAAAAAACGTTGCGCGTTTCCTGAAAGGATTGCTATAGCTTGCTCGGAGGGCGAATAAAAGCGATAGTTTTAGTAATAGCCCCGGAACGCAGAAACCTAGTTTTTTTTACGAAAATACATAAATCGCGCCGCGCCATCCGCCCCAGTAGAAAAACCCCGAATGCTTGAGTTGTTCTAAATGTCGATCGAGCTTGAGAACACAAATTATTAAATTTTATGTCGCTCGCGCACTATCGAAATGAGTTTGCGATATGATCGCCACGGTAAAATAAGTATATACACTTAATCATTCATCTAACTCCTCAAAAAGTTTATAATTAAAAGAAGAAACAGATTTTTTTCGGAAATTGATTCGATTAGTTGCCGTTCCCAAAAATCTGCCGAATGTGGCTAATTATATCTACAGGGGAAATGCAACACTTTTTAGCCGATCAGTTAGCGCGTAAGTTAACAAGTGCTTTTGTCGTTGACTCCGAACCGAAAAATGGCATAGAGGACAAACCAATACCAGCGCAAGCGGCGGCTGAGGTGTTACGGTCAATTGTAAAAGTTTGGTAAAGTTATGGAACCCGCTGTCGCGAAGCTGAGCAACACCTGAAAAAGTTGGCTTCGTCGCCCGGAAACCCTAAATACAAGCACAACGCAGCCGAGCCAAATGCAGTCCGATCTAACTCTCCAGCAGTTGTAAAAGAACTTTTACCGCCGGCCTAGCATAAGGATTTAGTGATTTTTGTATACTATGTGAAAGTAGTGAGAACTATTAGAAGGAAGTGGGATCGACCAACCAATAATTTCGTGTGATATCCTTAAGCCAATGCTCAAAGTATCAACCTGAAGGCTCGCAGAAGAAAGCTGATTTTACCCACAAAATATCAAAGAGGTCAACATGGAAAGAGAACAGGACGCTCATATCGTACCCATTAGCAACCAGAGCCGACAGGTGCAGCAATTTTCCGTTGACGAGGGAGAAGATTTAAGCGCGCAGCCTCAGAAAGGATTGAATGTAAAGCCGTTGTTGAGGACTGTTCAGCGAAAAGCCCTAATCATTATTGGGATTATAGGTCTAGTAGTCGGCGGAGTTGTTTATCAGATCAAGGGAGCCAAGAAAACATATCAAGGCGATTTTCGGATGCTAGTGGAACCCGTGACAACGGAGGCAAGAATTGCTGACCCCTCTGCCCTAGCCAATCGCAGCGAGGGGGGAGGAGTACCTAGTAGAGATTTTTTTAGTTTGGACTACGCAACTCAACTTCAAATTCTCCAGAGTCCTCAGATGCTGTCAGCTATTGTTAAACAAGTCCAAAAACGATATCCAAAATTCACTGAGAAAATGCTTCAAAAAGAATTAGTCGTTTTGCGGCTCGGAGAAGATCAGATGACGATGACTAAAATTTTGGAAGTTCGCTTCATGGGGAATGAGCCTGAATTTGTTGAGTTCGTTTTACAAGAAACTAAAAAGAAATATTTAAAGTACAGTCTTGATGAACGCAAGACTCGGATTGGTGAAGGTGTTAAATTTATTGAAGACCAGCTTCCGGGACTCAATAAGCGCGTAAACGACCTGAAATCGGAGTTACAGGTGATACAGCAGGAGCAACAGATTACCAATCCTCAAGAACAAGGCGCGCAATTAATCCAGCAAGTTCGTGCCGTAGAAACTTTAGAGTTAGAAACTCAAAGGCTACTGCAAGAACAGAAAACGCTGTACGCTAACTTGCAAAAACAATTAGATTTTACACCAAATGAAGCTATTGCTGCTTCTGCTTTAAGCGAAGAACCTCAATATAAAGAGTTGCTGACCAAGGTTAAGGAAGTAGAAGGTCAGATTGCTGTAGAAACAGCTCGGTTTAAATCTGCTAACCCTATAGTGGAAGCTTTAGAGCGCAAGCGGGCAAATTTAGTAGCTTTGCTCAACCAGCAAACTGATAGAATTTTGGGGCAAAATTTAGTCGGTACCCAAGCCAATTCTAAAGTTCAGAATTTTCAAAATTCTATTCGCATAGGCTTGATTAAACAATTGGTTGATACTGCTAACCAAGTTGAGGTCTTAGAAGCTCGCCGTCAGGCCATCAGCCAAACTAAAAACAATTTAAACAGGCAAGCAACAGAATTTCCCACCATAGCCCGCCGCTACAACGAACTGCAACAGCAATTAGAAGTAGCCGCCCGCACCCGCGATCAACTTCTAAGCCAGCGGGAAACTCTGCGCGTCCAAGCAGCTCAAAGCCAAGTACCTTGGGAAATAATTTCTGAACCACGGATACCGCTAGATGAGAAGGGCAACCTGATGCCAGTTCCATCGAAAGCTAAAAACAAATTAGTGATGGCAGTTGTTGGAGCGCTAGTTTTGGGTCTGGGAACTGCTATCCTCATTGAAAAAATTCGCAATATTTTCTACTGTGCTGATGACGTGAAAGATGCGGTTGATGTGCCTTTATTGGGAGCAATTCCTCTGGACAAAAATGCTAGAAAATTGCCGCCTTCTATTGCTAATGCCTATGCTTATATTGAAGGAAAAGAGGGTAATAAGAAAATTGCTGCGGAATTTATAGAAGCTTTTGACTCTCTTTATACTAATATCCGCTTTCTTTCTTCAAATCGAACGATTAGCTCTGTGGCAATTGGTTCGGCTACAGTTGGCGAAGGCAAATCTACCGTTGCTTTAAACTTAGCTCACGTGGCAGCGCTGGCGGGTCAGCGAGTGCTGTTAGTAGACGCGAATTTGCATTCCCCCAGCCTGCACTTGCTGTTGGAAGTGCCTAATGTCAAGGGATTGAGCAACTTGCTAGACCATAAAAACGAACCCAATGAAATTATCCAACGATCGCATCTAGCAGATAATCTTTTTGTATTAACTGCTGGTATCCCGAATCCTGGTACTGCCAGACGGCTGGCATCATCTCAGATGCAGTATTTAATGGAAGAACTTCAGGCAAAATTTGACTTAGTTATCTACGATACGCCGCCGCTGGCTGACAGTAAAGATACGAATTTTTTAGCGGCGCGCACCGATGGCATACTGATGGTTGTAGCAATTCGCCAGGTTCCCTTTTCTGTAGTCAAAAAAGTTTTCAGTCAATTAGAAAATTTTGGCATACCATGCTTGGGCACAGTTGCGAATCATGCCCCTAAACGCAAGAAGTATCCAGCATCGAGAGCATCAGTTGTTGAAGATAAAAGTGAATATTTGAATTTGACACCAGCACCGTCTCGTATCCGCAAACTAGCTCCAAAAAAAGAGTGAAACCCAACAAAGAAGACCCCCAAAAAAAGATGCCCGCCCTCGACATGAGTCAATCGATTTTAGATTTTAGATTTTAGATTTTAGAATTGACTTGGGCGAGATAAATGCTCTTTCTTGAGGATTTTTGATTTTCGATTTGGGATTGATTCCACGGATAAATCACGTGGCGGATACCACATGAAGAAATTCGCGGTCATGGAACTCCCAAAATTTTAGATTCTTGTTCAATCTCCCAGATTTGTCTGTGGAGTAAATCGAAAATCAAAAATCCTTGGACTGAGCGCGACTTGAAGCTCGCGCTCGCCCAACCTCTTAGGCCGAAGTCTCAAATCTCAAATCTCAAATCTCAAATCTCAAATTGACTGAGTGCGGACTAATTTCCATCGGGGTTGGTAGGAAATGTAACGATAAAATTAGTCCAGCCATTGCTGCTTTCAACCTCAATTTTTCCCTGCAACTGTTCCACAAGTTTTTGAACCAAAGCTAAACCCAAACCTGTACCTCCTTGTTTCCAAGGATCTGCGTTGGGAACTCGATAAAATTTCTCAAAGATTCGAGGCAATTCCTCTATTGAGATGGACGATTGATTGCTGAGTGTAAATTGGATTTCTGAAGCCACAGCACTTGCTTGTCGCGAATTTGTCCTTTGTTCTCCTTGTTCCCCCTCTCCGTTTTTGCACTCAACTTTCAGAAAAATTTCGCCGCCATTGGCAGTATATTTGCAGGCATTGTTGAGGAGTTCGGCTAAAATTCGTCCCAAACTAGCGCGGTTGGAACTGATCGTGGGGAGGTGACGATCGCACTCTACTCGCAAATCCTGGTGGCGGTCGTGGGCCCGGGTGTAAAACGGGTCGATAATAGTAGGCAGCCAGAGTTCTAAGTTTACTGGTTCGAGGTCGATCGGACAAGTTGCAGCTTCGAGCCGCTGCAAATCTAGCAAAGCATTAATCAAGTCTGTTTCTCTAGTACATTCTGTTTCTAAAATTTCTAGATAAATCTGGCGTCGATCTAGCGTGGGAGAAATTCTCAACATATGAATAGCCATTTTTATATTAGCTAAAGGCGTCCGCAGTTCGTGAGAAACTGTGCTGAGAAATTCATCTTTAAGGACATTTAAATGCTGGAGTTCGTGAACTTTTTGCTGCAATTCTGCGGTGCGTTCTTGGACTTGGCGTTCGAGGTCGGTGTTGAGATTTTGGACTTGCTGATAGAGTTGGGCTTGCTGAATGGCGATCGCGATTTGAGTTGCCAGTTGCAGCAGCAAATCCACTTCCGAAGGCTGCCACTGACGGGATTGGGAACACTGATGAACACACATCATCCCCCACAAATTGCCGTCTTGCAAAATTGGTACAATCAAATAAGCTTTGATTTGCGCTTGGTGGAACCAGGCATATTTTTCGGCACTCAAACGGGCTTGGTCGATGTCGGGGACGGCATAAATTTCCTGTTCTATCACCGAAGCAGATTCTTGCCAAATATTATCGGGCAGGATTTCTCCTAAGATTGAAGGCCCATTTTCGGCAACTGATTCTGCCACTACAATGCCGTAATTGCTCGACTCTAAATGCAGGATGGCTACTCGGTCAGCTTGCAAAACTTGGCGGACTTCATCGACGCTGGCGTTGAGAATTTCTTCGAGGTTTAAGGATTGGTGAATCCGCAAGGAAATGTGAGTTAACAGCCGATCGCGCTGCAATTGTTCGTGGAGTTTTGCCGTCCGTTCCCGCACCTGCTGTTCCAGTTTGGCGTTGCGGCTTTGCAACAGTTCCACTTTTTCTGCTTGCAATTGATAAACCGACTGCTGCAACTGTTTGACAACTCGATACATTTCGGTGGGGTCGAGGACTCTGAGCAAGCTGGTCTGAGTAATAATGCCCAACAGTTCTCCGCGCCCCCCGCACACGACTAACCGCTGCACTTGTTGCTGCTGCATTTCTTTGTGCGCCGTCCATAGGGAATCGGAGGGTTGAAGAAATTGCAGGGGAGTTCTCATGATTTTTTGACCTGGGGTTTGCTTGAAATTTAGTTCAAGAAACTGTGCCTGCACAATGTCATATTCGGTAATAATTCCCAGGGGTTGGTGAAAGGAATAGTGAAAAATGGAGGTATAGTCATCTTTGGGTTTCTCCATTGTTAATTCTTTGTTTTTTGTAATCACTACGCAACTGACTTGATGCTCTGACATCAGTTCGGTTATGCTCAGCAGCGAGGCAGTGTGAGGCGCTGTAATTGGCGTAGTCATTAATTCTGCTACCCGCCGCAATTTAAGAATGTTTGAAGGCTGCAATACTTGGCGAATTCTTTCCCGTGTCAGCACTCCTACCAAGTGGCGAAATTGATTGACGATCGGCAAATAGCGAATCTTGTGCTGGCGAAATAAGGATAAGGCGGTAAACACGTCTTGGTCGTCGGATTCTGTGAGGGAGACCGACACCGGGGACATCACTTCGGAAATTGGTATTTTGTGCAGGGCTACTTTGTGCTGGCTGTCTATTGTGCCAGAAGCTATCAGCCTCACTAGGTCGGCGGGAGTTAATATGCCGATTAACAGTCCGCGGCTGGGGTTGTCGGATAAGTTGCCTGTGGTAATAGTCTGCTGGTTCTGGACGACGAACACGCAGCGGGCCCGCACCTTTTCCGGCGCGGCTGTTTCGGTCATCGCCCCCCGGTCTGAGGGTACAGGTGTTTTGACTAGGGGACAACTGTTTTGCAACTGACTCATCAGCGCGATCGCCACTGCTAAGGAAGTTTCTGGCCCGGCAGTGAGGGGGTAGCGATCGATCGCTTGTTCTAAGGCTGAGGAGTAAAAGGGCGGGTGGTAGAACGGCATAGTGGATGGCAGGTTGTCAGAGGGCGGCTAACGATCGGGCAAAGCCTTGGGGAACGGCAGAAACAGTTCACAAAAAACCGGGCAATACTTGACATTACCGGATTTTTTGTGGCTCTTTTCGTACAGGTGAAACCCGTACAGGTGAAACTGCAAACACCTCTATACGGTTGCTGCACTCCTCAAAGGGTGAGTTTCCGTTTACTTTTCTAATCATATTTAATGCTGCATTCACATCAGCATTAATCAGCGTTTCATTCCCCGACCGAAACAACCCACGTTTAACTCTCTTACCCTGGTAAGACTCTTGCTTACCGACAGGATATAAATCCAAAAAGCTGCACTTACTTGTATAAGATTCTTCTGTAACTGTTACCTTTATCCCCACTAACTCAGCTTTGTAAGTAATCATTTCTACGAGCTTGGCGTCAGGAATTGCTACAAACGTCTGATTCGTTTTTTTTCCTAATTGTAAATTTTGTTTCCACCCCACATTTTTCCCAATAACTAACTGCCCGATTTGAGCGTCCACCAACCGCTTGACTATCAAACTGCTGGTTTGATGAAGATAGTTTTCAACTCGATTGTTTCGCTTAAAGATGATTTGCTGGATTTGATGTGTGGTATATTTCCCTTTCTCAAGTTTTGACTGTAAAAATGCTCGGCGCTTATTCAAACCTTGATTGATTGATTTGAGCTGTTTTCCATCATATAGAGTTGGAGTAAATGTTGGCTTATTTGATGCTAAAGCGACGAGGTTATCAATCCCTAAATCTCTACCTGCTATGAGTTGAGGGTTTAAATCCACCAACGTTACAGGCTTTTTATAAACAACCTCAACAACGTAGGTCGCTGTGGCAGGAACTATCCTTACCTCTATGACATCTTGCGCTTTTGTAGCAATTATTATGTCACTTTGAGATAAATGAAGTAGCCCATTATTTTTCTTTTTTCCCCTTTGTCCTATCGATTGGTTATCATAAATTAACAAGTTACGTCCACAGGTTTTATGTTTGTATTTGGGAATTCGGGGGGGGGATGAAAATTGATGGATATCTCGGTAATAAGCCTTGATTGACTTTTTCCAAGCCTCCGAATCGTGAATAACTTGTTTGAGAACTTGAGTGCTAATTTTAGCAGGTAAGGATTTATAGTCGGCTGTGGGTTTTAGGATGGCATATAACTGTTTTAGACTCTTGGCAGCGCCAACTTTTGACTCAGAGTTAAAAAAGTGTTGCCTCATGTAAGAGTTACCATAATTGTAGAGTTTTTTGGACAGGAAAGATAAGTCATCAAACTGTTTAAAAAACTGATGCTGCCGATCTATGTAATGCCTTTCAACGACAATCATAATTTTTTTGGGGGATAAACGAAAAGTTTTTTGTTGCTTTGTTAAGCACTGTACAATAAAGTCTTGGGATTATCCGATATAGTGTAACACCTCGCCTATGCTTGCGACTTAAATAATAGACTTTCTAATTGATTATTTCCATTAATCTGAGCTTCAGATTAATGGAAATAATCCGCAATCTCATTCATCTCAAATACGCAGGGCGGTTTTTACGGCCTGCTTTTCCCCTGAGACTCCCCTATAATCAAAATAACCCGAATGTAAAGTTTTACTACAAGATTTATCCATAATGACAACTTTAAGCTTAGAGCAAATTGCAGCCAAGTTAGAAAGCCAAAATTCCGCCGATCGCATGGTGGCTTTGGCCAACTTGCGGAATGTGCCTGCTGCAGAGGCGGTGCCTTTGATTAAAAAGGTGTTGAACGACGAAAGTTTGCAGGTACGATCGATGGCTGTGTTTGCTCTGGGGGTCAAACCGACAGCAGAGTGCTATCCTATTCTAGTCAAATTGCTAGAAACAGACCCGGATTACGGCATTCGCGCTGACGCTGCGGGTGCTTTGGGCTATCTCGAAGATATCAGAGCTTTTGATGCTTTGGTGCGCGCTTTTTACGAAGATACTCAATGGCTGGTGCGCTTCAGCGCTGCTGTTTCTCTGGGAAATCTCAAAGATCCCCGGGCCCGCGATGTGCTACTGAAAGCTCTCGACAGCGATCAAGTGGTGATCCAGCAGGCGGCAATTTCGGCTTTGGGGGAAATTAAAGATATTGGGGCGATCGATCGCATCCTCAATTTTGCTCAGTCGGAAGATTGGCTGATCCGCCAGAGGCTGGCTGAAGCTTTGGGCAATTTGCCGAGTGTTAAGAGCGTTTCGGCTTTGAAATACCTAGAAAAAGATAGCAATTCTCAAGTATCTGAGGCGGCAACAATTTCTCTCGATCGTTTGTCAAAAGCAGAAGTGTGACATAAAACTTTTAGTATGTTAAAAAACCCGGTTTATTCAATAAACCGGGTTAATCCGTATGTTAGCAATCTTAATAAAATTTATAGACTATTCAGTAAAACCAGAATGTATTATTTAAGCTGCGAGGCTAAATCGCAAGTTAAAATAGTTGTCGATCTCCTTTAACCGAAACTAACCATGAATCAAGCGCCCAATCCCTTTAACTCAAATCCCTCCAATCCGCTAGACCCCTTGGAGCAAGAAGTTGACGAGCAAGGTGAAGCATTGCCAAGACAGTACCACCCAGCTACTAAAAAAACTCTGCAAAAAGTCTTTATCATCCTGGTAGTTGTTGGGGCAATTATTGGGGGAATTCTATCTATAGGGGTGATTTCGCTGATGCAGAAAGCCGGACTCACTGATGTGCCGGCAAGGGTACAGAATCCCAAGTAATCAACTCCGAAGAATCTGTCGATGCTGAATGCACTGATTTTCTGGGATGAAGCTTGAGTAACTATGATGTTTTGTATGGATGTTTTCAAAATAATTGATGCTTAAAAATTCTACGGCTGCGCCCGATCGCATTTCACAGCGACAGATTTCGGAAAAACTTGTCTCCTCCGGCTTTCACGCTCTTTCTGACCCCCTGCGGATTCAGATTCTGGAGTTGCTGCGAGAACAGGAGTTGTGCGTTTGCGAATTGTGCGATCGGCTTTCTGTCCCTCAGCCTAAACTCTCTTTTCACCTCAAAGCCTTGAAGGATGCAGCTTTAGTCCGCAGCCGCCAAGAAGGCCGCTGGATTTACTACAGCCTCAATTTAGCTCAGTTTGTCGCCCTCGAACAGTACCTCGCCGAATACCGCCGCTTCAGCCAGATCCTGCCGGCACGCCCCTGTTCTGACGCAGATTAACCCATCAACATTTCTTAATGTGTTGATTGCCTGTTTGTCTTCCCTCATACTTGACATATCAAATTTTATTGATATGATTCCAGTGTACCCCTTAGTTATGGCATTGGGTGAGGTCAATGAACCGAGCAGAAAAGGCCAAGGTTTCCGCACTAAGTATAATTGCTTTGACCATAGGTGCGATCGGGCTTCTCAGCTCCTGCGGACAAGTCCAGTCGCCAGAATCGCAAAGCATTAAAATAGACGGTTCCAGCACCGTGTATCCAATTACGGATGCGATCGCCAAAGAATATCAAAATACCAATCCCAAAAAAGCATCAATTACTGTTGAATTCTCCGGTACTGGTGGAGGATTTAGAAAGTTTTGTGCTGGCGAAACAGACATCAGCAACGCCTCGCGCCCCATCAGCGCAGGGGAAATGGAAGCCTGCAACAAAGCAGGCATCCGCTACTACGAATTACCAGTCGCCTTTGACGCGCTCACAGTAGTAGTCAATCCCAACAATAGCTGGGCAAAAGACATCACAGTAGCCGAACTAAAAAAACTTTGGGAACCCGCCGCCCAAGGAAAAATTACCCGCTGGAATCAGATTCGACCTAATTGGCCAAATCAACCTATAACCCTTTACGGTGCAGGCAAAGATTCCGGTACATTTGACTACTTCACAGAAGCAACAGTAGGTACTGCGAAATCCAGCCGTACCGACTATACAGCTAGTGAAGATGATAATGTTTTAGCCCAAGGAGTTATCAAAGATCCAAATGCCTTGGGTTACTTTGGATTAAGCTATTACGAAACCAATCAAAATCAATTAAAAGCATTAGGAATAGACAATGGTAAAGGGCCAGTTCTACCCAGCATACAAACTGTAGAAAACGCTCAATATCAACCCCTCGGTAGACCTCTTTTTATCTATGTCAGTTACACCGCTGTCCAAAATAAACCAGAGGTGGGCGAGTTTGTGCAATTCTACATGAAAAAAGCACCAACTTTAGTCCAGTCGGTCGGTTACATTCCCCTACCAAGCGAAGGCTATCAACTGATTTACAAGAATTTCTACAATGGCAAAGTTGGGACTTTCTTCGATGGTCAAGCTAGGTTTGACTTAACCATTGGAGAGTTATTACGAAAAGAGGCAAAATTTTAATTTTTTCTCATCAAGTTTCACTTACCAGTTAACTAAATGAACCATCCTCAAGCAACTAACTCACCTGTCAAAGCAGGAAGCAAACTCAGTTTTTTTGAAAGATACCTCACCCTTTGGGTATTTCTTTGTATTTTAGGCGGTATTCTTCTCGGTAGACTATTCCCTAACGTCGCCGTCACCCTTGATGCTCTCAGCTTTTATCAGGTGTCAATTCCTATTGCCATCTGTCTGTTTTTTATGATGTATCCCATCATGGTAAAAATAGACTTTACCCAGGCGGCTAATGCAGCGCGAACGCCCAAACCAGTGATTTTAACATTAGTCGTCAACTGGGTTATCAAACCATTTACAATGGTAGCCTTTTCTCAGTTTTTCTTAGGTTGGCTATTTCGCCCCCTCATTACCGGCACCGAAATAATTCGTGGCAGTGAAGTCTCCATCGCTAGTTCCTACATTGCAGGTACAATATTATTAGGAATTGCCCCCTGTACTGCGATGGTTTTAATGTGGGGATATCTGTCCTACGGCAATCAAGGACATACCCTCGTTATGGTTGCCATTAATTCCCTAGCAATGCTGTTTTTATATGCACCATTAGGCAGATGGCTGTTAGCAGCAAATGATTTAGTTGTTCCTTGGCAGACAATAGTATTGTCTGTATTGATTTATGTCGGTTTGCCCTTAGCCGCCGGAATGTATAGCCGTTTCTGGATTTTTAAACATAAAGGGCGAGAATGGTTTGAACGAGAGTTTATGCAATATCTGAGTCCAGTTGCTACGGCGGCCCTTTTGATTACGCTAATTCTTTTGTTTGCCTTCAAAGGAGAGTTGATTGTCAACAATCCTCTGCACATTCTTTTAATTGCTGTGCCTCTGTTTATCCAGACAAACTTCATTTTTCTGATTTCTTATGTAGCAGCTTTAAAACTCAACTTGTGCTACGAAGATTCAGCACCTGCCGCGCTGATTGGGGCCAGCAATCATTTTGAGGTAGCGATTGCTACGGCTGTGATGCTGTTTGGCTTAAACTCAGGTGCAGCCTTGGCTACAGTTGTAGGTGTTTTAATTGAGGTTCCAGTGATGTTAATGTTGGTAGAAATCTGCAAGCGAACAGCATTTTGGTTTCCCCGAAAACCAGAAACTGCATCGCTGCGAGACCCTCGTTGTCTGCCCAATTCCAATTGCTAGAATCTCATGAACGAATTCACTCATAAACCCAAAATTCTCTTTTTATACGGCTCTTTAAGAGAGCGTTCTTACAGCCGCTTGTTGGCGGAAGAATCGGCTCGAATTATTGAGGGGTTCGGTGCAGAGGTTAGGTTTTTTAATCCTCTGGAACTGCCAATTTACGGTAGCGTTCCCGATACGCATCCGAAGGTTCAAGAATTGCGGGAATTGAGCCTGTGGTCGGAGGGTCAAGTGTGGTCTAGTCCAGAAATGCACGGTAATATTACTGGCATTATGAAAAATCAAATTGACTGGATTCCTTTAAATATTGGGGCTGTCAGACCAACTCAAGGCAGGACTTTGGCGGTGATGCAAGTCAGCGGCGGTTCCCAGTCTTTTAATGCTGTCAATACTTTGAGAATTTTGGGCCGCTGGATGCGGATGTTTACGATTCCGAATCAGTCTTCGGTTGCGAAGGCTTATCAGGAATTTAATGAAGATGGGACGATGAAGGATTCGCCTTACCGCGATCGCGCGATCGACGTAATGGAGGAACTGTACAAGTTTACCTTGCTGTTGCGGGAGCAAACCGACTATTTGACCGATCGCTACAGCGAACGCAAAGAACAAGCAGCTAAAGAGGCGATCGCCCTAGCAAATCGCGCCCTTGAAACATCTAACTAACAACCACCAACTAACAACTAACAACCAACAACCAACAAATCCCATGAAAAAAGTAATGTTTGTGTGCAAAAGAAACTCCTGCAGATCGCAAATGGCAGAAGGATTCGCTAAAACCATCGGCGCCGGCAAGATTGGAGTCACCAGTTCCGGGTTAGAATCAAGCAGAGTTCATCCAACAGCAATTCAAGTCATGTCAGAAATCGGCATTGACATCACCGATCAAACATCCAACCCATTAAACGAATTCAATGCAGAAGACTACGACGCCGTAATTTCTCTCTGCGGCTGCGGCGTGAATTTACCCGAAGCGTGGGTATTGCGAGAAGTGTTTGAAGATTGGCAACTCGACGATCCCGACGGACAACCCATCGAAACTTTTCACCGCGTTCGAGATGAAATTAAAGCACGAGTTGAAACATTAGTGGACTCTCTCAAGTAAGATTAAGTAGACGGGCGGGCAGGATGCCCACCCCACAATAAAATTAACTTTTGTGGAACAGGCCGAAAAGCCTGTTCTTAAGAATGGTGCAAGATGTGAGTTTCAATTAACTTTGTAGCGACAGTTAAAATTTGTCGCTTTCGCATCCAAAGAATTAGTGCTAAATTATGAGAGGCGTTCCGCCGGAACGCCTCTAAATCCGTTGCGAGCAGAGACTAAAAAGTTTAGCACATGATTCAGACCGCAGTCACGCCTTTCAAAAACAAACTTCACTCAGCTTTAACTAAAAAGCAGATTACAGTTTTACAAATTAATCTCGGCAAACGCTGCAACCTCGCTTGCACTCACTGCCACGTAGAAGCTAGCCCGACACGAACAGAAGAACTTTCCCCGGAAATTTGCGACCAATTAATTGAAATCATTCGCCGCTTTCCTCAAATTCAAACTGTTGACCTCACCGGCGGTGCTCCCGAAATGCTTTACGGTTTTAAACCGCTAGCGGAAGCTGCCAGGGCTGCAGGTAAAGAGGTAATTGTTCGTTCTAATTTGACTATTTACTTTGAAAAAGGTTTTGAAGATATTCCCGAATATTGCGCGCAGCACCAACTCAGAATTGTGGCGTCGCTTCCCTGCTACCAAGCTGACAATGTGGACAAAATGCGTGGCAACGGTGTTTTTGACAGTTCGATTCGGGCGCTGCAAAAGCTAAATCAGTTGGGATACGGAAAAAACCCAAATTTAACTCTGGATTTGGTGTACAATCCACAAGTGCCGGCAACAGACAAGTTTTCGCTAACACCGGAACAAGGCAAGTTAGAGGAAGATTACAAGGTTTATTTAGCCGAAGATTTTGGGATTTGTTTTAATCAATTGTTCGCGATTACTAATTTGCCGGTGGGACGGACTAAGTTTCATTTGGAACATAAGAAACTTCACAAGTCTTATCTGGGGTTTTTGGAGGATAATTTTAATCCCGGTACTCTGGAACATTTAATGTGCCGTAACGAATTGTCGATCGACTATTTGGGCAATGTCTACGACTGCGATTTTAACCAAATGGAAAATCTGCCGGCGAAAACTGGCAGTGGGGAAAAGATAAATACTGCTAAATTGCTTGCATCTGGCAGTTTAGATGTGATTCAAGATGTGCAAACGGCTGCTTATTGTTACGGCTGTACGGCGGGTAGCGGTTCTAGCTGTGGCGGTACTTTGATTTAATTTAAGGGAAAAGTTGCGCTTTATTACAAAGTTTTTTAGCGCTAAAGCGCAACTACAAACCTTACGGTGTATGCAATGAATGAGTGGAGAGTTTAGGTAATGAATGATTCGCGATCGCCCGATGAAAATCCGCCGCCATCAAATAGGTGGAAACTGATTTTAGGGATTGGTTTAGCTGTGGCTTTAATTGCAGCGACTAGGTTTTTTAACTTTCAAGGAATTCTGAAAAATGCCTTGGAGTCGATCGCGAGTCTCGGCCCGTGGGGCCCGGCAGCTTTTATTCTCATTTACATTGTCGCAACCGTTCTATTTATCCCCGGTTCTTTGCTGACTCTCGGTTCTGGCGTTTTGTTTGGAGTCGTTGGCGGTTCGGTTTGTGTTTCCATCGGCTCAGTTTTAGGCGCAACTTGCGCTTTTTTGGTAGGGCGGTATTTAACTCGCGACTGGGTTTCCAAACAGATAGAGGGCAATCAAAAATTTAAGGCGATCGACTCCGCAGTTGCTTCTGAAGGATGGAAAATTGTGCTGCTGACGCGACTTTCTCCCATTTTTCCGTTTAATTTGCTTAACTATGCTTTTGGAGTCACGCAGGTATCTCTAAAAGATTATTTTTTGGCATCTTGGATCGGCATGATTCCCGGAACAGTCATGTATGTTTATATCGGTTCCCTGGCCGGGAGTTTGGCTGCACTTGGATCTAGCGGGCGATCGCGCACTGCTGCTGAGTGGACTCTTTACGGCATTGGTTTGGTAGCAACGATCGCCCTCACCGTTTATGCAACCCGCTTGGCTAAAAAAGCTTTAGACGAAAAAATTTCCCCTTGAAACCAAAGCACAAATCAGTAAAATTGTCAATAGAGTTTTGCTCATACATTATAATACATTAGAAATCTAAAAAACTCCGTATTTTCTCTGTGTTATTTACAATTATTTTGTTATACAAACGAGATAGATATTAAAGATATCGTAAAGCACAAACCTCAAATAGGTAAATCGAACGTCGAAATATACAATTGATGCCAAAATAGAAGGCGAGTGCCCAACCATAAGAAAAATTGTTTGCAATCCGGAATGTAAGTCTTACCATTTTAGATTTTAGATTTTAGATTTTAGATTGGGAATGACTGATGACCACCAGGGTTGGCAGCACCGGTCTACAGTTGCATTATTTTCTGAAACTGGTTTCACGACTTGGCTGATATTAATTCTGCCGAATGACCAATACAGTTTGATGAATTTGATTCGGAGAGAACATTTGATGATGCAAAACCCAGCAAATCAAGCCGGATCTGTGTCTGCGCCGCCGCCACACCAAACAAAAAAGCTGCGCCAAATCTGGGACAACATTAGCAATTCTGCTCAATCGCAGTGGCAGCAAGCGCACAGTCTTTGGCAACACAGACGGCAGCGCCGCCATTTGCTGACCCTGCTAATTCTGGGTACCACCGCTTTAACCATTAGCACAACAGCTTGCATCAGCTATTTTTTTGTACGCGGACTAATCCTTGACAATTTAAAGCAAATAGCACTATTAAAACTAGAAAAAGGCACCGATGAAATCGACCGCTGGCTAAGCAGCCGCAAAGCAGAAATAGAAACCATTGCTTACGATCCTACGGTTGGCACTCTCAATTGGCAATTAGTCGAACCCCGGTTGCAAGGAGAAATATACCGGTTAAAAGAGTATTTCATCCTGTCATTAATTCAACCCGACGGCTCATTTATCAATACTCTAGGCAACCGCGCGAACAGCAAAGACCGCCAACACTTTCAAAAAGCAATGGCCGGACAGCTCAACGTTTCCGACCCGCTGATCGGCCGCAGTACAAAAGTTTCTACGATTATTATTTCAGCTCCTATTTGGGCCTTACCTCCCGCTCCCAATCAAGTAATTGGAGTCCTATCGGGCAGCATTAAATTAGACCGAGTAACATCTGTCGCTAACAGCTTACTGTACGGTTCCGAAAGTTATGCTTTTGCGCTCAATTCACAAGGAGTGCCAATTGTTCATCCCAACAATAACTTAATCGGAAATATCGACCAGGAGGCCCCAAGCTTTTTACAGTCAAAAGACCCCGCTCTCTCCACAATTGCGCGGCAGATGATCGACCGCCAGACGAACATCGAACTGGTAAAAATAGATAACAAATGGGTGTATGTAGCCTATGCTCCCCTCAAGGAAGTTAACTGGTCGATGGCTTTAGTAATTCCCCGCGAAAATATTGAATCCCAACTGCAAGCATTAAATTTGCTGACATCCGTAGTCGCCGGACTGCTCATCCCGGCAATGCTAGCAGCCATTTGGCTAATTTACTCCTCCGAAAACAATCGCGCTCAAGCGGAGCGAGAAGCCATGCTCAACCGGATTGCTGGACGTATTCGCGCTTCTCTTGAATTAGACAAGATTGTGCAAAGTACAGTCGAAGAAATAGTAAGTTTGCTGCACCTAGAACGGGCGGCTTTTGGTTGGTACAAACCGCAAGAAAAAACGTTACAAATCCTGTGGGAATATTGCCCATCTGATTCTCCGACACAAGCCCTAAAGTTTGAGTCTTACTTTATCGAAAATGTGTTAGTACGGAGTGGTCAAGGCGAACCAATTATTCTTTCGAGCGACACTTGGGCGGAGGGTGTAACTCAACCGCCGGAACTTAAAGCTAATAGCTATTTAGCCGTACCTGTCCAGACTCAGAACCAGCCGCAGGGTTATTTAATTTGTAGCCACGCTACTCATTGGCTTTGGAGTCGGGAGGAAATTCAACTGTTAAAAGCTGTAGCAGACCAATTGGCGATCGCAATTACTCAAGCTCACCTTTACAGTCAAACCCAAGACCAAGTAAAACTGCTTAATAGTGCCTTAAATGAACTGAAAAAAACTCAAACTCATTTAGTGCAGAGCGAAAAAATGTCATCCCTAGGTCAAATGGTGGCTGGAATAGCGCACGAAATCAACAACCCCGTTAACTTTATTTCGGCTAATTTGCCTCACACCAGCAAATATACTAAAGATTTATTAGAGTTGGTGAGTTTATACAAAGAAGCATTCCCAGAGGTTCCCCAGGAAATCGCAGAATTTAGCGAAGAAATCGAGTTAGAATTTATCGAGGAGGATTTGCCGCATATATTGAATTCTATGAAAATAGGAAGCGAACGCATTCGCAGCATAGTTCTTTCTTTGCGGAACTTTTCTCGCCTGGATGAATCTGACAAAAAGCTAGCGGATATTCACGAAGGTATAGAAAATACCTTGCTGCTGCTCTCCAACCGCATTAAAAATAGAATTTATATAGTCAAGAAATACGGAAAAGTGCCTTCAGTCGAGTGCTATCCGTCTCAGCTAAATCAGGTGTTTATGAACTTGCTGAGTAATGCGATCGATGCCTTGAACGAGATCGATCGCCTGGATAAAATTATTACTATTTCCACGGGGGTAGTTCGCGAACATGGCGGTAAATTTCTGAAAGTGGCGATCGCCGACAACGGCCCCGGCATTCCCGACAGCGTTAAAGACCAAATTTTTAACCCATTTTTTACTACTAAAGATGTGGGTAAAGGCACGGGTTTGGGGTTAGCAATTAGCTACAAAATTGTAGTAGATGGACATGGTGGTAGCATCACAATTGCTAAACCTCCGGGGGGAGGAACGGAATTTTTGGTTAAAATTCCTATTAGTAACGGAAAGTAAAACGATTTTAGATTTTAGATTTTAGATTTTAGATTTGGGAAGGACTGATAAAATAAGAGTTTATAGCTTGTCTACAGTTGCCTTGTTTAAACTCGTACAAGTAGGAAGTGGGAAAGGAAGCCCGCAGATTTTGTAAAGTTTTAACGGAGGTAAGGGATAGAAGGAAGAGGGAAGAGGGGCTAAACAGTTTTAATTAATGCTAAATTTACGGCGGTTGGCTAAAATTAGAATAGTTTTTGTTAAAGGTGTTTTATGGCTGTTGGCAAGGATACAATTTTCGAGCGCTTTTTGTCGCCCCTGATGCGACTGGCGATCGACGAAGAAGCGCTGAAACGACTCTACGAAGGTATCGACTGGGAAACAGCGGGCGATCGCTACCGACAACCCAACTTAGTTTATCCCGAATATTACAGCAGCCAAAACTTTCACGGCATTAAACGCGGCTATCTCAACCCCAGTGCCGCCGTTTCCTACGATCCCATCACGCAATATGTTTTGCCTCCCCACGAAACAGTCGTCAGGCAAGGCTTAATTGACGCTGTGCGGGTGAAACCGCGCCGAATCATCGATTTGGGATGCGGCACCGGTTCGACAACGCTCATGCTCAAGCAGGCTTTTCCCGAAGCGGAAGTTGTCGGCCTGGACTTGTCGCCTTATATGCTGGTAGTTGCCGACATGAAAGCGCAAAAAGCCGGCTTAAATATCCAGTGGTTGCACGGAAATGCCGAAAGCGTTGCTTTTGGCGATGCTAGCTTCGATTTAGTCGCAGCTTCCTTGCTGTTTCACGAGACGCCACCTGCTGTATCGCGGGCAATTTTGCGAGAAAGCTTCCGACTGCTGAAGGTTGGGGGACAAGTGGCAATTTTGGACGGAAACCAAAAAACTTTGCGGCAGACAGAGTGGCTGACTGATATCTTTGAAGAGCCTTATATTAAGTCTTACGCGGCTGGCAGCCTCGATGCTTGGGTGGGGGCTGCAGGATTCGCGGGGGTGCAAACTCACGAACACTGGTGGGTGAATCAGGTGACGCAGGGCGTGAAACCTTTGCCGGGGGAAGATTTGGAACAGGCTAAGGTGGCGAGGGGGTGGAATTGGGGCGATCGAACTCCTGATTTTGATGGCGATTTACCGGGCATTCCAGCTCCGGCTTGACTTATTGTTGAGGTGTATTTTTCGCCCTTTGGGGGCGGGTTTCATAGATGGTTAGTTTTAGGTTGAGATGGTTGGTAAAACCCGCCCCTACTAACTTGCTAATGACTGATGATTAATGACTAATGACTAATGACTCTAAAAGCAGTTTTATTTGATTTTAATGGTGTGATTGTTAATGACGAGCCAATTCACGAGAAAATAATCGCACAATTGATGCTCGATGAAAATCTCCAGCTCAAACGTGGGGAGTTTCGAGAAATTTGTTTGGGAAGGAGCGATCGCGCTTGCATTACCGAACTGCTCAAGCGCCGGGGACGATATCTAACAGAAACATATCTCGATCGACTGCTGCAACGCAAGGCCCAAGCTTACAAAGCTCAAATAGATACTTTGGAGAAACTGCCGATTTATCCCGGTTTGGCAGAATTTATTGATAAAATTCGGCCCGCCGGACTGAAAATGGCCGTAGTTAGCGGGGCAATGCGATCGGATATAGAATTGGTGTTAGATCGGGCCGGTTTGGCAGCAAACTTTGAGTTAATTGTTGCAGGCGATGACTTGACGGCAAGCAAACCAGCACCCGACGGCTATCTATTGGCTGTGGAACTTCTCAACCAGAAATATCCCGACTTTAACCTGCAACCGATCGAGTGTTTGGCGCTAGAAGATACTTTTGCGGGGATTGAAGCAGCGAAAAAAGCGGGGATTCAGGTTGCGGGTGTGACTCACACTTACCCGTTTCACATGATTCAGCGCCAAGCTAATTGGACGGTGGACTATTTTGCTGATTTAGAGTTGGATAGAGTGGCGGCATTTTGCTCGATCGCCCCCACTGAGCCGGCTGCGGAAAACACTTGACCTTTTTAGCAGTTACGTGCTAGTGTAAGTGACGGTCTGCGAACGTGAGAGCAAGCAAAACCTGTCAGCCTTTTAGATTCGGCAATCTCGCATCTAAAATGCTAAATTAAAACTCAATCAGGGGAATTAGCTCAGTTGGTAGAGCGCTGCGATCGCACCGCAGAGGCCAGCGGTTCGAGTCCGCTATTCTCCATAAATTAGGGGTATTTCTACAGGTGACGATCGTACTCAAAGCGAAGTGCGATCGTCACCTGCTTTGATACTCGCCTATGCAAGTGCGATCGACTCGGTTGCTGCTTAAGTTTTAGCATCAATAACCTGTCGAGAGCGAGAAACCCGCTTTCTATGAGTGTGCGATCGACCCGGTTGCGGCCTAACTGGTAGCATCAATAAGATAATTTCTGTAAAGAAACCGGGTTTCTAATGTCACACTAATTCCTGAAAAGACGTATTTGGGCGTCTAAACCAGGTTTGCCAAAAAAATCCGCTACGCCCGCGATCCCAACCCTGATGTCATCAGTCAATCTAAAATCTAAAATCTAAAATCTAAAATGGTATCAGCCCGGTTTCTGCCGCAGTTGCCCTCAATCCCCACAAAACATTCATTTTGTCAAAAACAATAAGTTTTGTAGCTAAAAATACAACAGTCTGCTGACGCGAGTCTTAATATCAAGTCGCTATGTGTTATTATTCTCAATCATCAGACTCATCTGTTCAAGAGTAACAAGAAAAAATGACAAAGCGATTCGATCGGCGGAAATTCCTTTTATACGGTTCTGCTACCCTAACATCAAGTTTATTTCTAAAAGCTTGTAGAACTCCAACTCCAACAGCAACTCCAGCCGCTTCTCCCACATCAACAGGAACTACACCAGCAGCAGCCGGGGGCGGAAACACGATCAAAGTAGGAATTTTGCATTCCTTGAGCGGCACGATGTCCATCAGCGAAAAAAGCGTTGTCGATGCCGAACAATTAGCGATCGAAGAAATCAATAAAGCTGGTGGCGTTCTCGGAAAACAAATCGAAGCAGTAATAGAAGACGGCAACTCAGACTGGCCGACTTTTGCCGAAAAAGCCAAAAAATTGATCGACCAAGATAAAGTTGTCACCGTCTTCGGATGCTGGACATCCGCTAGCCGCAAAGCAGTATTGCCAGTATTTGAAGAAAAAAATCATATGCTCTGGTATCCCGTACAATACGAGGGTCAAGAGTGTTCCAAAAATATCTTTTATACTGGGGCAGCCCCGAACCAACAAATCGAACCCGCAGTGGACTGGCTGCTAGAAAATAAAGGCAAAAAATTCTTCTTAGTCGGGTCTGACTACGTTTTTCCCCGCACTGCCAATACAATTATCAAGGCCCAGCTAGCAGCCAAAGGTGGCGAATTAGTTGGGGAAGATTACATTCCTTTGGGTGGGACAGAAGTCACGCCAATTATTAGTAAAATTAAGGCAGCTTTGCCAGACGGCGGCGTCATTTTTAATTCCCTCAACGGCGACAGCAACGTAGCATTCTTCAAACAGTTGCAGGGTGCAGGTTTGGGCCCGGACAAATATCCGTCAATGTCAGTCAGTATTGCAGAAGAAGAAGTAAAGGCGATCGGCGTAGAATATCTTAAAGGCCATTACGCCGCCTGGAATTACTTCATGACTGTGGAATCTCCGGCCAATACAAAATTTGTGGAAGCTTTCAAGGCAAAATACGGCAAAGATAGAGTGACCAATGACCCGATGGAAGCAGCTTATATCATGGTTTACCTGTGGAAGCAAGCTGTCGAAAAAGCAGGGACAGCCGACGATTTGGAAAAAGTACGGGCAGCCGCTTTGGGTCAAACCTTTGACGCGCCGGGGGGCACAGTAACGATGGAAGTTAACCATCACCTTTCTAAATTTGTGCGGTTGGGCGAAGTTAGAGATGACGGTTTATTTAACATCGCATTTGCTACACCCGAAGCAGTGAAGCCGGTGCCTTGGAATCAATTTGTTGCTGAAACACAAGGCTTTGCTTGCGATTGGTCAGACCCCGCAAAAGGTGGCAAATTCAAAGTTTGATAAGTAGGTAATACCAATTTCAATACGCTTGGGTGAAGCCCGATCCCCCCTAGCCAAGGGCGGGCACGGGGAGTAGGGGTAGCACCGCCCCTACCAAGGGGGGAGTAAGAGCATTCTTTCGTCAATCCCTACTCCCCTTAATAAGAGGTAATATCATGTCCGGTCGATTACTCCTAATACGGTAGGGGCGGGTTCACGAAAAATATCTGCCAATAATTGACAATCTCAAAAACCCGCCCTTTTAATCGCAGTCACTCGATCGGACATGATATAACCGGAGTCTTCAAATTCCCCCTTAATATAGGGGAACTGGACTCTTCAAAGTCAACCCCTACTCCCCTTATTAAGGGGGATTTAGGGGAATCGAGATACTGAATCTAAGCATTTTTTATATAAAACTCGATGCTTAACTTGACACCAATGGGGTAAAATCAGCCCCTAATTATCCGCGAACAAAGTTAACCGACTTGATGCAGGAGTAACACAATTGGCGATATTAGATGGTTTATTTAACGGCCTTAGCATCGGCGCTGTTTTACTAATTGCAGCCCTGGGATTAGCGATTATTTTCGGGCTGATGGGCGTAATTAATATGGCTCATGGCGAGTTGATGATGCTGGGGGCTTATACAACTTTCGTAGTGCAAAATGTCTTCAAAGGTATCGGAGGATTTGCTTTTGAAACCTACATTTTATTTGCAATTCCCCTAGCTTTTTTAGTGGCTGCATTGGTAGGATTAATTCTCGAACGGGGAGTGATTCGCTATCTTTACGGGCGGCCGCTAGAAACTCTGCTGGCAACTTGGGGCGTAAGTTTAATTTTGCAGCAGTTTGTCCGCAGCGTGAGTTGGGTGTTGGTAATTGGGATTGCGGTGTTTTGTTTGCTGTTTTTTGGCGGTTTGCGGGTGCTGAAATCGCGCCTGGATTTCGATCGCATTCGCAGCACAATTATCGCCATAATTTTGCCTTTATCTTTGGGTATTTCCTGGGCGGTGAGCACCTTTTTAGGGCAAACTTACAAACTGGCCGTAACTCAACCTTGGTTTGGCGCTCAAAATGTGGACGTGACTGCACCGCAATGGTTGCGGGGCGGCATACCGCTGGGCAATTTTCAGTTGCCCTACGCGCGAATTTTTATTATTGTCCTCACCGGAATTTGTTTGGCGGGAATTTACCTATTTTTGCAAAAGTCTGTGTGGGGATTGCGGATTAGATCCGTGACGCAAAATCGCAGCATGAGTGCGTGTTTGGGTATTCCTACCGAACAAGTAGACGCGCTGACTTTTGCTTTGGGTTCAGGCTTGGCTGGTGTCGCTGGGTGCGCGATTAGTTTGATTGGTTCGGTAGGGTCAAATACCGGACAAAATTATATAGTCGATACCTTTATGGTGGTGGTTGTGGGCGGTGTTGGCAAGATTGTGGGGAGTGTAGTTGCTGCGATCGCGATCGGCACTGCCAATTACCTGATCGGTTCGGGAACTCTAGCATTAATGTTCGCTCCTATCAAGCCTTTAGCCGACTTCTTCACATTTTTCGCCACAACCAGCATGGCAAAAGTAATGGTATTCGCCTTAATTATGGCTTTTCTGCAAGTGAAGCCGGGAGGGATTTTCCCGCAAAAAGGGCGGACGGTAGAAAATTAAAAATTACAACTGCGAGTGTAGCGAAAAATGCAGAAAAAACATCAAAAACCCTGGGTAAAAGAAGCGGCAATTGTCAGCGCGATCGCCCTCACATTCATCTTACTCCTCCCAGGAATACTCCCCGACGTTCGGCTCAATCAATTAGGGCGATTTTTAGCACTAGCAATTGCAGCCCTCGGCATAGACTTAATTTGGGGATACACGGGTTTACTTAGTTTAGGACATGGGGTGTTTTTTGCGATCGGCGGCTACGCCTTCGCCATGCACCTAAAACTGCAAATTCCCCCAACCGCCAGCAGTCAATTGCCAGAATTTATGAACCTCTACGGCGTTACCGAACTCCCCTGGTTTTGGCAACCATTTTATTCATTTCCCTTCTCAGCATTAGCAATAGTTCTCATCCCCGCCATCTTGGGTGCACTTTTAGGTTATTTAGTATTCCGCAATCGAATTCGAGGCGTTTACTTTTCAATTCTCACCCAAGCAGCAACCATTGTATTTTTCAACTTCTTTAACGGTCAGCAAAAACTGATTAACGGCACCAACGGACTCACCGACTTTAAAACCTTGTTCGGAGCCACAGTCAATGACCGAGATACTCAATATATTTTCTACATTCTCACCATACTATTTCTAGCAGCAAGTTATGCCCTCTGCCGATGGCTGACCAGCGGACGCTTCGGTCGCCTGCTAGTAGCAATTCGCGACGACGAAGTGCGCCTGCGTTTCTCAGGTTACAATCCCACAGGATATAAAGTTTTAGTCTTTGCAATTTCCGCCGGTTTAGCCGGGATTGCCGGCGCATTATTTACCGTACAAACCGGAATCATTTCGCCAAAAGCAATGGATATTGCCTTTTCAATTGAAATGGTAATCTGGGTCGCAGTGGGAGGCCGCGCCACATTATCTGGAGCAATATTAGGAGCGCTGCTAGTCAACTTTGGCAAGAGTTTTTTGAGCGAACAATTTCCCGAAGTGTGGCTATTTTTCCAAGGCGCGCTATTTTTAATAGTAGTCACAGTCCTGCCCGACGGCATAGTCGGATGGCTGCAAGATCAAAGTTTCGACCAAATCCGCAGCTTGTTCAGAAAACCGAAGTACGTATCTACTTACCCCAGCCTGGAACAAGACCCCCAAGTGCAGCTCGAAAAAGAAGAACTTGAACATTGAGTGCAAAAATATCGTGTAATTTATAAGTAGGCTGACATAAATAAATGTCACCTACAACAGACAAACAAAGCAATCGCAATAGACTTGGGAAAATCTGCGTTTCTCTCTGAGGAGACGCAATATATATGTCCACCTACTTAGATATCCGTAGCAAGTAGCTTCGTTCTTTAACTTGAGGGACAACATATGGCAGATATTATTGACTACAAAATCTACGGCGACGATTTGCAACTCATCGAGATTGAACTCGACCCCAAAGAAGGCGTCAGGGCTGAAGCTGGAACCATGACATACATGGAAGGCGACATCCAAATGCAAACATCCACAGGCGGCGGCTTATTTCAAGGTTTCAAACGAATGCTGACAGGAGAGGGTTTTTTCATTACCACCTTTGTCAACGCCGGAAATCGTAAAGCCCGCGTAGCTTTTGCCGCCCCCTATCCGGGTAAAGTAATTCCCCTTGATTTAGGCCAACTTGGCGGTAAATTTTTGTGTCAAAAAGACTCATTTCTCTGTGCGGCCAACGGCATTGACATTGAGGTAGCTTTCACGAAGCGGCTCGGTGCCGGTTTCTTTGGCGGAGAAGGTTTTATTCTGCAAAAGTTGCAGGGTGACGGGCTAGCTTTTGTTCATGCGGGAGGAACAATAGTTGAGAAAAATTTGGGAGTTGGCGAAGTGTTGCGAGTAGACACCGGCTGTTTAGTAGCTTTTGCAGCGACTGTAGATTACGATATTCAGTTTGTTGGCGGGTTTAAAAATGCTTTATTTGGAGGTGAAGGCTTGTTTTTGGCAAAGATGACTGGGCCGGGAAAAGTATACGTGCAAAGTTTGCCACTCTCGAAGTTAGCTGAACGGATTTTAGCTGCTTCTCCACCTCCTATTTCGAGCAGCTCTAGCAGTTTTAGTTTAGAGTAAAATAACCATTTATGTGCTTGTGTAGGGTGCGTCAGCTAGCAGATTTTCCGGCTTACCCAGAGACTGTTAACTGACGCACCTTCTCAGAGAAAATCAGCGCTCTCAGGTGCGTCAGCCCACAGATTTTCTGGCTTACCGAGAGACTTTTAACTGACGCACCCTACCCGGAGAAATTACCTATGAATGGCAAAGTATTAGAAATAGAAAACTTGACTGTGAGTTTTGATGGTTTTAAAGCCATCAACGGTTTAAATTTTAGTATGGATGCGGGCGAACTGCGAGTTATTATTGGGCCCAATGGTGCGGGGAAAACTACTTTTCTCGATTCAATTACTGGGAAGGTGCAGCCGACTGAGGGCAGGGTGTTATTTAAGGGACAAAATTTACGCAAGTTGTCGGAAGATAGGATTTCGCGTTTGGGAATTGGCCGCAAGTTTCAGACGCCGCGAGTTTACTTGAATTTAACGCCACGCGAAAATTTGGAATTGTCTTGCAGTCGCCACAAAAATGTTTTTTCAACTTTGTTCCAGCCTGCTTCTGCTGCTGAAAAACGCACGGTTTCTGGTTTGTTAGAAACCATTGGTTTAGTTGCTAAGGCTGATATTTCGGCGGGTTTGCTTTCTCACGGGGAAAAGCAATGGTTGGAAATTGGAATGTTGGTGGCTCAATCTCCTGATTTGTTGTTGGTAGATGAACCTGTGGCGGGTTTGACGGATGAGGAAACGATGTTAACTGGGGAGTTGCTGATTTCGTTGGCCGAAAGTCATTCGGTGTTGGTAATTGAACACGATATGGAGTTTGTGCGGCAAATTGCGCGGCAGGTGACGGTGTTGCATCAGGGTGCGGTTTTGTGTGAGGGGACTATGGATGAGGTGCAAAATGACGATCGGGTAATTGAGGTATATTTGGGAAAACCTGACAGTTGACAGTTGACAGTTGACAGTTGACGTATCATCTTTGGTAAATTAACCACAAGATTTGTAGGGGCGGGTTAACCAACAATCTTTCATCCTCACCGACAATCTACAGAAACCCGCCCCAGCGACCAAATTTGAGCGCGGGTAATTCAACGGACACGAGGCCAATTACCAATTACCAATTACCAATTACCAATTATCCATTACCCATCTAAAAACTATGCTACAAGTTTCTAATTTGAATGTTTATTACGGCGAAAGTCACATTTTGCGCGATGTCGATTTAAGCGTAAATGCTGGGCAAATGGTTTGCTTGATCGGCCGCAATGGTGTGGGCAAAACTACTATGCTAAAAACGATTATGGGGTTGTTGCAACCGCGCAGTGGCACTATTGCTTTTGGCGGAGAATCTATTGCTTCTAAGTTGACTTACCAGCGGGCTAGATTAGGCATTGGTTATGTGCCTCAAGGGCGTGAAATTATTCCACGTTTGACTGTAAAAGAAAATCTTTTGTTAGGTTTGGAAGCGAAACCAACCAAAACCAAAAATCCTGAAGTTCCTGATGAAATTTTTGAGTTATTTCCGGTTTTGAAAACTATGCTCGATCGCCTGGGAGGTGATTTGAGCGGGGGACAGCAGCAGCAGTTAGCTATTGCTAGGGCTTTGATGGGTGAGCCGCAGTTGCTGGTTTTGGATGAACCTACGGAGGGGATTCAGCCGTCGATTATTTTAGATATTGAAGCTGCGGTGCGCCGTGTGGTTGCGACTAGGGGAATTTCTGTTTTGTTGGTGGAGCAACATTTGCATTTTGTGCGGCAAGCTGACTGGTATTATGCTATGCAAAAAGGGGGGATTGTGGCTTCTGGAAGCACTAGCGAGTTAAGTGATGAGGTGATTCAGAGGTTTTTGGCTGTTTGAATAGAATTGAAGGAAGTTCGGCAACGGATTCGCTTGCGCGAGATGTAACGGATGTAACGGATGTAACGGATGGAAGGAAGAGGGAAGAGGGAAGCAGGAAACGAGGGAATGAGGCAGAGCCTCTAGATATTTATTCCCAGGCTGAGCCTGGGAACAAGGGATTCCGTTCGGACGCCATCCCCACTTTGTTTGAAAAGAAGCGATTTCAATCGCGCCGGAAACGAGACTATATTAATTATTTTTCCTGCCGTCTGGCATTGTGGTGCCGGCCATGCTTGCTCGATCGATAGTAGCGCCATCTATATTAGCATTGCGGAGGTTGGCATCGGAAAGATTGGCATCTCTCAAGTCGGAAAATCGCAAGTCTGCACCGTCTAGATTTGTCTTTGTCAAGTTAGCTTTTCTAAGGTTAGCGTTGCTGATTCTCGCTCCTACTAATTCGGCTCCGCTTAAGTTTGTGCGAGCTAGATTGGTGTTGACAAAATCTGATATCTCGAAGCGACTACCGCTGAGGTTGGCATCTGATAAATCTGATCCTGTCAGGATGGGATTTTTTAAGTTAAGGTTAACTAATTTTACGGCTCGGAGGTCGCAGCGGGAGCAGCTTTGAGTTAGCAGCAGCGTTTCGACGTTGGCGTTGATTTGGTCGATTTGTTGCTGGGAGAAATTTTCGGCAAATTGTGGGGAGACGTAGCCGAGCTTTTTGGGGTCGTTTGCTTTTGGTTGGGGTGTTTGGATTGGGGGTGTTTGGATTTGTTGGGGTGTTTGGATTTGTTGGGGTGTTTGTGGTTGGGGTGTTGGGATTGGTTGGGGTGTTGGGATTGGTTGGGGTGTTGGGATTGGTTGGGGTGTTTCTATTTGCCCGATCGCACTTAGTTGCAGCCCCACCTTCGGCAAATCGAGAGTTCCTGCAAAAATTAGTAGGGCGATCGATAATATTGTGATTTTTCTCATAAATAAATAACAAGAGTGCAAAAATACCATTGATATTGTATGATACTCCGAAAAGCGAACGCCCTACATTGAGATCAATAAATCTCAACTTAGATCAAATACTTCGGAACCGTCTGGTGTGCCAATTATCTTTTATATTGCTGTTTAGCAGTCAGTATTTAGCAGTCAGTATTTAGCAGCGAGCTATGAAGATTCTGTTAGTAGAAGATGACTATCGCATTGCCCAAGCATTAGCAGAAGCCCTCACCGACCAACATTATGCCGTAGATATAGCCGCCGACGGTCAAGAAGGTTGGAACTTTGCAGAAGCTTTTACTTATGACTTAATTCTGCTAGATGTGATGCTGCCAAAATTAGATGGAATTAGCCTTTGTCAGCGCTTGCGCCGACAAGGTTTAAAAACCCCCGTGTTAATGCTAACAGCCAGAGACACCAGCAATGATAAAGTCATGGGATTAGATGCGGGAGCCGATGATTATGTCGTTAAACCTTTTGATTTGCCCGAATTAGCAGCAAGAATTAGAGCCTTACTGCGGCGGGGAAGTACAACTTTACCACCAGTATTAGAGTGGGAAAATCTGCGTTTAAACCCGAATACCTGCGAAGTTACTTATCGCGATAATTTGCTGCATCTTACACCAAAGGAGTACAGTTTGCTAGAATTATTCCTGCGAACAGGAGGGCGCGTTTTAACACGGAGTGCTATCCTAGACCATATATGGGCTTTTGAAGACTCGCCAGGAGAAGAAACCGTAAAAGTTCATCTCCGGGGTTTGCGGCAAAAACTGAAAGCTGCAGGTGCACCAGCTAATTTTATTGAGACTATTTATGGCATCGGTTATCGGCTCAACCAAAACCTCTAATCCCCAATTTCAAGCTTTGGGATGGCGTTTATTGCTATCTTACTTAACAGTAATGGTAGCTATTTTAGGAACTTCTGCTATTGCTGTTTATGAATTATTTGCCAGCAGTCTGTATCAAGAATTAGACCAGAGATTGGAGGTTTTGGCTCAAGCAGCTTCTCACAGTTTAGTTGCGATCGAAAAGCAGCATATTTCAGAAAATCCAGAAAAAAAAGGCGATGAATCTGACCAAGAAAGTGAACAGCGCAATGATGATATTCAAATTGAACTCCATCGGAAAAAAGTAACGCGCCAGTTAGATAAAGACGGAGACTTAGACATTCCCTGGCAAAATCTGCGGGAACCAGATCAAGCTGTAGAATGGTTTAATGAAGCAGGTAAAATGTTAGGAAATTCCGGCAATACTTTACCGCCAGTACCGATAAAATCGGGTTTCCAAACCATACAAAACGGGCAAATTCGCTCGGCGACCATTCCAGTTTACATTTCTTATGATAATAAAAAGCAAGAATTAAAAGGTTATATTCGCACCAGCGAATCTACTAAAGAAGTCGAAGAAGTTCTCAGCAGACTCCGCTGGAATTTGGGTTATGGGAGTATTATTGTTATGAGCTTGACTGCGGTTGGTGGTTTGTGGCTGACTAAGCAATCTCTCAAGCCAATTGAGGATAGTTTTCAGCAGTTAAAACAATTCACTGCTGATGCTTCCCATGAGTTGAGAAGTCCGCTGACAGCGATTAAAACTTCTGTGGAAGTTATGCAGAGTCATCCAGAGAGAATTCATGCAGCGGATGTTAAGAAAATGGCGGCGATCGCCTCTGCTACTAAACAGATGACTCAGTTAGTTGAAGACTTACTTTTATTAACTAGAATGGATGCACCAGCAGCCAAGATCGCCCGCGAGTGGATAGCGGTGCCGTTAGATGAACTATTAGAGGATTTGCTAGATTTGTGGGAACTGCAAGCTCAAGAAAAGCAAATTATTCTCAAGTCAAATTTAGCCATTAATACGTCTGTAATGGGAGATGCTGCACAGCTAACTCGTTTGTTTTCCAACTTGCTCGGAAACGCAATTCATTACACACCAGCGGGCGGAAGTGTGACTGTTTCTCTGAGCAGACAGAACCGATCGACAATTGTGAGTGTAGAGGATACTGGTATCGGCATTGCTCCAGAAGATGTAAAGTTAGTTTTCGACAGATTTTGGAGAGCAGATCGAGCCAGAAATCGCCGCGAAGGGGGTTTGGGGATGGGATTGGCGATCGCCCAAGCAATTGTCCAAAGCCATCGAGGAGAAATTAGCGTTACCAGTCAGCTAGGAGTAGGTAGCTGTTTTCATGTAAAATTATCCTCAGTAGCTTAAGAGTTGATATTAATAAAAAACCTTAACTCTTCTTCCCAGATTCTCCTTGTTCACCGCTTTCTCCAATGCTGAATTTGTTGATGGGAAGTTAACAGCAGGTTGGTACGCCCAACAAGTAAAAAATAACGCTCAACTAAAAAATGATGCGGCTCCAACTCAAGAACTCAGAAATTTAGTCAACCAAGCACTAAAACGAAATTCTTTATTCCAAATAGCGGCGCGCCCTAAAGCGATGCGTCCGATTATGTTGAGTCGCTATCAGGGAGGAATGTACTACGGCACACATATTGATAATGCGATTATGGGAGATGAAGAACTAATGCGATCGGATTTGTCTCTCACTCTATTTCTCAGCTATCCTGCAAGTTATACGGGCGGGGAATTAGTGATTGAAAGTACCCAAGGACAACAAGCTTTTAAACTTGCTGCTGGTTCAATGGTTGAGCAGGACTTACGCAAGAGACCAAGGAATAAGGGCAACCACCGGGGGGATTGCCCCTACATTCACACGAGATATAGATGTCGTGCGTCCAGGACTATTTAGGAGGTTTTGGAGGCGGATGAAATACATTTTAGGTCTTTCCGAGTTCTTTACTTTGTTTTGTCATAGTAATTATGGTTATCAAAGCGGTACTTCAGGGAGTTTTAGCAATTATGGATACACAAGTGACGGCACTTTCTATCAAAATGAAATTATTTGCAACATGAATTACCCATTTTGACCAAAGAAACCGGGTTTTTTACCGAATCTGCGGGGATCACAAAATATTTTCGCAAAAACCCGGTTTCTGCCTACCCGTGCGTCCAAGAGAATCTGATTTGTCAACAACAAAACCTCTAAAAAATAGGAGAATAAATAGATGGCTAGGATTAATTTTCGCAAACTTCACCGCCAAGTTGCACCGATTATTTTCATCCCTTTACTATTGACTGCATTAACTGGTGTTACCTATCGGCTCGCACAAAGTTGGTTTGGTATAGAAGATGATGCTGCCGAGATTTTTATGGTGATTCACCAAGGAAGCTATCTCGGAAAGGAACTCAGACCTTTTTATGTGCTTTTGCTGGCTTTGGGAGTGATTGGGCTGATAGTCACTGGTTTGACGATGACCAAATTTTTGGGTGGCGCACGCCCTGAAAGACCAGGTGCTAAACTTGATTTTCGTAAGGTTCACCGTATTGCTGCACCGATTATTTTATTGCCTTTAACAGTCAGTACGGTGACAGGTGTAATCTATCGAGTTGGCAGAAGCTGGTTTAAGATGCCGAAAGAGGTAGGAGAAGTTTTTTTGAATATCCACCAAGGAGAATATTTGGGAGATTTTTTGATGCCAATCTATGTGTTTTTGGTGGGTTTGGGTGTGATTTTGCTGCTGGTAACAGGAATCAATATGACTGGTATTTTTCGGAAACGTCGCCCGCAAACAACAGAGGAAGATAGCTAATATAGCCTTTCTCAGAAAAATGAGGTACTCATGGGCATAGGGCATAGGGCATAGGGCATAGGGCATAGGGCATAGGGCATAGGGCATAGGGCATATCTCACTTTTTTGAGAACCGCTATAGATTTTTTTTCCGGGAATGACTGATGAATATCGTGGTTTTAATCCTCTTTACAGTTGCATCTTTTTTGGGGAACTGGTATACAATAATTATCTGGTCACTGACCTTTAATTAAGATGATGAATAGAGGTATTGAAACGGCAAAAAAAAGTCTAAATTCAAAAAATGTATGGGAAAGTCGGCTACAAGGAAGTCGCACCAGTGCATTTCTCAGTGAAGTATTAAGTAACAGCGGTCACTTTTTAATTCTGAAGACTTTATCAGACTTGATATTAGCGGGTTTGTTCCAATTTATCACAGACCCAACTGAATATTTACTGATAGTAGCAATGCTTGTTCAGGCTTGGTATCTGTCGAGCTCGAAATGCCACCGTTTTTGGGGAAACCTGATCTGCGTTGGTATCTATACGCTGATTGATGTGCCGATAGACGGGCTAGATTTTTTCCAAAATCTGAGTCACATTGTCTTTTGGTTATTTTCTCTGATGATTGCTACTTTGCAAGGATTGCGATTCCATTGGGCTAAGGGTATTGATGATTGGCTGATTCCACTGGAAAGTTTGGTAAGGGCTCTGATGGTGGTAGCTTTTTATGTTGTGATTGGGATTAAGTCTCAATATTTAATTGCTAATTTAGAATTGATAGTGACATTTTCGCGGACGGCAACGCACTGGTTTCTTACTTGGAGTATGGTGTTTATCGGTTTGCTTTTGGGGTTGCAGTCACTACAGATTGTAAAACAAAGAAAGCAGCTAGAAAAAACAGCTCAACTACTAGGAAATATGGCAAAATGGGGAATGGGAAGTCATGTAGTAGACACAGCGCTTAATAATCCAGCAGGTTTGGCTTTTCAAAAGTGCGATCGCACGATTTTATTTATGGATATTCGCGGTTTTACAAGTTGGTGCGAAAAAACTTCCCCTGAGACAGTTGCAGCGGTTCTCAATGAATATTACCGTTGTGTTGAACCAGCAGCTTCTCAGTTTCAGCCTTTAAGAATAACTTTTACAGCCGATGAAATTATGGCTATTTATGCTACGCCACAACAGGGAATTGCTGCGGCTAAATCTATGAGTAAAGCTGCTTCAGAAATGCTTGAATTATATGGAATTGGTGCGGGATGCGGGGTGCATTGCGGAAGCGTTATTGAAGGGCTATTTGGCGGTGCAGATGTTCGGACTTATACGGTGATTGGTGATGTTGTCAATACAGCTAAACGCTTAGAAAGTGCCACGCCTGGTGGTGCAATTACTATTTCTGATGCTGTTTATCAAGGGATGTCACAACATCTAACGGTGGAACCTTGTGAACCGATAGTGGCTAAAGGTAAAACAGCAGCTTTAATTGCATGGCGGTTAATATAGCTAGCCGTCACGGATTGCGAACATAGAGTAAAAAAATGGCGATATATTCAATCAGAAAACTCTGATTATATCCTCTGGTGAAATAGCTCTAAGTTTAGATAAAAAACTTCTGTACCGTCTGGCGAGCGAATTAACTTTTCTACGGCGTTAGGGAGTTGATCTTGGCGGTACAATTCGGGAATTTCGCAGAAGTTTTCTTCGGATATTTCCAATATTTTCGGCATATTAGGAACCGGAATTCCCAGGCGATCGCTCTTATTTAAACTGCAAACAATCAGGTAGTTGTTGTCGGCAATAGTCTGGATGCTGGGAAATATTTTAGATAAACTAATCAGCGTAATTAGTTCTTCTTGGTGTCGCACTAAACTTTGACCGCTATCTAAAAAACCGTAGGGAGTAAAGTCTTTAACAATACGCTGCACTCGTTCTATAGGAACAGCATAGTAGACGTTCCCCAGTTCAAAGGAAACCATTTTTTTAGGGGCAATTCTAACAGTGGCTTGTTTCTTGCTCCGAAAGCGGCGATTGTAATTGGCGTGAGTCATTCGATTTTAGATTTTAGATTTTAGATTTTAGATTGAGGATTATTGGATTGAAGATTATTGGATTTTAGTAGGTAAGTCGGCTGCGTAGTTGACCACTATTATTCGCTGGTGCAATTACTTTTGATCTAAGTTTTGTTTGAGATTAGGGATTATTTGAGTGGAGATTTGAGATTTTGGCTTAAATTATTGAGTGGTGGATTAATTTGGGTATAGCTTGTAAAAGTTGGGCTTCGCTGTAAGGTTTGGTGAAGTATTGATTGGCGCCTAATTCCATTGCCATTTGCCGATGTTTGGGCCCGCTACGGGATGTCAGCATGGCTACGGGAATCTTAGCAAACCGCTGGGTCGATCTGATCGATCGCAACAATTCAAATCCATCCATCCGAGGCATTTCAATATCCACGATCGCCAAACTGCAATCAAGACCATTTTGCAACTTTTCCAGGGCATCCACGCCGTCTTTCGCCTGTACCACCCGGTAGCGAGCACGAGTCAGCGTCAGAGACAACAACTGGCGAATTGTATAGGAATCATCCACTACCAAAATCTGCGGTGACCGACTCGCACTCGCCGGCATCTCCTGCACTTTACCGGAGACAGCGGCGATCGAACTATTTACCACAGGTTGGCCCACCAAATCGTCCACATCCAGAATATTCACCACGCGCCCGTCCCCCAAAATCGTAGTCCCCAAAACGCCGCGAGGCTTGGATAGAGGCGGTGGCAAAGGTTTAACCACAATTTCCTGCTGACCGATCAGCCGTTCCACGGCCACCGCCAGCATTCCTTCGGTAGAAGCCAAAACCAGGACAGGAATTTCCTCTTGGGTCAAAGGGTCAGGAGAGGGGGCATCCGGCGGGAGGACGCTGTATTCGAGCAAATCTTGCATCCTCACCAAACGAATAAATTCTTCCCGCCACCACAGCATCGGCTGATTGCCGGCAATGTGAACTTCCGAGGCTTTAATGTGCAGAATTTCCTCGACTGCATCCAGCGGCACTGCTATTTTATTGTGATCTGTCTTCACCATCAAAGCATCAGTAATCGACAGCAGCAGTGGCAGTTTAATGATAAAACTCGTACCTTTTCCCAGGCGAGAGTCTACCTTCACAGTCCCCCGCACAGTCCGCAAATTTGTTCGCACCACGTCGAGCCCGACTCCTCGCCCCGAAAGGTCACTGACCCCTTCTGTAGTGCTGAAACCCGGCCAAAACAGAAAATCGTAGAGTTCGGCAATGGAAAATTCTTGAGCTTGTTCCTCCGTAGCCAAACCCTTTGTGACAATTTTACGGCGAATCATTTCCGGGTCAATGCCTTTGCCGTCATCGGCGACAGTAATAATAGTTTGGCCGCCTTGGTGGCGGGCTTCTATTTCAATTTGACCGCTGGCCGGCTTGCCGCTTGCTTTCCGAACTTCGGGAATTTCGATGCCGTGGTCGAAAGCGTTTCTCACTAAGTGTATTAAGGGATCGCGCAAAGCATCGAGCAAACTTTCGTCTATTTTGGTATCTCTTCCCACTAGCAGCAGGTTGACATCTTTATCGTATGTGATACACATCTCCCGCAGGGCTCTGGGCAAGTGATCGACGGCGCGACTGAAACTCACGACTCGCAACTGCATGACGCGGCTGCGTAGTTGTTCGGTAATGCGGCGCAGTTGGTCGGTACTGCGCTCGAATTTCATGGCTAAGGTGTCTAATTTGGTGGCGGATTGAGAAATTGCTTGGGCAGTTTCGATGACTTCGGCGGCTGTCGAGTGGAACTCTGTATAACGATCCATCTCTAAGATATCGAAGTGAGCATGGGCCGGAGAGGATTTGCCGTTAGCAATCATGGGGAATTCTGTTTCTGCGGCTGCAAGTTTTCCCAATCCAGAGTTCCCGTTTCCCCCTCTCCACTCTGCAAAGCTCAGTCTGTCGTATTCTTCTCGCAACTGACCGCCGAATTGGTTCAAATCTACGATGTTGCGGCGGATGCGCTTGACTTCGCCCCGCAGTTCGGATTCTTGAAGTTCTAAATTTGTACGGTTGATGACTAATTCCCCGACTAGATTCACCAATTCAGTTAAGCGTTCTAAGTCTACCCGGATTGTCGGCCTTTGCGGGTTGGGGACTGGGAGAGAGGGGGAGATTTCGGGGAGAGTGGAGGAGGGGGAGATTTCGGGGGGAGTGGGAGTGGGGGAGAGTGGGAGAGTGGGAGAGGGGGAGATTTCGGGGATGTCGATCGCCCTTCCTTCCAATATTTGTTGGCGTGCGGTTTGCAAGTTTTGGGCGATCGCCCAACCGTCGGATTGCAACCGTTGTAGAGTCAAGTCGGGAGAGTCGATCAAAGCGCTGAGGGCGGCGGCGACTTTCCCAAAATCCGGCAATTGCAGCATTCCAGCCAAACCGGAGAGTTGGTAGTAAACCTGCTTGAGGGCGGTGACAGTTGTTGCCAAATCTGCCTCGTCAGCTTGGGAAAGCTCGGTTTCTAGGCGATTGAAGAGTGCCGGCACTTGCTGTTCAAAAATCAGTTTCAGGGTTTCCTGGGCGGGCGATTGACTGGCTGCGGTGACTGGCGACGGTTCTGACTTGCCGTACTTGGCCTGGAACTGGGCGAAAATTTGGGCGATCGCCTCCAAGTTTTCCGTTTGATCCGGAGTTGTGACATCGGAGTGTTGAACTGATTCGATCGTAATCTTTTTGAGAGCATCCACCCCCTGCAGCAAAACACTCACAGTAGTCGGTTCCAGGGCCGCCAAGTCTGTGCGATCGCGCAAAATGACAAAACAGTCCTCCAGCGTGTGAGCCGCCGCCGATACGTTTTGAAAGCCCAACATCGAACCCGCACCTTTAATCGAGTGAGCCGCCCGAAACATTTCTTTAACGGCAGCTTGTCGCTCTTTCAAACCCGCAGCTTCCATCGCCAGCAGATTCGTCTCCATTGACTGAAGAAACTCTTCGCATTCTGCGGTAAAAGCATCTATTAATTCGTTTAAATCGTCATCATTCATATTAAATTAGTCATTAGTTAGCAGTCATAAGTCATTAGTCAGTTCTTATATTATGTCCGGTTCATTTCAACCCGCACCACCCAAATAATCTGGTGAAACCGGGTTTCTTCCTAGATTTATCGTACTCAAACCGAATTTTTCGGAGAAACCGGGTTTCTTCCTAGATTTATCGTACTCAACCCGAATTTTTCGGAGAAACCGGGTTTCTTCCTAGATTTATCGTACTCAACCCGAATTTTTCGGAGAAACCCGGTTTCTTGCCCCAACGACAGAAATGCGAGCGCACTTTTTGCGTTGGGAGAGGGGGCGGGTTTATGCAGATTGTCGGTAATAATTCAAGATTTTTGATGAACCCGCCCCTACAGAATTGTGGTATTTAACCGGATTTAATATGACCAATGACTAATGACTAATGACTAATGACGAATAACTAACTGCGGAAATTCGCCACCGACTTTTGCAATTGGCCCAAAGAACCAGACAACTCGTCCAAAGATGCTTTGACATCCGCACCTTTTTGTGCGGTAGTATTAGCAATCTCGTTGACTTGCTGCATACTGTTAGCAATTCCCTCAGCAGAAACAGTTTGCTTAGCAGATGCAATAGTAATATTCTGCACCAAAGCATTCATTTCTCGACTAACTTCGATGATGGCATTGAGGTGGGTTTTAGCTTCGCTTGCTAGCTTAGTGCCTTCCACTACCTCCAGCGTCCCCGATTCCATTGCCTTCATCACGCGGCTGATTTCTTCTTGAATTGTACCGACAATTTCCGAGATTTCCTCCGTAGCGCCGGCGGATCTTTCTGCTAATTTCCGCACTTCTTCGGCAACAACTGCAAAGCCTAAACCTTGTTCGCCGGCTCGCGCCGCCTCAATAGTAGCATTCAGAGCTAATAAATTAGTTTGCGAAGCAAGTTGAGAAATCGAAGTCACAATTTTGCCAATTTGCTGCGAAGATTCGCCCAAACGCTTCATCATTTTCGAGGTAGAGGCGATCGTCAACCGGAGCCCGTTAATGCCTTCGACAGCTCGATCGACCGCCATACCGCCGACTTCAGCCGTTTGAGAAGACTGCTGAGCCACTGTTTCGGCCCGCACCGAAACATCTCGCACGTCGCGGATCGAATTCACAATCCGCTCTATTTCGCGCATGATGGCAGATATTTTTGCTGCTTGAATTTCTGCCTGTTGGGTGAGTTGACTGGTATTGTTAATTGACTCGTCGGTGGCAGATGTTACCTGTTCGGCTAAAGTTTGAATTCCCGTTACTACTTTCCGCAGAGAACCGATTAAGAAGTTGAAAGAGTCGGCGACAGCACCTAAAACATCGTTAGTCACTTCCGCCCTGACTGTCAAGTCGCCTTGAGCCGCGCCTTTAATTTCTCCCAACAATTTAAGGACTTGCTGCGTCAGAGAATCAGCTTCAGCTTTACGTTCTGCTGCTAATTTTCCTAGTCGTTCTTCTGCCTCTTTGCGCTCGGTAATGTCAAAGCGAATGGCGATATATTTGACTATTGTGCCACTGGTATCAAAGATGGGGGAGATCGTCGAATCTACCCAGTAAAACGAGCCATCTTTGCGTCGGTTTTTGATTTCCCCTTTCCACACCAAACCGCGAGAAAGTGTCACCCACATTTCTTCAAAAAATGATTTGGGATGGTAGCCGGAATTGACGAGGCGGTGGTTGCGGTGCAGGAGTTCTCCCATGCTGTAACCGGAGATTTCAATGAATCCGTCGTTGACGTAGGTAATCATGCCTTGCAGATCGGTCTCGCTGACGATCGCCGATTCGTCTAGGGCATTTTGCCGCGTTTTGAGTTCTTGCAGCAAGCGTTCCTGTGTCTCGGCCAACTGCTGCATTTGCTGCTGGGACGATCTTTCCTGGGTGACGTTGCGGCAAACGACTACGCCGCCTTTGAGTGCGCCCGTTTCGTCTTTGAGCGGCCGGCCGGTAATTTTCACCCACAGGCCCTCTGGATTCCCTGCGTGGCGGGTGAAAACCTCTACGTTCTCAGGAGATTCTCCTCTAATTGCCCGTGTTAAGGGGATCTCGGCTGTGGGATAGGGAGTTACCGTATCGGGCAAGAATAAACCGTATCTTGCCGACCATTCGTCGGGAAGAGTATCTGTCGAACCCGTGCCAAAGATATCTGCGGCGGCGGGATTGAACAACACAAAATTGCCTTTTTCGTCGGCAGCAATTATGCCGTCGCCAATGCTATTTATTAGCAGTTGCAAGAGATTGGTTTGTTGCCGAAATTGGTCTTCGGAACGGGCTAATTGGGCTGTTGTTTTTTCCAGTTGCACCATCGCCTGTTTGCTTTCAGTAACGTCGCGAGCGACTGCATACATGAGCTGTTGTTCGGTTTCAGGTCGCACTTTCCACGACAGCCACTTGTAGGAACCGTCTTTGCAGCGGTAGCGATTTTCAAAAGATTTTAATTCGGCGCCACTAGCTACTTTTTCCGCTTGTTTTCGGGTTGATTCGCGATCGTCTGGATGGACTAAATCGATATAATAGTTGTCTTCGAGTTCATGCGCCTTGTAGCCGAGTGTGTTTTCCCAAGAGGGATTGATACGCTTGAATTTGCCTTCAAAACTTATAATACAAATCAAGTCTAGGGAAAGGGTAAAAAATCGATCGCGCTCTTCTTCTGCTTTTTTGCGATCGGTAATTTCGATCGCCACACCGCCGACACCGATGGGTTTGCCGTCAGCTCCGGGCAAAGGAAAATATGACGCCAGCCAATCTCGCACGAGGCCCGGTTCGTTGACGGTTGTACCCGACACCTCAACGTTTAAAAACGGTTGGTTGGTGGCGAGAATCTGCTGCAACATCGGCTGTAGGGTATCGACCATTTGGGGTACAACTTCCCTCACCGTCTTGCCGAGGTGTTCGGCAACTGAGACGCCTGTGGTTTCCGCTAATTTCTCGTTAACTTGGACGAAGCGCAACTGCTCGTCAAAAATAAACATTGAGGCCGGGGCGGCTGTGAAAAATGCGTCAAACCGGGTTTGACGCAAAACTAATTCTCGTTCTAGGGCTTTGCGATCGGTGATGTCGCGAGCTTCGGGAATCAGCAGCACGACTTTGCCGCTGTCGTCTACGATCGGCTTGAGGGAGAAGTCCACAGTTATCACAGCACCCCCAGCAACGAGCACGTCGGCTTCGTAGCGGACAACCTCGCCGGCGGCGGCTTTTGTGATCGCAGCTTGCACTTTTTGCTTGGCTTCTGGGGAAATTTGCCACCACAAATTATCTGCAAACTGCGTGCCTACGAAGTCTTCGCGCTCCATTCCGGCGATGTCGAGGGCTGTTTGGTTGGCTTCCAAAACGGTTCCGTCTGGTTTGAGCAGCCCCACTAATTGAAACGATTGGTCAAAAATGGCTCGGAACAGTCTTTCGCGATCGCGCAGCATCTCTTCTGCGCGTTTGCGATCGGTGATGTCGCGACTAACTGTTGCGAACCCCATCGGCTCGCCGGTTTCTGGGTTTTTGACCGTAAATAGGGTGAAGTCAACCGGAAAGTCTTCGCCGGTTTGAAAGTTCCTCAACCGGAATTCACCCTGCCAAAAACCGTCTCGCACAGTAGCCGGCACGATTTCTTCTTGGAAAATCTTACCATTTTCTACTGAGAAGAAGTCATACATACTTTTGCTTTTGACTTCTTCAATATTTGGCAATCCTGCTAGTTTCATTCCCGCGACATTCAGGTATGTTGCCTCTCCCTCCAGGGTAGCCGTGCCGATAAAATCAGAGCTACTTTCTACTAGCGAAATCAATCTTTGCTTTTCGATTTCTGCTTGCTTGCGCTCCGTGATGTCGTTGTTAGTTTCTAAAATTGCTTTCGGTTTTCCCTGTTCGTCTCGCTGCAAATTCCAGCGACTGAATACGGTAATTTTGGTATCATAATTGGTGGTGTGAATTAATTCTCCTTCCCAATAATCCTGCTCTTCTAACTGTGCCGAAATAGCGGCTAAAGGCTGGGGATAAATGGTGTGCAATAGAGTATGGGTGACTTTCCCCAGGGCGGCTTTTTTTGTCCAGCCGTACATCCGTTCGGCTCCCTGACTCCAATAATTAATGGTGCCGTCCATATCCCGAACGATCAAGCCATCGCTGGCAAGATCGAGCATTTGCAAGTTCTGCTGCAAGGCTTCTTCTGTGCGCTTGCGTTCTGTAATGTTGCGGGCGATCGTTGAGATAAATTCAACTTCTGAATTCTCGGATTTGTGGGCAACAATTACTTGAGAAACTGGTATTTCTTCGCCGTCTAAACTCTGCCAAACTGTCTCGCCGCTCCACACCCCGTCCCGGCAAGCTGCGGGGATGCCGACGTTCACAAGAGTGTCGATACTTTTGGGGGATGTCAGGTCAGAAATGCGGATTCCGGTTAAATCGGCGTCCTCGCCAACTCCCAACATTTCTCTGGCTGCGCGGTTGATATAAATGGTGCGCTGTTGGGTGTCGGCTATGCCTACCCAGTCTGTTGTGGTTTCTAAAATTGCTTTGAATCGCAAGAGTTCTTGTTCAGATTTCCGGCGCTGTGTGATGTCGCGCGCGAAGCCGACCATTCCTAAAATGTTGCCTTCTGCATCTTTGAGGGGCAATTTCTGGGTGTCGAAGGTGTGTACTTTGCCGTCGGCTAAGGTGGCTAAGTCGTTGGAGGCGGGCGCGAGGTGGTTGCCGGCCCGGAAGTTTTGGATTTGGTTCTCGGAATCGGTTTCGGCCTGGAAGTTGGCGAAGATGCGATCGACCGATATACCAATTTCTGCGTCGTCTTTGCCGATAATTTCTGCTTGGGTTTTGCCGAAGGCGGCGGCGAAACCTGCATTGACTAGGGTGTAGCGCAAGTTTCGATCTTTGACAAAAATGCAGTCTGGCGTAGCGTCAATGACTGTTCGCAGCAAGTTTTGGGAGCTTTCTACTTCTGCCAGTGTCTGCCGCAGTTGTTCTTCCATTTGCACGCGATTGGTGATATCTCTAATCGCGCAAACGAGAAATTGTCTACCGTCGGCATCTACAAAGGTAGATTTTTTGGCGGAGACAAAGCGGGTGTTTCCTGCTTGGTCTGTGATAGTTTTTTGGATTTCGGTGCTGGTATTTGTCAAAAAAACTAATTCGTCTTTTTTTCGATATGTCTCTGCTTCCTGTTTGGGCAAAAACTGGTCGTAGGATTTGCCAATTAGTTCTTCTCTGCTGTGACCTAGGTGTTGACAAAAAGCATCGTTTAATATTAACCAGCGGTGCTGTTTGTCTTTGACGTAAATCGGGTCGGGGATGCTGTTGAGGATGTTGTTTAAGAATTGTTCTGAGGCTTTTAATTGCTCTTGGACTGCGGTGCGATCGCGAATTTCCTGTTCCAATTGTGCATTAGTTTGCAGGAGCTGCTCGGTTCTTTCATTCACTCGCTGCTCTAGTTCTGCCGTTAGCTGCTGCAAGGTCGCTTCTGTCTGTTTGCGCTGGGTAATGTCGCGGCCTTCGGCGAGGATTTGAAATACTTCTCCTGTTTCATTTAACAGGGGCTTAAAGGACACATCAATTACTGTCACATGGTTGTTGGGGCCGGTGATTTCGTATTCTTCCCGGACAAACTTGCCTGCCGAGACTTGTTTAATGTTCGTTTTTAGGCGCTGCTGGTTGGTTGGAGATGATGCCCACCCTGGTGTCAGCCAAAATTTCAGCCCCAGCACTTCTGATGCTTGGAAATCGCCCAATTCTAGCGCTGTCTGATTTGCTTCGATCAGAGTACCGTCTGGATCTAATACTGCGATCGCTTGAAAAGCTTGGTCGAAGATTGCGTGAAATCGCTGGGTAGTTTCGCTCAGTGCTTGTTCTGTTTCTTTTTTAGAGCTCAAGATTTGCTTGGAACCTACTAAGAATCCGTAACGGTTGGACAAACTCAAAAAAACGAGCGCCACCATTACAGTTATCCAATCGAACACACTTTGTGCCACCTGAGAGTGGGGCAGCCCTAGGTATTCGGCGGCGTGGCCGCTGTGGCCGAAAGCGCAGCTCCAAAATATGCCTGCTGTGGCTGTGGCGAAGATGTCGAACCCGAATTGACGGTTTCGCCACAAACCTAAGCTGATTATCCAGGCGATGGCAAAGTAACACACACAAATGATGCAATTAGCAGCTCCAGTTACCACCGATTGGGAGAAGTCAGGCAACGTCAGGGTGAAAGTCGTTGCGATCCAGGTATAGAGAATTTCGATCATAAGATTAAGGATGGGCAAATCGGATGCGGGCGATCGTTAGTTAAATTTATTCATGCACAGCCGTTGCAGACTTATCTGTATTGTTGATTTTTACCAGCGTTCGGAATGGGCGATCGCTTCTACATCGACAATCATTAGCAAGCGTCCTTCGGAATTGTACAGACCTTTTAAGAATGGAGCTAGGTCAGGACTGACATCTAGTGCTGAGACAATGCGATCGGGATTGAGAGGTAAAACTCCTTCGACGCGGGAGACGGCTAATCCCAGGCGCATTTTCGACAACAATCTCACGTCTCGTGGATCGGGCGCTTCTACCACTAAGATGCGGCTGTTTGGGTGGTAGGTGTCAACCGACTCAATACCTACAAACAGTCCAAAGTCTGCCGCTGCTAAGATTTCGCCCCGCAAGTTGGTTAATCCCAGCAAAAATGGCTGGGTATTGGGAACCAGGGAAATCGGTTGTTCCTTGAGGGAAAGGACTTCCCGCACTGCATCTAATTCTATGCCGAACAGACTGCCTCCTTGACCGAACAGGAGAAATTGCTTTGTTGCACTTGTCTGATTCCCCCCAGCGGGGGGAGCCGTTATTTTCATGGCTTATTTTTAGTTTCTAGTGTAGCTTACAAATTAGAGTGTTGCTTTGACCCTAAAGCCGATCGCCCATCGAGTTTTTCAGCATCACTTTGGGTGCCTCAAATGTTTCCGTTAAATAAATCGCGGTTGGGCAAATAAGCAGGTTTTTATCATTAAACATAAACTTTTATGGAATTCAAAAACCCAGTTTATTAAAAAAAACGGGGTTTGTCGGTATAATGTTTTTTGGGAAGCGGCCGATCGCTTTATATTCGGTTTACGCTGAAAGCAGGCGCTGCACTATGTGGACGAGTTGTTGAGGTTCAAAGGGTTTACTGACGTAAGCGTCGGCCCCTAAATCAGTTCCCCAAGCTTTATCGATCTCGGTGTTTTTATGAGTACAAAATACTACGGGCAATTTGGCAGTTGTGCGATCGCCCCGCAATTCTCTGATCACTTCAAACCCGTTCATTCGTGGCATCACTACATCTAAAACGACCAAAGCCGGAGGGGTTTTGCGGATCAGGGCGATCGCTTCTTCGCCGTCACCTGCCCGCATCACATCCAATCCGGCATCTTGAAGAATGCGGCAGATAATTTCTAGTTCGCTCTTAACGTCGTCCACTACTAAAATTTTGGACATGATTCCCCACTTCCTTGCTGTTATTGACAGCGGACTATGTTTATTTAGAAGCTGACGCGATCGGCGGCGATGGGACTATACCGCTTTGCGGACAAATTAATGTACTTCCAAATACATTATATAGCCGATCCTAGGGCTGAAGGTTAGCTGTCAGCGATAAAAAACGATAAAAATTTACTTGACTAACAGAATCGCTCTGAATAAATTAATCGGCAATTAGTAATTGATTCGTGGTAATTCGCTGTTTTGAAACCAACTACTCTCAGTAGAAAGCTCCCTAAGCAGACAAAAGCCGGATATTCTACGTATTTTTTTTAGCTTGATTCCCAATAATCTAGTTGTGGACAGTGCCTAAATGAGGGTGCTAAAATATTTAAGTATCGGAATTAATAGCAATTTAAAAGGAGCCATAGCGAGATTACTACAGGTATTCAAATAAGTTTTTCTTGTTAAAATACAGCACAATCTCCCTGAGCAGTCGCTATTAGGAATGAGAATTAAATAACTTCCACTTTTGAAAGTGGGATGGGCGTCCCGCCCGTCCAAAACGGACGGGCGGGACGCCCATCCCACAATAACAATTAAAATTGTAAGTTATTTAATTCGCGATCCTAAGTGGACTGAATGATACAAGAATCTCTGCCCTTCTAGGGCCCAGAGTTGTCAAATTAACAGCCTCCCAGCGTTCCGCGTTTTTCTGCAAACTTCGATCGGGGGGCGCGATCGAAAACGCTTGATTTCACATGAGAGGAGAAGCCTCTGTCCCTGGGAACCCTTGCCTGGTTAGCGCTAGGTACAGCTACTGTATAGTCCATTTCCTCCCTCTCTACACCACCGCCTGAGAGGATTTCATCTACTGTAATCTTTTTCAGGGAATCCTGGTCTACACTGTGAAAATTTTCTTCAAATTCTTGATTATTTTCCATACCGACCGCCATTGAAAAAAGTGACTAAATAAAAAATTACTAAATATAATATATCCTCAAATCAAGGATCGAGCAATACCCGAAATTTATTTTTTGCTATGAACTCTATGTGTTATTCTGAGTTTGGTAAAAGCTGTTTCTGCTTAGACCGCGATCGCCCCCTTCCCAAATTAAGAAATTTACCCTCTAAAAATTGACATGATTACTGTTGCACTTCCCAAAGGCGGACTGTTAGGAGATAGCATTCGGCTGTTTAAATCGGTTGGATTAGACTTCAGTGCTTTTCTCGATTCCTCGAACCGACAACTTCAAATTTATGACCCGACGGGCACTGCCAAAGCTTTGCTAGTAAGGACGCACGACGTACCTGTTTATGTGGAATACGGTCAAGCGGATTTGGGGATTGCTGGCTATGATGTTTTGCGGGAAAAAAAGCCGAAAGTTGCCAATTTAATTGATTTAAATTTTGGCAAGTGTCGGCTGTCTGTGGCGGTGAAGGAATCTAGTTCTTATCGACGAACGGTGGATTTGCCTCCTCACGGGAGAGTTGCTTCTAAGTTCGTACACTGTGCAAGGGAATATTTTCACAATTTGAATTTGCCGGTGGAAATTGTGCCGCTTTACGGTTCTGTGGAATTGGGGCCTATTACGGGTATGTCGGAGGCAATTGTGGATTTGGTTTCGACTGGCAAAACTTTGCGAGAAAATGGTTTGGTGGAAATTGATGTTTTGTTTGAAAGTTCGGCTTATTTAATCGGTCATCCTCTGAGTTACCGTTTGAATGCGGGGGGGGTGAATGAGTTGATCGGGAAGTTGAGAGAGCAAGTTTTGACCGCTGTTTGATGGTCTAAAATTAGAGTAGACTTATGGCATAAATCTTTCAGTAATAGGGAAAGCACAGACGCAACGCAGATACAATTCACGATAGTTAGGAATGAGAATTAAATAACTTCCACTCTTGAAAGTGGGATGGGCTCTTATAGCCCGTCCTTTTTGGATGGGCTATAAGAGCCCATCCCACAATAACAATTAAATTTGTAAGTTATTTAATTCACGATAGTTAGCGACTTTTTCCAGAGTTCTAAACTCTTGTGGGAAGTAGGGTTTTGGCTTCTCGCCCGCCCTAAAAGTTAAATCTTTATGAGCTAGTATTTGCCGTAAGAAATAGGACTGAAATCCTCAGTACGAACTGGTTCTATTTAGTTGATTTCTGAGCGCTTACTTACAGGTATAAAACCTAGTTTTTCCTGGCAGCGATTGATATAAAAACTGACGACTGTATCAGCAGGGTTTTGTTCGATTAGTTGCTGAAAATATCCCAAGGCTGCGACAAATCTTTCGGATTGCCATCCTTGAATTCCTTTGTCAAATAAACCCTGGGTAAGCTGCTTTGCCTCAGAGTCGGGACAAGAGGCTGCCCAGATTTCGTAGATTTCAATAGCTTGCTGTTTGCCGCGCGGCGTTACTCGATCGATCCAGCGATAGTAATAATTGTTGCTGGGCAAATGGCTGTCAGCAGCAGTCGCCCCAGAAGTAGAAATAATACTCTCCTGTGTTTCCATTTCTAAGTCGCACTTTAATAATAGACTTTCTTTTGAGTGGGAGTTGGAACTTATGCCATTTAGAAATTCTCTCGCATGAACAATGGCATTTTCGCTAACAATAATTTGGCAGCCGTATATTTTAGTTAAATTTTCTAACCGAGAAGCTGTATTTACCACATCGCCGATGACTGTAGAGTCCATGCGGCGATCGGAACCTAAAGTGCCGATCATGCCGATACCTGTGTTAATTCCCGTACCAATATTGACGGGAGATTCTAAATTGTATTGGTGGCGACTGGCATTAAATTCTTGCAAGGTTTCTTGCATTGCTACTGCGGCTTCGATCGCATTCATGGCGTGAGAATTTGGCTGGTCAAATACTGCCATGATTGCATCGCCTAGGTATTTGTCAATAAACCCGCCGTGAGACGTGATGCACTCGTTCATTTTAGTAAAAAAAGCGTTCAACCATTCAAAAGTCTCGCGAGCTTGTTGAGATTCGGCGATCGCAGTAAACCCGCGAATGTCGCAAAATAAAACAGTCAGCTCTTCTTCTGTGGCATTGCCCAACTGAATAGATTCTATTCCTTGCGGCGCAATTCGTTCGAGAAGTTGCTCTGGCACAAATAGCTGAAATTTTTCTGACAGATATTCGTTGGCTTCCCAAGCTGCGGCGATTTGGCGTTTGCTTTGCTCTTTTACCTGCTGGTGGAATTGGGAAGATACTGCTTGCGATCGCATTTGACTCAACTGCAAAATATTTTCCACTTTCGCCAGCAACAAGCGACTGTTAAAAGGCTTTGTCAAATAATCATCTGCCATCATTTCTAACCCTTTGATGCGAGATATATCGTCATCGAGGGCAGTTAAAAAAATCACCGGTACAGTTTGCAATTCCGTATCCTTCCGTAGGATATCGCACACATCAAAACCGTCCATCTCCGGCATCATAATATCTAGTAAAATTAAATCGGGTCGAGAGGCGCGGGCAAGCGAGAGCGCTTCATGGCCAGATAGCGCTGATACTGTAGCGTATCCTTTTAGGTGCAATAACTCTTCCAGTAAAATAAGATTAGCTGGCTCGTCATCAACCAACATGATGCAGGGCGACTTGTTTGACATGGAATATGATAGGTAAAGTTTGGCCACCGATCGGCAAGGACAAAGGATTTAGGTATTTAGCTAGGATTGACGCACGATCGCCTAGAAATCGGATTTTTTCCGAAAATACTGCATACAGACTTTTAATCGGGGTAAAAAACCCGGTTTCTTTAGTCTAATAGCGTCCAGAACTGATTGTGTTGTGTTCTTTAGTCTTTCCCCTCGTTTCTGAAAAGAGATGTCCCCGATCGATCGCCGAAATAGTTGAGTTAGGTTAATATAAGTTGATTTTACATTCAATCTAAAATTTATCTACTATTGAGTTTAGCGTTTCGCATCATGAAATGTAATAAATTACACCTCTGTGGCAGTGAACCCAGCATTAGTGGCAGTTGGAAAAGTCGGAGGCCCAGCAGTGGCAAATACAATAGTGCGATCGAAGACAGCCTCACGTGGGGCTGTTTTCTTTTTCCCTAATAGTCTTGGACGCACGGGTGGCCAGAAACCGGGTTTTTTTACGAAAATCCTCTGCTGTAGTCCGCAGATTAGGTAAAAAACCCGGTTTCTTTGTCGGCCCTGGCGTAAGTTCTGTCTAAAAAACCGATTCCTACGATCGGTTATCGACCATGAGGTGTCAAATCAGTGCGATCGGGCAAAGCAAACACAACTTTCAATCGGATATCGGGGACTCGCTGGCGACACAACTGAAGATGTCCGTCAGCGTCCGATCGATTGCGGTATCGCCCGACAATCGCCCATTGCAAATTGGGAAGCAAACGGGCAACCGCCCAAGGCTTGAGGCACTCTTTATAGGTCATAATTGGTTTATCTCCATTGCAAAAGGGAGCCAGAGCCAGCGCGGACACTTGGTAGGTAGAGGCGCTGGCTTTTGACTTGATTATTCATTTTATAGCGCTAGCGCATATACGTCAATGCGTATGCTTAAATACGTAGGTGTGAAAGTTCTAGTTCTGACACTGAAATACTCATAAGCTAATGGGTATGTATCGAGTAAAAGTTAGAGTCAAAGAGCTTTGCGAAGAGCGGAACTGGAGCCTTAACGAACTAAGCAGACGTTCTGGTGTCACATACACTACCGTTCGCCGTTATGCAATGCAGCCAATGGCGAAGATAGAAATAGACCCAGTTAGCCGTATTAAGGAAACATTTGGCTGTTCTTGGGATGAGTTGTTGGAATTGCTTGGGGATGGTTCTTTTGAGGAGTGAGTGCGATCGCTTGTTCATTTTTATAGGAGGGGTGCGATCGCCCCCACCCTCATCAAATCAATCCACTTGGATGCGATCGCCCTCCGAGACATTACAGAGTGCGATCGCTTAATTGAACAAAAACAACCCCGGATCGACGTGAAAAAACCTCCCCAAAGCCTCAGCTTGTTTCTTGCTGATTTCTAGCCGATCGTTAATTACCTCAACTACCGCCTCACTCGAACCCATAATTTCTACTAAATCCTCTGCTTCTAGACTCCGAGCATCCATCAAATGCAGCAGCCTTGACTTTGGCGTTGATGTATGAATTTGATAGTGCCGCTCTTCAAAATCCTCAATCAGTTTTACCAGCAATTCTAATAGCGCATCTTCTTCTGGAGTCAGATTTGGACGTGAGAGTAATTCTTCAACAATTTCCAAAAATATCTCGTTTTCCTCTTCAGTTTTGATAATTCGAGGCTGATATTGAGAGAGCAAGCTACTGTAAATTTTTAGATCAAAAGTAATAGTCATTTTTCCAGGTTTCCTTGTCATACTCGGCGTGAGTGAAAACGTATTTTATATAAATAATTTGCTTCTCATAGTTAATACTCGCGATTAAGCGATATTTATTTCCTTTGATATTAAAAACTGTAAAATTTCCAACTGCTTCAGCTTTGAGATAAACAGCTTGAACTTCAACAAGATTAGTCCAGGCTGCTTTACTGGCAATTTTATACCAGTCATCGAGCGCTTCGCAGGAATCAGCGTGACTTTGGCAGTAGTCTCTTAATTTTTTCCGACTGATAACGTGCATTAGCTATCATTATGATATTTTCTAGATGTCTGAATCCCGTCATCATCTATTATATAGCGCGTCTAAATCATTTCAAGCAAATTTTTATTGGCACTTTGATGGACAAGCTTTTCTCATCCCGTGCAAGCTAACAGTTACTTTGACAAGCTTTGTATAAATGCTGTTTAAGTGAGAAAAGAACGGATAGTAGCGATCGTCAAATTCAAATCCAGCGGCTTGCTCAAATAAGCAGAAGCGCCTGCTTCCAAACATCGCTCACTGTCACCGGGCATAGCCATCGCCGTCACCGCAATCATCGGTACCGAATCCCAGACAGGATCTGCTTTAACTCGGCGCATCAACTCAAAGCCGTCAACATCCGGCAACTGAATGTCCATCAAAATCAAATCCGGCAGCAACTCCGGGGCTGCAGAGGCTGCGAGAATACGATCGGCCATCGCCTTCCCATCCGCGAGTATCTCTACCCCGTACCCCTCCAATTCCATCACCTCAGAAATTAACATTTGGTTAAAAAGCTGGTCTTCAACAACCAAAATTCGCTTGCTGGCAATTGGTAAAGCGATCGCAGAAGCAGGAACTAACTTGGTATCCAAAGCACAAGAAGCAAAGTTTCCCAACTGTTGACGCATCTCCGTCAACGGCAGCCAAACGCGGAAAAGACTTCCCCGATCGCAAACAGATTGAAAAGAAACAGTTCCCCCGTGCAATTCTGCCAAACGCTTAGTCAAAGCCAAACCCAAACCTGTACCTTCGTGCCTCCGAGTCAGGGAAGAATCCACCTGTTGAAAAGGTCGAAATAGCAAGTGCCAGCGGTCTTGAGGAATGCCGATGCCGGAGTCTTTTACCTCAAAACAAAAATAAGGAGTGCTGGCATTTACAGGAGAACAATCCGGTCGGTAGTCGCCGTCTATTTCGCTGCCGTAGGCCAGACGCCCGCTGAGTTTAACTTGTCCCTGTTCGGGGGTAAATTTGATGGCATTGGAAAGTAAATTAATCACAATTTGTCGCACTCGCCTTTCGTCGAGCCAAACTTTAGTAATACGGTTGTCGAGTTCTAAAGACAAACCGATCCGCTTTTTGTCTGCCCGTGGCTGCATCATTTTCATACAGTCTGTCGCCAGTTCTTGAACGCGAACAGGCTGTAAGTTGAGTTCTACTTTCCCGGCTTCAATTTTAGAAAGATCGAGAATATCGTTGATTAGCTGCAACAAGTGCTGACCGCTTTTTTCGATCAGTTCTACATAGTTGATTTGTCGATCGCTCAACTGTCCGGCCGTTTGCCGCAGCAGCAAGTCAGAAAAGCCGAGAATGCTGTTGAGAGGCGTCCGCAATTCGTGGGACATTGAGGCTAAAAACTCGGATTTCAACTGAGAAGAATACTCTAATTCTTCATTAACTTGGCGCAAGTTCTCTTGTGTCTGAGCCCGCTCGATCGCCGCCCCCAGAGTCCGGCAAGCAGCTTCGAGTACGTCTTGGTGGACGGCGGCTTGCAGTTTTTTGATGTTGCGGGACTCCAGCGTCAGCACTCCGATGATTGTGCCGTTGGTAGCTGCGATCGGAAAAATACCCAGTTGTCCGATTCCCGGATGCCGAAATTCCGGCACGGCATTGGGATGTTGGGCATAATCCTCGACAAACACAGGTTTACCAGTTTTCACCACTTCCCACAGTAAACCGATGCCGTAGGGAATGCCTTGGTCGAGCAATTCTTGCATTCCTGCGACTACTGGTTCCCCGTAAGTAGCCAAAAATTGACTAGAAACTTGGTTGCAAATCCCCGACGCTTGCCGATCGTTTCCCTTGCCGTTAATCACCTTGACATCTCCGAAAGCTGCATTCATTGCCTCTACTAAATAGGTGAGGGCAAACTGACCTATTTCTTGCAAACTGTCAGACTTTTGCAGGCGTTCAGTTAAACCTAAAAGAAAGCTAAGCCGCCTGACTTCTGCGTTCAAGCTAGCTTGGGAGTTTCGGTATACCGTAACGTCTCGAAAGGTAAATAGCCGTCCGCCGCTGTTGGTAATCGTGGCGCACACCTCCAAACAAACCGCATTGGATTGCTCGAAATAAAATGATAAACTTTCATCCTGAGATTTTTCGAGTGCTTGCTGAAACTCTTGCCACTGCTGAAGGGACAAGTAACCCCGATCGACAATTTCCGCAAACAGCAAGTGGCACTTCGGCTTTGTTTCCAGCCATTCTGGGGACAGTTCCCAGATTCCCGCCAATTTTTTGTTAAACAAAACTAAGCAATCAGACGAGTCGAACAGAGCGATCGCATTGTCTACTTGATTGAGAATCAGTTCTTGGTCTGCCCTCAACTGGTGCAAGTCTCTCTCCATTTTCTCTGTGTGTGTAGCTCTTAGTTTCGTTGTCATAACTTTCTAGGGATATGGCAAGAGTTATTGTATAACCCCTTACTTAATCTGACATAACTTTACGTTTTTTGGCAGTGAGGGCGATCGATCTGCCTTGTGATCTGAGACACTTGCTAGTTTACGAGGGCGATCGGATCCCGCTTTGAACTGCGTCGCCTACATTGCTTAATCATGAGGCAATAAGGAGGGAAAGCATAATGACAGAAGCAGAATCTTTTAATAACAATACTGTCGAAATTGAGGGCATCTGACTTGAAACTATTGTGTCCAACCCTGTGCTAAATTGACCCATAATAATAAAAACTAATTCCACTGATAAGAAATCAGCATCTAGCAATCCTCGCATCATTTGTGAATTTCTTACGGACTCCCAGCGCGTTCGGGGAGGGTTGGCGTGGGGTAAAAAAAATACGACTTTTGCAAGAATTGCTATATGTCAAAATGCAATCATGACTTTACCCTTAAATTTTATTAGCAATAACTTGATGATTTGGATTAACTGGTAAAGCAAGTGTTGGATTCAAAAACCTAGGCATAAGGCTCGCTCTAAGCACCCGGAGAAAGTGATATCAGTTTCAAAAAAGCAACTTTAGGCTCGCGATCCCAACCCATACACAATCAGTTATTCCCCATAATTTAATCTAAAATTGTGCGACTGAGCGCTCACGCCGAAGTCGAAAATCTACGAGGGTATGAGTTATGACGATCGCACTTATGAGTAAGGTGTGCAGTGCACACCCTACAAATGCGAGTTAAGCTAATCCGCATTTAAATTGCAGAGTCAAATAAATCTTTACTCTTGTGGGGAGTAGGGGTTGGGCAGGAGATCCCACACTTAACATACAATTTAAATGCTGTACAGGTTAAAGCGTAAGTATGCTTAATATTTCTTAGGATTTTTCGGAAAAGGAATGCCCAAACTTTCGTGAAAAACAACCTGAGTTTTATAAGTCAAGCGCCGGTTAACTTGTTTGATGATTTTTTCCAAAAGCGCATCGCCGGTTTTTTCTATTAAAGGTTGAGACATCGATCGAATAAACTTGGGAAAGCAAACTCCCACAGCCAAATCCAGCTTCCAGCTAGTAATGGTAATCACAGGCGGCAGCTTAGCACGTTCCGAGCTCGGCCAATCGGCGGCAAACTCCTGAGACGGTATCTCCCCTAGCTTCATTGCCGATCGAAAATCCACTTCATACCCAGGCGAGGTATAATTCGGAACCGGAATAGTCTTAATCAAATAGCAGCCTTCAGCATCCGGCGGCAGCAACTCTAAACCAATTCTCGCTTCAACACGGTAGCCGAAAGCCCCAAAACGCCCGATTAATAAATCATAGCCGTTTTCGCCGATCGGCTGGGCCTTCATCGGCGAAGCGCACTGGCAAAACCAACTCTTGTGGTTGTTCAAATGCTTCGCCACCGTCTCCGCATCGGCGTACATCTCCATGCTGTCTTCAAAATGCGTGTGAAACCAAATCGGCTCAACTTCCTCTGGTGCATCCGCGCTTCCACTTTCGGGCTGTCGGAAACTCGCATCTGGGTAGTAATTTTCGTCAGAAGCTTCAAAAGTTTGATATTCAGCGGAATCTTGCTTCATTCTATACTCTCCTGTAATACGCACCGGTCGGGTTGGGGATGTGTTAAGGGAGTTTCCTCCCTACAATTGAGAAATTGATAGCAACAAAACTTACCCTAGTTCAGCATAACTCGACATATGAAAGCATTTGTAGCAGGAGCCACAGGTCAGACTGGCCGCCGCATCGTCGCAGAATTGGTCAAGCGAGGTATTCCCGTGCGCGCCTTAGTCCGAAATCTAGACACAGCGAGGCAAATTTTACCACCGGAGGCTGAGTTAGTGACTGGGGATGTATTAAATGCAACTTCCCTAGGCGATGCCATCGGCGATAGTACGGTATTGCTGTGTGCGACAGGGGCGGCCCCTGGTTTTGACCCGACAGCGCCTTACAAGGTGGATTTTGAAGGTACTAAAAATTTGGTGGATGCAGCTAAGGCTAAGGGAATTGAGCATTTTGTGCTGGTGACTTCTCTGTGCGTCTCTCAGTTTTTTCACCCGCTGAATTTGTTCTGGCTGATTTTGGTTTGGAAAAAACAAGCCGAGGAGTATTTGCAAAAAAGCGGCCTAACTTATACGATCGTCCGTCCGGGCGGCCTCAAAAATGAGGATAATTCAGATGCGATCGTCATGACTGGTGCGGACAAAATGTTTGAGAGCAGCATTCCCCGCACCAAGGTAGCCCAAGTGTGCGTGGAGGCGCTGTTTCAGCCGACTTCTCGCAACAAGGTTGTGGAAATTGTGGCGAAGTCGGAGGCTCCGCAAAAGAGTTTTGAGGAGTTGTTTGCCAGTGTGATTTGATTGAATTAGGACGCACGGGTGCCCAGAAACCGGGTTTTTCACGAAAATACCCGTTGCAGCCAGCACAAAGGTAAAAAACCCGGTTTCTTTAGGCCCAGGTAGCGAACAAAGAAACCGGGTTTTTTTACCGAGATTGAGGGTTTTAGGCAAGTTTTTGGTTAAAAAACCCGGTTTCTGGGCATCAGCGCGCAAGTCCCATCAGTACAAACCGCAGGGGAATTGCCAGTTTTCCGATCGCCAAATCTGGCAAAATCTTAATAGTTTTACCATTCGCCCTTAAACTTTCGTTCTCCCAGCATGAAAACTCTCAAGTGGCCAGCTTGGTTCCCCTATCCGATTTCGTGGTTAAGGGCATTTGCTCTCGCTCAGAGTTTTAGTTTTGTCCTTCGCAGGGGCATTCCTTTTGTCAGCGACAATATCGGCTTTCTGAGTCTACTGCTGGCGGCTTGGCTGATTCAGTTGCCTGTGTTCTTTGTTTGTCACTTTTTAGCAGTCAAAATCTTAAATCCCTTACTAATTATGCTGCCGGGGCGCTTTCGCGTTGCGCGCAAGTTCAAGCGTCGGCATACGGGTATTCGATCGCACTTGCGAGAAGGCTTGAATGCTGTTGTAGTGATTTTTTTTGCCTTTAATCTGTCGCTGTTGGTGCAACTTGCGATTTTTTATTGGCCCGCGCGATCGATCGATCCGGCTCAATTACTAACAGGAATATCTACTCTGACAAATGTTGCCATAGCCGGTGAATTAGATTTCTGGATGATTAAATTGGCGGGGGTTTTATCGAGTCTAACGCTGGTAGCCGCGCCGCTATATCAATACGATTTTCGGGTGCGCCGGATGCGGGCGGCTCGAAAATTGGCGGAAATTTCGGAAATGGAAATGAGTTGGCTAGAAGCTGAGAAATTGAGCCGTCGCAAAAGAGGTTTGCTGAGGCGAGCAGAGATTCAAATCCTCGGATTTATACTTTTAATCGGCGCTGTGATTGGCGGCGGTGTTTTTTTGGTTGACAGTTTGCGGGGAAATCAGCAGTTGTCGCAGTCGGTAAGCGGGCGGGGAAAATTCCCGCCGCTGGCTATTAAAACGGGCGATCCTTATATTCGGGCGCTGATGCGTACTATTTCTGCTAGCGAGTCGAATGTTGCTCGCCCTTATCACGTTGTTTACGGTGGCAAATACATATTAGATTTGAGCCGCCATCCTGACTGGTGCGTGAAGATTGTTAATGGCCCGAATCGAGGCAGGTGTACTACCGCTGCGGGCAGGTATCAATTTCTGACTACGACTTGGAAGGAGAAGGCTAAGCGCTATCAGGCGCGTCGTGCTAATTTTTTATTCTGGGAAGATTACAGTTTTGAACCAGAAGATCAGGATGCTGTGGTTTATGCTTGGTTGAGCGATCGCAAGTTTTGGAAAGCTGATATTTCTGAGATGTTGCGACAGGAAAGATTAACTGACGTGTTGCGGATGCTTTCGGGAACTTGGACGAGTTTGGGATATGGAATTGAAACCAATTCTATGAGTTCTCGTTTGCCGAAAGTCTACCGGGAAATGCTGCGGGAAGAATTGGAAAATGCTGGTTCTTAGGTTAAATTAACACAAAGAAGGGTAGGGACACGGCAGTCTCCATTGGTGTCAACTTAACGTTAAACAGTCCGACTGTCCGACAGTCCGACAGGGAATGAATTCCCTGCCTCAAAGCTAAAGTCCTCGCTATGAGGACTGAGAATAAAATTTTTTAAACTCATTAGTCCTCATAGCGAGGACTTTAGGTATTAGACAGGGGTTTCAACCCCTGGCGGACTGACGGGTAGGCGGGAATATTGATGGACTAAAAGCTTAAGTTGACACCTATGGGCCAAGCCGTGTCCTAGAGATATCCGGTGCAATCCACCATATTTGATATAATTACTTCAATTTTGGTAAAAATGCTGTCAAACATTTGTACAATTCTAATCCCGGCCCTGCTTGCAGGGGATAAAGCCTGTCGAAATTAATGGGGTTTCCCGGTGCTAATTTCCACTCGGTTTTCTGTGCTGTTTTTGGGGAAATTTCGATCGCTACCGTGATGTTAATAATGTTGTTGTGCTGGGGGATGCCCCGGAAGCAGTAACTTTTGCCCGTGCGTTTGTCGGAATCGCTGCCGGTGATGTATCTGTCTTGTTTGCGAAATTGAATTTCTCGAAAAGGTCGATCGAGCGCAAAGGAGTCTCGGTAGCGGTAGTCTCCGTCGCCCAAGCTTTCGACAGTCGGCTTGATTTGACTTATCACTGTTGCTGCACTAAGAGTTAGCATCATCGATCCGCATTCCTCCTGTGAAATCGGTGATTTTGGTTGCTGGTGTCTGAGTCGTCGTGGGCGGCTGAAACAAACCCGCCGTGTAACAAATTAATAAAAGCCCTTAAGCAGTTTAAGTTGATCCCTATCTATCGTGAATAATTATTTCATGCTTTCATCTCTGTTACCTATCTGAGTAATAATAGAAACATACAGCAAGCCGTGAGAAAATTTACGGGCGCATATTTAGGGATTAATTGACGATACTGCGAGGATACTGCTATGTTTGGCGTGACGCGAGAAACACAAAATTTAGGGCGGGTTGAAACCGGAAATTCCCAACGGCGAGGCTCTTTCACCTCTGCGTCTAAAAGTACCCGTATTCGGCTATCTCGAGTTTACAAAGATGAGGCTCTGGTGTCGGCTGCGCTAGCGGGACTGCCAGCTCTTTTGGCATCCCTGGAAAGCTTTCGCGAGGAGTAGAACCTGGCATTTTCTATTGCTATATATGGCGCGTGGATGCTTGTGATAGCGGCGGCCAACCGAGCAGGGGCTGTTTTGATTGCACCTAAAATCCTCCTCGATTTGAGTAGAGTTTTGCTGTGCTGAACTATTGCAAGACTCAGAAACCTGGTTGTTTATACAAAAACATTTTTACAGCCCTTTGTTATGGTATGAAAAATGGTATAAAAACCAGGTTTATTGGTATGTGTCCGTAAGTCTTGTGTTTACAAAATTTATTTGTCAGTGTCATCGGGTGCGATCGATGCCTCTACCTCTTGGGAGGAACGGCTTAACATAGAGTCGTGCAGGTGTTCGCTGTGCTGCCTTTCTTGAGCCATTAATTCTCTGGCTTTTTCTTCAGCAATTCCCTCCCCATGTGTTTCTAGCTCGTGGGAGGAACGATTGAGCATAGCTTCGTGCAAGTGTTCGCTATGCTGCCTTTCTCGTGCAATTAGTTGTCTAGCTTTTTCTTCAGCGTTCATGAGTAGTATCTCCAATTGTTTGTTTGAAGTGATTCTTATATTAAGATGCCACAATTCGAGGGTAAATGTAGCAAGATTAACATAAAATTTTACAAATAATTGTATAAAAAAAATTGAGTTGGCTGGCGGTGGGTATCGGGATCGGTGGTTGCTGAGCTAATTATTGCCAGACGCCGGAAAAGATATTCTTGACGGCGATCGCAATTCGATTTAAGTCTTCCTTCAGCAGCGGTGGCCAAGAAACTCCTCTGCGGAGTCCAGCTTCAAATTGCTGCAAACCTTCTACTGACAGTAAATGCAGTGCCGATATCAATTGTCGATCGAGCATTGGAGATTCTTGCAGACTCTCAAACAATATTTTTAAAGCTAATAAAATCGATGTCACCTGTCCGGGTACGGGCGGTTGACCTTGTTTGAGACGCATCAGGAAGGCGTCGGGATTTTTCTTGGTTTCCAGGGCGGTTCCTTGGTCGATCAGAAAACTGCGGGCGGTTTTGTAATCCATTTGACGTGCGATCGATCGGAGTGCAATTAATTAGCAGGCATTATATCACTTTTTGGCTCGCTCAATTTGGTAATATATTTCCATACAGGCTACACTACAGCTACTGGTGAGGTGCGCCCATAAGCACGCTACAGCTACTGATTAGACACGTAGCATTCATCCCACAGTCGCCTGGAGCAAAGTGAAACGGACAGGGAAAAATAAAACAATGGCAAAACACCAAAGAAATAGCAGAAAATCCAAGATTTATCGCTACTTGTGGCTGCTTTTTTTGTGTCTGAGCTTTCTGTTAGTTCCGCTCATCAAAAAAATAGTTGCCTCTACGCCATTTCCCCCACCCGCTCCTATTGAAAATAATGCTAGTTTTGGAGCAAGGATTCAAAGGACGATGGGGCTACTTGCTGCTAGCACTCCAACAGACCGCCGCCAAGTGCGTATTCTATTCTACGGTCAATCCATCACAGAACAAGATTGGTGGAAAGATGTAGTGAAGGATTTAAGACAGCGATTTCCCAATGCAGATTTGATTGTGGAAAATCGGGCGATCGGAGGATTTGCCGCCCCGATTTTAATCCGTCCCAGCGAACACGATTTGTATCCTTTTTATCCAGACTTGCTAATTTTTCACGTCTACGGAGGCGGTGAAGATTACGAAGCCATAATTGCCAATGTCCGCAGCCGCACTGCTAGCGAAATACTCTTGCATTCAGACCATCTTGACTGGATGCCTACAGGCAACAGCGACGATCCAAATTCAGTCAAAAGATACGAATGGCACAACACTCATTCTACTAAATGGCTGCCGGAGTTGGCCGATAAATACGGCTGCGAAATAGCCGAAATTCGTGAACCTTGGCGCAGGTATTTGAAAGACAATCGCTTGCAGCCACAACAGCTATTGAGCGACAGCATTCACCTCAACGATTGGGGAAACTTTCTCCTAGCGGCCCTGATAAAACCGCATCTGCGATACAAGCCAAATTCTCCTCAACCGCCGCAGGATTTAGTGAAAACCTATACAGTTGGCACCGATGTTAAATGGCAAGATGGCAAGTTGGTTTTAGAATTTGAAGGAAATAGAATAGATGCGATCGCCGATAAAACCTTCAACGGCAAAGCAATTTCTGCTAGAATTGCGATCGACGGCAAAAAACCCTCAGAATTTCCTGAACTTTACAGCATCACCAGACCTAGCGTTACTCTTGGCGTCGGTTTGCCAGCAATCATCCAAATATCCAGTCAAAAACCGCTAATCGTCGAAGATTGGAAAGCCGTGATTACTGAGATTAACAGCGACGCCAGCAAGTTTAAATTTGACGTTGTAGGTTCTAAAACAGGTTACGACGGCAGCGGTACAAACGACGAAATGTTTGTCTCAAACTCTGGCCGCGTCGTGATTGAACCGAGAAACTGGTGGCTGAAAAATTCTTATGAAGAGTCTAAAAAACCGACGCCTAAAGGCTTTGAAATTTCCTGGCAAGTGCGACCAATGTTTGTTGATTCATACGTTCCTCCACAAATTACAGATTCAAGCCGCGAGTATTCTACAACATTGGCTCAGAATTTGAGCAACTCCAAACACACCCTCGAAATCGTCCCCGAAACAGATGGGAAAGTTCCAATCCAGGCAATTCGAGTGTATCGCCCTCCTTTCTCCTTCTCCAATCTACCATCTGAAGTTGAGAGTTTTAAACCGCAGATATCAGCGGATGAACACGGATGAACGCTGATGCAATTTTATCGGCGTTTATTTGCGTTCATCTGCGGTTTAAAAAATCTTCATGTTATTTTATAGAAATCCTGGTGGCATTCGGGTTGATGATTGTTCAAACCCTTAATATTTAAGCGTCTTGACTCCTGAATCCTGCTATAATCGCCAAGATTATCAACCTTTGAGCATCCTCAACTCGTGAAATATCAACAACGATAAAAAGAAATCTGCTACAAAAATCAACACCCAAGAAGTTACCACCGCCGCCGTTGCAGCTTGGCCTACTCCTTTCCCTCCGCCCACCGTCGTCAATCCCCAACCGCAACCGACAAGGGCAATTATCAACCCAAAAATAAAACTTTTAATCACCACAGTTACTAAATCCCCAGGCCCCAAAAAAGTCCGCACCGATTCCAAAAATACCGACGGTTCCAAATTATAAAAATGAACCGCTACAAATAGCCCGCCCAAAATTCCCACCGCTACCGCAAAAATTGTTAAAATCGGCAGCATGATGCAGCAAGCTATCACCCTCGGCACTACTAAATAATCAACCGGATTTGTTCTTAACATATACAGGGCGTCTATTTGTTCCGTCACCTGCATTTCTCCTATCTCCGCCGCAAAGGCCGAACCTACTTGTCCCGCCACCACGCCCGCCGTTAAAAGTGGTGCTAATTCGCCACAAAATGCCACAGCAAACGCACCTCCCATCGCCCCAACCGCCCCAAAGCGAACCAATTCTCTGGCGGATTGAAATGTAAAAATCATGCCGCCAAAAAAGGCTATTAGCAGCACGGATCGGAAAGAATCCAGGCCTACTGTTACTAAATGTTCCATGATTTTGCGACGGTCAATTTTGCCTTGGAGTATGCGTAGCAGCACTTGGCCCCCCAGGAACAACGTCAAAAAAAACCGCTGAAACCACCTGTTATTGAAGGTTTCATCTAAATGTCGATCGCGCTTTTCTTGGTATTTCTTAACCACTGACGGAGGGCTCGCGATTAATTGCAAACAGGGCGAAGCACTGCTAAATAGAGATTTTCGGCAATCCTACAGCAATTATTGCACGATTTGTCAACATATATTTTTTGTCTCTGGGCCCTGCGGTTGGTGGGTTAGGCGCGGTTTAAGATTTATTTATTGGTGACTTAACTTAATCGCCGCGCCCAACCCACCCTACAATATGACTAAAATCTAAAATCCTAGGACTACGGGAGCAAGTAACAAGTCGATAAACTTATCTAACTGTTCATTATTCTTTTCGGCTTGATCCTTGCCAATTCTCAGCAGTGCCGATATCTTCTCTTCCGAGGCATCATCAATCGGCAGCGGTTGTTCGTGGCTCAAATCGGGAGTAATTCTCAAATATTGATTCGGTCTTTCAACCGCATCATAAATTTGAATTAGTTGATAATTTACAGTTTCAGCAACTCCCGTCATCATGATATTAATCAAAGGCTCTACCCACTCAATTTGACCCCAATTTTTTACTTTTTCGTAGGGGTATTTTTTCTGAGCTTCTCCGGTTCCCAAGGATAAAATTACCATATCTTTTGCTTTCGGGCCTCGGTAGGAGTCATTGTCAGGAATTCTGAATTTATTTCTAACTTCTGCATAAGCACAAAGTGCGGGATTGTTGGCGAATACTCCCCCGTCAATTAAAGCGTAGCATTCATTGCTAAAAGAATAGATTTTAGAAGCCTCAAAATAAGAGGGAGCTGCCGATGTGGCTCTGGCGATATCTCTAATAAAATAGTCTTCGGCTGGATATTCTTTAGCATCTATTTGATCGAAAAAGTGAGCTTTTCTCCTTTCGATGTCGTAACTGGAAATTAAACAAGGTTTTAGCAGTTCGCTGAGTTTGCAATCTCTAAAATTTTCCCAAAATAATTTTTCTAAGGGCTCGCTGGGATATTTCTCATCTCTCACACCATTTAGAGATCTGACTTTTTGCCACAATGAAGTCTGAAAAACGTCGCGGCCACTCTCAATCGAAAAATTAACAGCGTCTTGGGCTGCCCACCGAGGTCTGGTGGGATTTTCGGCATCGGGACACAAATAGATGCAAGTTAAAATTCCTCCTGCACTCGTGCCGGCGATTAAATCAAAATAGTCAGCTATTCTCGCATCAGGGTTGCCACTTTTTTGTTGCAGCTTTGACTCAACGCTAACTAAAATTTGCGCTGGAATAATTCCTCTAATTCCGCCTCCATCTATGGATAAAATTCTGGTATATTTCGCCATAATTGTTGCCTATTCTGAATATTTTCTCGTTTGCTAATCTCAAATCCCCAAGCCTCCGAATCCATGCACCGCTTAATCTAAAATCTAAAATTTCAAATCTAAATTTAATTGGCGGGCTGCGATCGTATAGCGAAAAATGTATTCTACAATTTCTACGTAATTGTAGGCGGCGGCTGGCGACTCTGCCCAGACTGTAATGCCGTGATCGCGAATTAACAAAGCGGGTACAGAGGGCGCAGAAATGGCAAAAAATTCGCAAATTTCCTTGGCTATCTTAGGGACTTCTAAATAATTTGTAAAGAGGGGTATCGACACTTGCGGGTTTTCCTCCCACATTCCCAAACCTTTCAGCATTTCGATCGCCGGTAAAGGCACTGCATCTCCTGCGGTTAGCCGAGAAACTAAATTTGCCTCGATGGAGTGGACGTGATAGCAAGCTTTCGCGTCTGGAAAACAATTGTAAACGGCTAAATGAATGCTGGTTTCGGCGGAAGGGCGGCTGTCAGCAACAGGTTGCTCGACAATTGCGCCGTCTAAGTTCATTCTGATAAAATCTTGTTCAGTTAACTGCCCTTTCGCGCGGCCACTAGCAGTAATCCAGAAAGTGCCATCTGGTAAGCGGGCTGAAAGATTCCCAGCAGTCCCAACCATCCAACCGCGATCGTAAAAATGTTTGGCTGCTGCAATTAAATCCGATCTCAAATCACCACTCATTCTTGACAAATCCTCAGTTTTTAATCTACTTTTTACGTTAATAGGAATTGCGCTGGTTTATCTAAACGTAGTGCACTGCGTACCTTATATCAAATCCGGTAGCATCGGACTTATATGCACGGGGGCGGGTTTATTATATTGTCTATTATGGGCAATTATTGTTTGTGAACCCGCCCCTACAAAATTTAACATCATACAATACCGATGCAAACGGAATTTATATTACCTGAGAAAGGCGATAGTTTCAATTCCATTTTTGGGACAAATTTTCCAACACATCAAAAAAATTATCCCATTTAGTATAAGGCTTTTGCTGTTCGTCTAGATACTGGGCAAGCCGATCGCGCGCAAACACCGACGAAGCCTGCAAAGCCATATTAAAATCCGTTAGCGAATCTCCGATCGCCACCTGTTCCTCGGCCGGGTGCTGGCCCATCACCCGCACCTTAGACACCAATTCCTCATCTCCTTCAAACTCAGAATTGACTTGCAAGCGAGGGCCACTAGCGTCCACATCCACAGCGTAAATAACCCTCGCCCGGTGTACCAAATCGCCCATTACCGTCTCTACCATAATCCGAAGACCGCCGGAAACGATCGCAAAATCTACCTTTTTTTTGTCCAAAAAATCCAGCAATTCCACCAATCCCGGCCGCATCAGCTTTCCCCTAGAAAATTCCACAATTTCCCCGTAACGTTCCGAGGGAATAGACTCTAGTAACTGCCGCACTCCCGATCGCAAACTCAGCCTTCTAGCGTATATTTCTGGCATCAGTTGAGACGACAGTTCCGGTGCGAAATGCTTGAGCATTGCCACAAAAGTTTCTTCAACAGTTATCGTGCCGTCAAAGTCGCAGAATACCACCCGTTGCTGATTGTTCGGGATTGAAGATTTTGGCTTGTCATCGGTCATTGTCAGTCGCACCTTTCGAGAACAGGAAAAGTTTACACAATTTATCCTACACTGTCGAGCCATCGAGCGCGACTGCCCAAAACTAATAGTGACGTGCTGTTTGTTGGCAATTTCCCGCAGGATTTTATGCAGATTCTTCGAGAGAATCTTCATCATCCAGGGAATCTTCATCATCCAGGGAATCTTCATCATCCAGGGAATCATCCAAGGAATCTTCTACCTCCTGCTTTTGGTTTTTTGTCTTTTGGGGGTTAGACTTAGCAGGCAAACAGATTAAATTATCATCCTCAGTATTAATCAAACCTTTCGATCGCAACTTACCCATCAAGCGCGTCACCGTCACCCGCGTTGAGCCAATTGCGCTGCCAATTTGAGCGTGAGTCAATGTCCAAGGCAGTCGGTAGCCCCGAACCACATCCGGTTCGCCGTCACCTATGTAAGGTTCGCCGAACTCTTCGATCAACAAAGTGAGAAATCCCAGCAGTCGGTCGATCGTCCGGCGCTGTCCCAAAGTGCTCAGCCAGAGAAGTTTCCGCTGGTGTTGGTAGCGAAACGCATCCAAAATTTCCCTACGAAAGTGAGGCCAATTATCCAAGTCGTGCCAATACATCCACACTACGTGAGTTTGATCGGCGTGGGCGTAAGCTTGGAGAGTAAACGGAGACTGAGCAACCAGTTCAAAGGGCTGACCGGCGCCAACGAAGCCCAAAAAAGCTTCTTCTGTAGTTTTGTCAGCGGATTTCGACTTCCCCGCAGCAGCGCTAACTTGAGCACTGCCTACGAGCCGCACAGAACCTTTCTGGACTAAATACAGCAGTCCGGGTCTTGCGGGAATCCGCTCGTCTTTGCTAAAAGTCCGGCAGCGGTAGTGTTCCTGGGCCCAGTCGATAATTCGCTGCCAAGCGATAAACGGTCGATCGATAGTCTCTACAGATGTGGAAGTTGATTGCATAAGTGAGGCTCTGGGATATATTTAAGAGTGAGAAAAACAGCTTCTGCCAGCAGTGCGATACCAAGTGAGACAACCAACCCCCGATCGAGCTTGCACGCTTCTTAACTGTGCTGACTTTTCTTAGTTTTACCGAAATATTTAATGTAGCAAAAAATACATCAAAATGGTATAGTTCAGCAAAAAATTTGTCGTAAATTATTGTATATTTAGCAAAAAAATCGCTATAAAGCCGATTAATTCGATGTAGCCTCGTCCGGGGGAGCCGATCGACTATCTCTGAGATCAGCAGTTTAACGTACAAGAAAAGTGCAAGCGGTAACAGTCGATCGTTGCTCTTACGGTAGGATGAGCCGATATGGATACAGCAAATATGGAGCAGTGCCCGGAAGTTACAGTGAAGTGTTTCTTGCTTTCCAGGTTCCAAAGGGCGATCGGCCAGCAAGAGGCACTAGGGAAAATTCCATTAAATCTCATAGGTGGCACCATTCTCAAGAACGGGCAAGATGCCCATTCCACAAGAGATGAATTTGTTCTCAAGAACAGGCAAGATGCCTGTTCCACAACAAGTGAATTTGGTTGTGGGGTGGGCATCCTGCCCGCCCAAGATGCCTGTTCCACAAAGAGTGAATTTGATTGTGGGGTGGGCATCCTGCCCGCCCATAAAAAGCTTATTGAGAATGGTGCAATAATTCCGTTAAATCGGAGTAAAGATAGCGCGCGGGTGCTGTACCTGTCTGCGATCGCCCTGAAATTGGCTAAAAGTTGGCAGCAGACACCGCAGACAATCGCCGCCGAGTTGGCCGAAACTCTCCAACCGCTGTGCTACCCAGATTTCGCCGTTAAAGTCGCACGGGCTGGAATTATTGAGTTGGAGTTGACTGATGCAGGTTTAGCCGTCTGGTTGCAGCGTTTAGCTCAAACGAACCTCCCACTTCCAGAATCTCGAATATTATCTCCTGTTGTGTGTGCCGATCGACTGTTTCCGATTCAGTACAGCCACGCGCGCTGCTGTTCCCTGCTGCGAATGGCCCACCGCGATCGGATAATTGCGATCGCCCAGCCAGATGTCGCTACAGCGCCGGAAATTTGGTCGCTGGAGAGTCCAAATCCTATCCCTTGGATCGACGAGGGCGATCGACTGCGGTTAGTGCATCCAGCAGAACGCCGTTTAATATCCCAACTGTTAACAGTGCTAGACAATTTATATCCTAATTTTGAGGTAAAAAAACGCGAACAACCTGTCAATTATTTCAAATTAGCCAATAGTTTGAGCGAAGCATTTCAGATTTTTTACAGCCAGTGCCGAATTTGGGGAGAAGTTAAAATAGAACAGCCACAACTCGCCCAAGCTCGATTAGGTTTAATATTAGCAACTCAATCTTTGCTGCGATTTATCCTAGAAAATTTGTTGAACGCTATTGCTCCTTTAGAACTTTGAATTAGTCCGTATAAAAAAGTAACAAGTAGCATAAAAAAAAGTATTTTACTGTATTTTGGCGCTGGTTTCGGACAAGTTTAATTTTTGAAATCGCAGCGATAAATGAGTTATTTTTGCCCGCTTAAACGAATTTCCAAAAAAGTGCGATAACCCGTTATATTATGTCCGGTCGATTCCCTCCGCTTCGCTTCGCCCAAAATCATGTAGGGGCGGGTTCACCAACAATATCTGCCAATAATTGACAATCTCAAAAACCCGCCCCGGCCGGGATATTATGGTCAATCGATCGGACATGATATTACTCTTTGACAGAGAAATAGCAGCAGCGCTATGCAGTTTAAACCAGTGTGAATTTTCCGCCAGCGGTGCGATCGCTCCTGATTAATTTCCGCTGCAATTCCCCACGAAAAAGCCATCAAAAGCGTCCCATCGAGTCCGTAATAAAAATGAGAAACCAGCCATACATTATCCCTGTGAAAAATCCCGTCTTGAAATCCCAAGAAAAAGCCTGCATCTAGTTTAAGGCGTTGCAGGCGAGATTTGCTTTTTTCCTGGTTTTGCGATCGGCAGTGTTACTGTAAATGTACTGCCCACACATTCTTCACTGCTCAACGTAATTTCGCCACCGTGCAAGTCCACGCATTTTTTAACAATGCTCAGCCCCAGTCCAGTACCGGGAATTCGACCGACATTTTTAGCCCGGTAAAATGAATCAAAAAGCCGTCCTTGGTCTGCTAAAGGTATGCCAATTCCTGCATCCTGTACCGAAAAAATAGCCTCGGTTTCAGTAACTTTTAATTCAAAAATTACTTCGGTATTGGGGGCAGAATACTTAATAGCATTGGACAGCAAATTGCCCAGAATTCGCCGGAGCAAGCTTACCTCCAAACACGCCATAGCCGATTGATGGTGATTCACAAAAATCAGCGTCACCCGATCATTTTCAGGTTTCAGCTTCAGGCTGCTCTGAAATTCGCCTACCAACTCATTACAAAACTTTGCTAAGTCTAGCGGTAGCAAGCAAAACCCGGCTTGTCCTGACTCAACACGCCCCAGCAGCAGAACATCATCTAATAACAAATCTATACCTTTGGCGGCTGCTTGAGTTTTGTCTAGAAGTTCTTGTGTTTTCTCATCTGTTAATGTCAACTTGTACTTGCTAAGAAGTTGTGTAGTGCCGATGATGAAATTCAAAGGATTGCGAACGTCGTGGGCAATCATGTACAGCAAAGATGTTTTCATCTCATTGAGTTCTTGGGCTGTTTGCAGAGTGCGATCGAGTTGGTCGTGAGACAATTTGAGAGTTAAAGACAACTGGCGCGATCGCAGCAAAATCTCCACCCGCGCTTGCAATTCAATCTTCTCGATCGGAGCGATAATCAAATCATCAATACTTTGCCAAATAAATTGCGTTGCCATCCCTACATCCGAGCGGGATGTAATCAAAAGAAAAGGCAAGCATACCGGGTGTTCTGCCTGTTTTTGGGCTGCCACCCATTGCCAGTGGCGTTTCAGGGAAATACCGTCAATTATCCCCAGGTCAAAAGATTGATTAAATGGTAAAAAATCCTCACTATTATCTGTGGAGTTTGGCAGCAATACCTCATAGTAAACAGCTAGCCATTCTAATAACAGGCGGCGATTTTCTTTCTGTTCGACAAGCAATAAAATTTGACTCACGCAGATTCTCCTAGCAAGCTGTGCACAATGGATAGCAAATCTCTAACGATCAAAGGTTTTACCAACATATTCCGAGCCCCGTGGCAGAGGCTTTCGTGCCCAATAGCAGCGCTTTGTTTGGGCGAGAGTATCAGAAAAGGGATTTGGTGATTTCGCAGTTGTTCGCAGCAGTCCCAAATCCGGCGATCGAAACCAGAAATATCTACTAAAGCCATCCCGATCCTAGCAGGCTGACTGATAGCTTGTGCAACATCTTCAAAGTTATAAGCCGCGATCATCTGGTATCCTTCTTTGTTAAGAAATTGTGCTAATAGTTCCAAGTTTCGATGATTGCGATCTACGGCTAAAATTATTGATTTGCCAGTCATTTATCAGGTTCCTGTGAATACGGGTTATACCATTTTAGATTTTAGATTTTAGATTTTAGATTGGAGAGTGAGTGATTATATATGGGTTGGGATGTGGCATAAAGTTGGATTCTTTTTCTATCTGGAATTAGCTTACTTGTCGGCGAACTATTACATAGGTTTTCAGTTGAGTGAAGTACAGATGCTGGGGTACAGGACACTGCCGCGTACCCTGTACCCCTACTGTATTTCATAGAATTAAAAACTACACTACGATAAAAGTCGAAAAATACACAAATTTACCAATATATTTAAGTTTTCCAGGACTTAGGCTAGTGGTGAGGTGCGCGGTGCGCCCCCTACTCATTAGTAGATTCACGACTGCGAAATTAGCTGCACTTGCCCAGAAACAGCAGGACAAACCCCGATTCAATCTTCATCCGCTCCCCCCTCAATCCACACCGGCGCCGAACTCAAAATGCCGCGCAGCCCCGCTATCGGTTTGCTGACTTTGATTCCGTAGCGAGTAATCTCGAGTTCTCGCAGAGTTCTCTCGAAATTGCTGACTCGTTTTTTAATTACTCCGATCGCCTTGCGGATTTCTGTCCTATTATGCAATTGGCGTTCCAGATAGCGTATAAACAGAAGATTATCCGCCAAATAGCTAATTCCGATCTCGGTCAGCCGAAAATCTCCGCTAATGGCTTCTACCTCATTAATCAAGATAACGGTGACTCCCATATTCTTCAGATACTTGCACAAAGCGTGCAAATTGTTCACCAAATCTTGCCCCTGCATCGAAAGCTGATAGCCAGAAATACTGTCAATCATCACAATCCGCGTCTTTTCCTGCTCCACCTCCTGCCGTACCATACAGGCAAACTGATCCGGCGAGTACAGCAAAGGTTCCACGGGTATCACCGAAAGACTTCCTTGTCCAATCATCGCCCCAACCGGGATGTTAACTGATTCGCAGCGGCGCAGCAGAGTAGAACTTGACTCCTCAAAAATGTAAACTACCGATCGCTCCCCCCTTCCTGCAGCTTCCTTCATAAACTGAATCCCCACCGTCGTTTTACCCACGCCGCTAGGCCCGCTAATCACCGTCACAGTCCCCCGTTCCAGTCCCCCGTGCAGCAGTTCGTCAATTTCTGGAACCCCAGAAGAAATTGCTTCAGCAACAAAATCCTGTTGAAAGTTGTCTGGAAGCAGTCGCGGAAATACCTCCATACCAGCCTGAGTCAGGCGCAGCGAATGGCGGCCGCTGCGGAAGTTAGAGCCTCGCAGCTTGGTGACAGTCAGGGCGCGTCCTTCAGGGCGCAGTTCTAAATAAATTACCCCGTCGCTGATGAATTGCAAATCGTCATCGGGAGCACTTGAAGTGCCTTCGGAGGTAAACACCACCGTCGCCCCCCCTTCGACTAAAAACCGCAGAAAAGACAAAACTTGCTTGCGAAACTGAAACTCATCCGCAGCTAAGTAGCGAAATTGAGTGATTGCGTCCAAAAACACCCGTTGTGGCTTGACAGCTTGGACTCGCTCGATAATCTTTTGTGTAGTCGGTTCTCGCTCCACCTCGGAGGGGGAGAAAATATCATAAGTCTGAACTTCTGTAAAAAATTCTGAGGATGGGCTCAAATCGAGGAACGCCATCGCTTCCATATCAAAACCGAGACTTGTGGCATTGGCCCGCAATTGCGCTTCCGGTTCTCCTAAAGTAATAAACAGGGGCGTTTCTCCCAGAGCCACACCTGCTGCCAAAAAGTGAAAGCCCAGTGTAGTCTTGCCAGTACCCGGGCCGCCGCGCACCAGATAAGAGCGTTGAGGAATCAGGCCGCCGCCAATCACTTCGTTGAGACCGGTAATTCCCACAGAAATTCGGTTTTGAGACATTTGTTTCTTCATGTTTTGAATATCGGGCCCGTATTAATATTTAATGGTTTTAGGCAGTGTTTTGATAATTTTTTTTACCGGGCGTCTGATAACCTTCATGAAATCTTTTTCTACCGAAAATTACGTAAGCATACAAGAATTAGAAAGTATTGTCGGGGCTGCTGGCATCTGTCGCTGGCAAGATACAGAGCCATTTTGGCAAGAACGGGTAGAAAAAGCAGTTGCCCCCGACACGAAAATGGATTGTACTGTTTACCCCAATACTCAGGAAGAACTGGCGGCCGTCATTGCTTGGGCACAGCAACATCGCTGTGCAGTCTTGCCTTGTGGCAGTGGCAGCAAACTTGATTGGGGCGGTTTAGTTAAATTAGACTCCGATCCCCCCCGGCCCAGGGCGGGCACGGGGGCACCGCCCCTACAAAGGGGGGAGCAAGATGTTGTCAAAGTGGGTCTTTTTAAGGGGGATTTAAGGGTATCTCCTGATGCAGCGGGGCTTGTGGCTGTCAGCACTTCGCGCCTCAATCGGCTTGTAGAACACGCTGTGGGCGATTTAACGGTGACTGCGGAAGCGGGGATGAAGTTTGCGGATTTGCAACAAATTTTAGCTGCAGCAGGTCAATTTTTGCCGATCGATCCAGCATATCCGCAACAGGCAACTTTGGGCGGCATTGTCGCTACTGCTGATGCGGGTTCCTTGCGGCATCGCTATCGGGGGGTGAGAGATTTGCTATTGGGAATTACCTTTGTGCGATCGGACGGTAAAATTGCCGTAGCCGGGGGTCGAGTTGTTAAAAATGTCGCCGGTTACGACTTGATGAAACTGTTTACTGGTGCTTACGGCACATTGGGCGTCATAAGTCAAGTAACTTTCCGAGTTTATCCGCTGCCTGAATCATCGGGAACCGTAGTGCTGACAGGGGAAATTAATGCTTTGTCCCAAACGGCTCAAATCTTATTATCCTCTGCTTTGACACCAAGTGCCGTTGATTTGCTGTCACCTGAATTAGTCGCAAAATTAGGCTTAGGAAAGGGCACGGGATTAATCGTCAGATTTCAAAGTATCGCCCCAAGTGTTAAACAACAATCAGCCCGCTTGCTGGAAGTTGGCGAAAAGTTGGGTTTGCAAGGCACTAGCTACGGCGAAAATGATGAGAATCAGTTATGGCAAAGATTGCCAGAAACAATGTGGGATTCTGGCACAAAGTCGGCAATTATTTGCAAAATAGGAATCAGACCGTCGGAAGCTGTAACGGCAATTAACACATTGCCGATACAGAACGCTTGGATTCATGCAGGCAGCGGTTTGGGGGTTTTGCGGTTTGAGAATGCGACGGCGGATACGTTGTTGCAGGTACGCAGAGGGTGCGAAGCTAAAGGCGGTTTTCTGACTGTTTTAGCAGCGCCGACCGATATCAAGCAACAGTTAGATGTTTGGGGCTATACTGGAAGTGCGATCGATTTAATGCGCCGGATCAAACAGCAGTTTGACCCGGAAAATCTTTTGAGTCCCGATCGTTTTATCAGCGGTATTTAGTTTAAAGTTTATAGTCAGGAGTTGGGTATTTCTTGAATCCCGGTCTATGTCATTTGTGAACCAGATTTGTTTTTTAACGAACCGCGAAGGCGCGAAGACCGCGAAGAAAGAGAAAAGAAGAGAAGTTTTGTTTGCTTGATGGATTTAGGCTTGCTAAGCATAGCAACCGCGCCTGACTGTTAGGAAGTTCTTTTCTTAATTGCTGAAATATAAGCAATCGATTGCTTCTGACTTCTCTCCTAGATAACTAAACTTTTTTTCTTATTCCTTCTTTCTTCTTCCGACTTCCATCGGACTGACATCCGTTACATCCGTTACATCCCGTACATTGCTCGTTGCCGAACTTTCTCCCATATATGCAAACTTCAGAAAAATCTCAACTTCCCAGCGACAATTTAAGACCTGCAAAAGAAAGCAATTTTCTAGCACAAAATCCCCAATTACAAACCCTCGAAATCCCAGGTTTCGACGCGAACAATCCGCCCGATCCGAAATTAATCGACACTTGCGTACACTGTGGCTTTTGTTTGTCAACTTGTCCGAGTTATCGCGTACTCGGCAAAGAAATGGATTCCCCCAGAGGCCGCATTTATTTAATGGATGCAATTAACGAAGGCGACGCACCTTTAAACGAAGCAACCTCACAGCATTTCGATACTTGTTTGGGCTGTTTGGCCTGCGTTACAACTTGTCCGTCTGGAGTTCAATACGACAAGTTAATTTCCGCTACTCGCCACCAAGTTACTAGAAATCAGGAACGCACTTTTTCCGACAATGTAATTCGCACTCTGATTTTTAATCTCTTCCCTTATCCTCACAGATTGCGGCCTTTGCTGGTACCGCTATTTATTTATCAAAAATTAGGACTGCCAAAACTTGTCCGCAAAACAGGTTTGCTGAAAAAAGTCTTTCCCCGCTTGGCGGCGATGGAATCAATTTTGCCGAAAGTTACTGTCGATTCTTTCCGGGATAATTTACCAGAGGTAATTCCGGCACAAGGGGAGAAACGCTATCGAGTCGGCGTGATTTTAGGCTGCGTGCAGCGGCTGTTATTTTCGCCAGTTAATGAGGCTACTGTGCGTGTTTTGACGGCTAACGGTTGCGAGGTTGTGGTTCCTAAAAGTCAGGGATGCTGTGCTGCTTTGCCGGAACACCAAGGCCAAGCCCAACAGGCGAAAGCCTTGGCGAGACAAATGATTGATAGCTTTGAAAATACGGGTGTTGATTTTGTGATTATCAACGCTGCTGGGTGCGGCCATACTTTGAAAGAATACGGTCACATTTTAGCGGATGACCCTGATTATCGGGAGAAAGCTGAGAAATTTGCTGCTAATGTTAAGGACGTGCAAGAGTTTTTGGCAAGTGCGGGAATTACGGCGAAACTCAATCCTTTGATTGAGGGAGATTTGACAATTGTATATCAGGATGCTTGTCATTTGTTGCACGGGCAAAAGATTAGTTTGCAGCCGCGTCAGTTGCTGCAACAAATCCCTGGGGTGAAGTTAAAAGAACCTGTGGATGCGGCTTTGTGCTGCGGGAGTGCGGGGGTTTACAATATGCTTCAGCCGGAGGTTGCTGATGAATTGGGAGTGCAAAAGGTGGAGAATTTGCTGAATACTGGGGCGGAGTTGATTGCTTCTTCTAATCCGGGTTGTTCTTTGCAAATTAAGAAGCATTTGGAGTTGCAGGGAAAAACAGTTACTTTGATGCACCCAATTGAGCTTTTGGATTATTCGATTCGCGGGGTGAAGTTGCTGAGGAAGTAGTTTTGTAGGGCGGGCGGTGTCTGCCCTATTTTCGCTGCTGAGTGAGATTTTTTTTATGAACCGCAGAGGGCGCAGAGGGCGCAGAGGAAGAGAAGAGAGAGAAATATGAATAGGTTATTGTATTGAGAAAGTACGCGCGGCTTAGCTATCCCGCTCTTAATCGCACTTTTCACTCTTCCTACAAGCTAAAATTAAATTAAACAGTCCCTAACCCCGGACAACAGTTATGGTAACTCAACTTAAGTCTCCTCAAAAACCTGATGTAATTTACCCCGACAGCGACGGCGAACCAATGTCAGACAATACCAAACAATTTCGCTGGATACTCATCATTCAACAAAATTTAGCGTGGCTATTTGCGGATGACCCGAATGTATTTGTCGCCGGAAATTTGCTGTGGTATCCTGTTGAAGGAGATAACAAAACTTCTATCGGCCCGGATGTGATGGTAGTCTTGGGCAGACCGAAAGGAGATAGGGGTTCTTACAAGCAGTGGGAAGAAGAAAATATCGCGCCACAAGTAGTGTTTGAAATTCTTTCTCCCGGTAACAGGCTAACAGAAATGAATAAAAAACAGGTATTTTACGATCGCCACGGGGTAGAGGAATATTACCTGTACGACCCGGAACGCAACGATTTCAGCGGTTGGATGCGTTCACAGGGGCGTTTGGACGTAATTGATGCGATCGAAAATTGGGTCAGTCCCCGACTGGGAATTCGCTTTGATTTGTCGGGTGAAGAGTTGCAAATTTATCGCCCTGACGGCCAACCGTTTACAAGTTATGAGGATGTTTCTCGCAGCTTGGAACAAGAACGACTGCGGGCAGAACAAGCTGAACAGCGGGCTGCTGTCCTAGCAGAAAGACTGCGATCGATGGGAATTGACCCGGAACAATTGTAAACTAGATGGGGGAAAAGACCATCGCACTTTTAAATTTTAGCAAAAGTGCGATCGGCATAATGACTAATGACTAATGACTATTTCCCGTCTTCTAACCTCAAAAAATGCACCTGTCCCGAAGCTTCCGCCACTAAGATTGTCACCCCATCCGGTGCAATAGCGCAAGCTTTCAAAGCACTATCTCCGCTGAAACTAGCAATTACTTCTCGACTTAACAAATCCCAAACTTTGAGAGTATTATCGTCCGAAACAGAAATTGCCTTTGTTCCCATAGTCGCCACCGATGTTACCGCATCTGCATGACCTGCCAAAGTAAAAACTTCTTTTCTACTTGACAAATCCCAAACTTTCAAATTCTGTTCCCGCCCTCCTGAAATCGCCCATTTGCCATCCGCCGTAACTGCCACAGCATTCACAAAACTCTCATGACCTTTGAGAGTGAAAAGTAGATTTTTGACGGCTAAATTCCAGAAATTTGCCAAAATATTCTTTTCTTTACCCAAACTCCAAATTTTCAGAGTTTGGTCGCCGGAAGCCGAAATAACCCGCTTGCTGTCGGGAGTAACTGCCACAGCTTTTATCCCGTCCTCATGACCTAAAAAAGTAAAAACTTCCTCTCCTGTTTCTAGATTCCAAACTTTAATAGTTTTGTCTCCAGAACCGGAAATCGCCATCGTTCCGTCTGGCGTCACTGCCACAGAATTTACCCAGTCTGTGTGACCCGTGAAAGTAAAGATTTCTTTTCCGGTTTCTATATCCCAAACTTTCACAGTTTTGTCGCCGGAACCCGAAACTACTCGCTTGCTATCCGGTGTGATTGCGATCGCTTTTACCCAATCTTGATGCCCCGAAATAGTTAAAATTTCCTGTCCCTTTTTGAGATTCCAGACTTTAATGCTGTTGTCTCCTGAACCGGAAATCGCTTTCGTACCGTCCGCCGTCACTGCTACGGCATTTACCCAGTCATCGTGACCTGCAAATGATAAATTTTCTTTGCCTGTTTCTAAGTGCCAAACTTTGAGAGTTTTGTCAGAGGAACCAGAAACTATCCTCTTGCCGTCCGGGGTAACGGCCACAGCATTCACTGGGGCTATGTGATTGGTAAAAGTGAAAAGTTCTTCTTTTGTTTCGAGATTCCAAACTTTCAGCGTTTTGTCGCCGGCAGCCGAAATTACCCGTTTGCCGTCGGGGGTAACAGCCACAGCTTGAACGAAACTGCTGTGTTTTCCTAAAGTGAAAAGTTGCTTTCTTTCTGACAAACTCCAGACTTGAACAGTTTCGTCGTAGCTGCCGGAAATTATTTTTTCGCCGTCGGGAGTAACGGCTACACTTTTTACCCAGTCTGTATGACCGGTGAGAGTAAAAAGTTCTTTTCCGGTTTCTATGTTCCAGACTTTCATGCTGTTGTCTCCCGACCCGGAAATTAACCGTTTGCTATCAGGACTTACTGCTACGGACTGGACAAAACTGCTGTGACCTTTGAAGTTAAAAATTACTTCCCTGCTTGTCAAATCCCAAACTTTAATACTGCCATCCCAAGAACCTGAAATTACTCGCTTGCCGTCGGGAGTTACTGCTACTGCTTCTACGGCAAAAGTATCGCCTGCAAAGGTAAATATTTCTGTCGCTGTTTCTAAATCCCAAATTTTAATTGTATTGTCCCAAGAACCGGAAATTACTTTAGTACCGTCGGGGGTTACAGCTACAGCATTGACGTAGGTAAGATGACCTTTGAGGGTGCCAAGTTCTTCTCCTGTTTCTAAGTGCCAAATTTTAAGAGTGTGGTCGGAGGACGCAGAAATTGCCCGCTTGCCGTCGGGGGTGATTGCTACACCTTGTACCCAGTCTGTATGTCCGGTGAGGGTACGCAGCAATCTCCCGCCGGGAGGGGTAAAGCTGGGCGTTAGCGGTCGCAGCCAGGGGGTTGTTTGATGTTTTGCCTGTGCTAGCAGGGCTTGAATTTCTGGACTTTCAAAGCGCATCAAGCGGGCTATTAGTTGGGTGGCTAGTTGGCTTTTATCTGCGGCTAGAATGTGGGCTGACAGCCGAATTGCTTCTTGGATTAATTTGAGTCGTTCGGCTTTTTGGTCTGAAATAATATCGGGACTTGTTGCTAAATCGTAATCTTCTATTAGCGCCTGTACTCCCGATGCTGACAGCTTGGCTTTAATAAAATTGTAATCTGTTAGTAAGCTGTATAATTTTTCGGAGTCTGAAGTCGCTGCTAGCTGACTGGGCAATATTCCCAGGTAGTTCGTCTGTTCTGCGGGCTGGATTTGATCCAGCCCTTGTTTAAACTCGGTCATAAATTTACGGATGTGTTCTTTAAATGTATACGATCGCTAGCTGCACCCTACCGAAAAGCCGATCGAGAATCTTTTCTCTTAGACTTAGCATGACATATTTGAATGCTATGTGCTATAGGCTTGCTGTCCTCGGTTTGGTGATGGTTCGATGAATTGCTTGTTTTTTAGTCGAAGTCTGCTTTGAGAATTTTCAAGCAGTGCGATTACAATAAATCGCGGCCAATATAATTCAACTCAGCAACGCCCAATTTACCGATTGAGCGACAAAAGCTGACATATATCTTTGTTTTTCTTAACATAGCGGCTCTTTGGGCAATGGTCGATCGATAAACACTCTCAAGCTAAAAATTTTCAGGTATCGCAATCCTATTGAAAGTGCGAAAAAGACTTTTTATAACGAAACATGATGGCGGATGCTCTAATTTTCTCTCAAGTCGGCCACATCAGGGAGGCAGATGTCCCCCTGGTTGGGTTTGCTACCAGGGCGGCATCTGCAATCTGTTTCACCTAAAGCTCTCAGAAAGCTTTGCAGGTGCGCCCCCTTCCTCTAAAATATAGAAAAGGACTTGCACTATTAAACCGGGTTTCTAGACAAAATCATTGGTTTGACCGCTAGGTACGTAGGAAGAAACCGGGTTTCTGACTCCATAGCGCGCAAGTCACGATCGCAAATAAAGCAGTATTGACTTTAGAGACAAATTTCATGGATGTTATCGAGTTTTTCGAGTTAAGTGCAGGTAAATGGTTTTCTCAGCGTACCGTACACAATCTCCATTCTGGGGAATTGCAGGCAGGTAAATCCGACCTCAAAATAGAAATACTGACAGCTAGCGATGCAGCAGTCGTTAAACTTTGCCAACAACACTCGATTAACCCGGCTTCAACTAAGCTAACTAGCGTTCGGATTAGTTGGGACGGTATTCCCGATCGCGACCAAGCTAAACAAATCGGTTCTACAATACTAGCGATCGTACCAAATCCCGACAATCCAAGCGTTGGCAAAGTGTTGCAAGACAAGGGTAACAGTCGCTACGTGATGGGCGATGACGTGCTGACATTGATTACAGAATCAGACACCCTCCATGCGGAAGAAAGGCTGTGGTATCTCATGCCCAATTTGCGGCTGCGGACTAGCGTTGTTAAGCAAGCTAACGGTACGGAACAAGCTTCTTTTTGTTCGGAAATTCGGATGGGAGTAAGTGCCCCAAGTGAAAAGTGAAAAATAACTATATAGTTCCCAAAGTTTACACTCTATTTCTGCTTTCTCCCTTCTTTCTTCGGCCTTCTCTGGCAATCGCTTTTAACTTGGTATGAAAATCAGTGTGTTTGACAACTGGGAATGATTTTGCCACAGGTTTGTCCGCTAATTTGTGCTCGGCTTCGGCTCGATCGGCGAGGGCGGTAACAGCCACATCTTCATATACTACAAATTCTGTATTTTCTTTGGTGCGATCGTCGGCAGCAGGTAATTTTCCTGTTTCCTGGGCCTCTGTGTTTGGGACTTCTGCTTGAAGCGCCACATCCAGTTGCGCCTCTGACGGCCCACGCAAATCTAACTCTGCGGCACTTACTTCCGGTTCCTGGTGCGATAAAAGTATATCTTCCGGTGACAGTTGAGCAGCACTTTCCCCGGTTAAATTTTGAGGAAAATTATTGCATACCAAGCGTTCAAACTCGCGATTGAAATGATAGAGAGGTTGACCTATCCGATGCCACATACTCAATAGCTGTCCCACAGAAACAGCCTTGTAGCGCCCTTGATAAAGTGCTTCAACCACTGCTAAACGCAGCCAATAGCCGGGATACTTGGTCAGCCATTCACCCGCCAATTTCTCGGCTTTTTTGCCACCTAGGTCAAAACCGTAGTGAACCAGCAGAGCCGCTGCTTGTGCAGATATTGCGGTCACTTCTGTCATGTGTTGTCTGTTGACTGTTGACTGTTGACTGTTTTCTGTGGACTGTTTTCTGTTGACGGTTGGTTCAAAATTCCCAATGACCAATTCCCAATGACCAATTCCCAATCACTAATTACCAATTACCAATTGAATTAATCAGATAAACGCACTCCTCCTTCTACAGTTCGCGCGTCCCCGGAAAAAGGTTGGGGAGTCCCATTCCAGTTGAAGTCGCTAATTCTAAAAGTCAGGCTGCCGACTTGACGCTCAGGATTAAAACGCAAAATGATTGCGTAGCTGCGGCGGCTGTATTCTAGAGTGTAATTCGTACTGATTGTTTCCCCGCTTTCTAAATTAATAGCACTTTGAAATCCAACTCGAAAGCCTCCGTAAACTTGCTGGACAAGTCCAAAAGACAGGACTCTCAAATCTACTAGGCGATCGAATAAAAACGGCGATACACCGTCGCGCCCCACTTGGGTATAAGTCACGTTAAACCCAGTGTAATCGAGGAAAGGGCGGGAGAAATGACCGAACTGCCCTTGAATGCCGACGCTGGGGGCGAGGGAATTTTGTCGATCGCCACTGCTGTAATAAGTACCAACTCCCCGGAGTCCCAAGGCTAGTTGCAAGAAAGGAACCACCGGCGTCCGCGTGTACTTCAAACCTTGGGTGGGAGTGCGGGGCAGCGGTTCGCCCTCCCACAGGTTGAAGCCGCGACTCAAGGCAAAGCTAACTTGGGAACGGCCCAGATCGATGCGGTTGTTTTCCCGCACTGGTTCGAGCAAGTCTGGTCGATCGGTGTCAGCATTGATAAATTGATACCCAGCTTGGTAGCTGAGATTGATGCCCGTGCCTCCGAGTGGGATGACTGGGGAAGTCAGGACTGCCCCCAGGCTGCTCTGCACGGTTTGAAAGCCCAGAGAACCGTTAAACAGTCGATCGCGATAACTGTATTCTGCGGCCAGAGTGTGAGTGCCGATCGACTGTCGCAGGCGCAAATTGCCCCGAAAGCTGTCTTCCGGCAAGTTCGGGAAATTTTCAAAACTCAGAAATATTGCCGATCCGTCCAGCCTGGTACGCGGGCCCAGACTAGCGCCCAACCTCGCTTTCAGCCCGTAGCTGTCGGGAGAAAACGGATTGCCGCCGTTCTCTGCCACGAGACGCTGCAGGTAAATTTGGGGCGTCAGAGTCAGCCGCACCGGCCCGTTTTGCAACACCTCAAAACCGCACTCGGCATACAAACCGCCGCGTTCGCCTCCGTCGTAGCCAAAGGTCAAACACGGGCCGCTCTGCTGCCTGCTGTCAAACACTTGCCTGCGGGGATACACGGGTATTTTCACTCGGTTGTCGAACACCAAGCGGGGTTTCGTTGTGACTAATTCCTCTGCCGTGGGCGAAATCCTTCTAATCGTCGCCGTCCGGGCCCTGTATTCAAATTCCGGGGGGGAAAACGGGTCGTTAGTAAGCCGAATGTTGGTTGCTACCCTCGCGCCGTCTGGCAGCAGTTCGATGCGTTCTGCTTCAAAGCGGATGCGGTTGACGGCGCCGACCACTTGGGGGGCTGCTAGCTGTCCACCCCCACCGAGAGTTACTGTAGCAGCGCCGGGGGATCTGACTCCGCGCAGGGGCTGCTGGCTGGTAATTCGATCGCTCAGTGGCTGTTCGAGAATCGTCCCGGCACTAATATCTGTCGGCAGTGTGGGAGTCAATTCGCTACCTGCTGCGGGCAGGAATATTTCGCCTCTTGCTTGTTCGACTGCGCCGCTGTTGAGGCCGAGATTGAACTCCATCCGCTGGCCGCGCACTACTTGTTGCCCGCGGGTATAGGCGACATTGCCGGATGCTACCACTTGGCGGGTGACTAAGTTGACAATCGCTCGATCGGCATCAATCACAGTTTGCCGGAACCGCACGACGACATTACCAACCGCCGTCACAATTTGCTGCTTGTCGTCGAATTCTTGGCTGTCAGCCTTAACTTCGATAGTATCGGCTGGAGTCACGGGAAAAGGCACCGTCCGCCCAGAAGGGGCGGTGCGGACTCCCGGCGCGGCTGGTTTAGGTTTCGGTGTCGGCGCAGGGGGGGTTCTGGGTGCGGGGGTGGTTGCTGGTGCGGGAATGTCGAACTGCTGTTGCCCGCTGGGTTCTGGTTCTAGGGCGGGTTCTGGAACGGGAATTTCAGCAGGTTGGGGAGAGTTATCTTCTAACTGTCGGCCTTGGGCCTGATACCAACTTTCCTGCTTTCCGGCAAGATTTCTCTCCTGTTTTCTCTGCGCCTCTGCGGTTCGTTCCCGATTCCGAATGGCAATGGCATTTTCTACCGAACCCAATTGGTAAGCTGTAAACGAGGAATCTTTCGGAGTTTCCGCAGTTTCGGGTTCTTCCACAGGGGCCTGACGCTGAAATCCCACCACTGCGTGGCCGCTTTCGACTTCCGCTAGGGGGTCGGCGATTTCTGGAGGCCCATCGGTGGCTGCAGTGGTGCCGAGGAGTGTGGCTGCGGGTTCTGCTGGGGCTGGTGTGGGTTCTGGCTGAACGATGTCTGGGCTTGGTTCCGGTATTTCTGCGGGGTTGCGGAGGGTGTCTCCATCGCCGGCCGCGACAGTGAGGGCGACTTTTTTTGGCTTTGCGATGTAGATGATGCCAGGGGGTTCTGGCGGCGGTACCGGATAGGGCATAGTTACTACAGGTAAGTCATCCGATTTTAGATTTTAGATTTTAGATTTTAGATTTTATAGGGTGCAATTTATTGAAAATTTTGCATCTAAAAGGTAACTGTTTAGAGATTAATCTGACATCTAAAATTTGCAGTGGCTTTGGCGCGCCGGAATAGGGCTGCTTTCAGAACTTGCTTCCGCCACAAGATAACCTCGCTGGCGGTGCGAGGTCAATCGATTTTAGATTTTAGATTTTAGATTTTAGATTTGAAGCATTTACCCCACGGATCAATTCGGGGGCTCCTTTATCGGATACAGGTTTTTTATTTCTGGACTGATGAATCAGGGGGCTTGTATCCTGGATGCTTGGATTGTCAAGTTTTGTCCGACTAATTTTTGCGGGTTTGTCGGCTGTTGCAGGGGCTGCGGTGACGCGCCCCTACTCTGCGGGCGAGATAAGTTGTTTATTCCATGTCTCTGCGGTTGGGGTTCCGGGCTGGGTCATTGGACAAAAATCCAAATATGAACAGGGAAACAAAAAATAAAACAACTACATTAACTACGATTTTGAGGGTTAGCACTGTGGGAGTCTCCAAAGATGGCCTAATACTGAGCTGATTTGCTGCTGTTGCCGCAACTTTTTTATCATAAGCTAAAGATTAGTCAATTTTATCTTTGCTTTTGAGGATTTTTGGCAAGTTGATTTTTGCCCAATTCCAGAGTTGCTCGGCGATGTTTTCTAGCCGCAGCATAACTCGATCGAGCCATTCGAGCACTTGTTCTAGGGGGTGCTTAATGTATCCCATCGATTCTGCTTTTGTTTCTAAGTATTCGCCCTCTGGTGGGACGCCTGCGCTGGGATTTTTTGGTTCAGCAGCAGCGCGGGTTGGGGCGGTGTATCTGCTGGTTTGCGGGGTGATTGCTGCTGGGGATTTGTTGTTTTGTGCGGTGTTCGGGTTGGTGTTTTTTGGCACTTGGGTTTCCGGCGCGCGCCCTGGGGTTGATTCTGCTGCGAGTGCAGAGCTATTTTTTTGAGTAACTGCTAAATCTGATAAATCAGATGCTGTTTGGGGTTGAGTATTTGGGCTTTTTGTGAGCAAGCTCTGTTTTAGCTGCCCTAGCAGGCGGTGAAGTGCTTCGGGGTAAGGGGATATTGAGACTGCGATCGATCGACCTTCGGGCAATTCTCCTACTTCTGCTATTTCCTGCTTGACTTTTGGGCTAGTTTGTGCTACATCGGTTTCGGAACTGCCGTCGATTAAATGCGGCGGTGCTGCTTCCCCGAATAAGTCTTGCCAGTTGAGCCACGGTCGATCGACCTCTGGGCTATTTTGGGTATTTTCTTGTTCTCGCTGTTTCAAATAATACTGAATAGCAACTGATTTCTCCGTATTATCACTGGCTGCCGTTTCTTTGCCCAAAAGGTGGTCTACTGACGACCAAATCATTTGTTCGATGTTTCGCGCGTATTTTTCGAGGATGTCACGGGCGGAAAAATCTACATTGGCATCTGTGCCGGATGTGTCAATTTTTACTCTGGGGGCTTCCGTGGGTGCGGCGATTGTTTTTGCCGATGGCGGGAGGGTTAATTCCTCGATGTTGACGGCGGCGCGATCGAGTAATGTAACAAAGGAGAGAGGAGTTGGGGGTCGATCGAACTTGCTGTTAAAATTAGTTTCTAGTTTTGGGGTATTGTGGTCGATCGAATTCGATGCCGCAATTGACTGCTGTGCGGTTTTTGCTTCGATCTGCGCGCGGGCTTTTTGGACTAGGATGGCATTGCGGTCGATCGATTTTTTAACTGCGAGGATTGATTCTCCAAACTGATTTCTTTTGAGGGCAACCGGACTCGTCTGAAGCCAGGCCATCAATTCCCAAAAACGACGCATCGGCGGTAACTGCGCTTTTTTCGCCGCTGACTCCAAACCGAGATTAAATTTTAATTCTTTTTGGGTAATTTCCCGTCGTTCCGGCCCGCTGTTGGCTACTTCCCAAGTTATGCAACCTTCAAGCATTTCCTGCTGTTCGGGTGTCAAAATATCTAATATCTGATTTTCTCTTCCCACCAATACTAAAGTGCGGGCTGGTATAAAACTGGCAATTCCCTCAACTTTCGGCTGGGGTTTTAATTCAGTTTTAGCCAGCGGGTGTTCTAAGACGGAAGTGGTTTGATGCTTGGCGATTTGTCCGCTAAAATTGATAGCCGGATGTAAATCGCTAGCAGCATTTCCCTGATTTATTAACAGCGGGAAGCTGGCTAAAGTTTTCGCGGTTTGCGACGAGGTTAGTAAATTTTCGGCGAGGTGCAAAATTTCGGCGATCGAACTTTCTTCGGAAACTTCCCCCTGATACCAATTTTGTGGCAAATCGGCATTTTCGTCACCGCCAAATTCTTGCAGTTCCGGTAAATCTATTTTTTGACTTGATGCCCGCAACTGTCGGCCCAGCATTCGGGAACTTTGCACCAGCAAATAAGCTGGATAAAGCAGAATTTGGGTGGCGGTGAGAGTTGTTTCTTTAATTTGACGCCAAGTTCGATCGCAATTGTCAGCGACTTGGCGGGACTGTTTCGATATAAAATTTAATAGTCGGCTTTGGTATGGGCCGTAGTAACCGTTGGACATAAGTTTAATTCTTGAATTCAGATTTTTGATTCGCGCCGGAATTGCTGAATATTGCTGTAAAATCAAAGCGATATCTTAATCGAAGCTTCAAACCCTCTGAAACCTTTATTTCTTCGCGTCCTACCCTTCGGGAACGGCTTCGCCGAACGCGTCTTCGCGGTTCGATATAAGATATTGCACCCATGTCAATAAGCCTTTTACTGGCTGCAGGATGCCCACCCCCTACTCCCCACAAGAAAATTCACTCTTTGTGGAACAGGCATCTTGCCTGTTCTTGAGAATAGTGCAAGATGTGAGTTCAATCCGATTTTTGATTAATACACAATTCCTATTTTAGCGAAATATGAGCGCTTCTGTGTCACCTGCTAGCAACAATATTTCTGCCACTGTCGAAAAGTTGCGCCGCCTCAGCCAAGTGGAGGTTCAGTCTGGTTGGAGGTACTGCGATTCTGACTCTGCTGTCTCTTCGGTAAATATTTGTAACAGTCCTGTTGTCGAACTTAACAGCAAAGGACATATTACTTGGCCGTCGGGGAAGCAAGTTTTGTATTTGGGTCAGCAATTTGTAATTCCTGACAATTTGCACGGCTATCCTGTGGTTGGTTTGCGGTTGCTACTGGGCTTGACTTGGTGGGCGGAAGATGCTCAAATTTTTGTCAACGGCGAGTTGGTCGGACAGGGAGATTTATTTGATTTTGCCGATCGAGTTTTGTTGAGTTCGTCGGCCAATCCCGGAGATGAATTTTTAGTAATTTTGCGGTTGGTAAGTCCGGGTCACGATAGCGGTGCTTTAGTGCGATCGATTTGTTTGTACGAAGCTGCTGACTCTTCTTGTTTCGATCCGGGTTTTGTGGCTGCCGAATTAGAGATTTTGCAAAATTCGCTTAGTCGAAATTTAGAAATTAAAAATTCCCAATACCTCCCCACCGAAATAATAGCAAATCGCCCCAGGTTTGTCAAGGGGGAAATGCTGAAATCTGAGATTGATTTGGCTATGGGTTTGATTGATTGGGCGGCGGTGGGCGATCGCGATAAGTTCGATCGCTCGCTGTCTGTTTTGCGGCACAATTTACTGGGATATCTGCGGGCTTTTTTGGGGGATTTAGATGATGGAACCGCAGAGGACACAGAGGGCGCAGAGGGAGGAAGAAGGGAGGAGGTTTCTCAGGTTGGAGACAATAGCGATGCTACATCTATATATATAGGAGAAAGCGGTGAGCTGACATCTTTTTCTGGGAATTTAGATGTGGGAACCGCAGAGGGCGCAGAGGGCGCAGAGGGAGGAAGAAGGGAGGAGGTTTCTCAGGTTGGAGACAATAGCGATGCTACATCTATATATATA
>NZ_JAUBOR010000004.1:94176-209733 GCF_036700305.1 Microcoleus sp. Z1_A1
GGAGAAAGCGGTGAGCTGACATCTATATATACAGGTACAATCTATTTGGTTGGTCACGCTCATTTAGACTTGGCTTGGCTGTGGCCTGTCCCGGAAACTTGGGAAGCGGCACAGCGAACTTTTGAGTCGGTATTGAAATTGCAATCGGAGTTTCCCGATTTGATATTCTGCCATTCAACTCCGGCACTTTATGCTTGGATAGAAGAACATCGGCCGGACTTATTTGCTGCGATTAAAAAACAGGTGGCGGCGGGTTGCTGGGAAGTTGTCGGGGGGATGTGGGTAGAGCCGGATTTAAACTTGATTTCTGCTGAGTCAATGGTGCGGCAAGTTTTTTACGGACAGCGTTATGCAAAAGAAAATTTTGGGGAATTGATGCGGGTGGCTTGGCTACCTGATACTTTCGGTTTTGGGTGGCAATTACCTCAGATTTTGCGGCAAGGTGGAGTTGATTATTTTGTGACGCAAAAGTTGCGGTGGAATGATACAACGGAATTTCCCTACGGTGTGTTTTGGTGGGAAGGGTTGGACGGTACTAAAATATTTAGTATGATGTCTCCTCCCATTGGTGAAGGCATAGAATCTGTGAAAATGGCAAGTTATGCTTTTGACTGGCAAGCTAAAACTAATTTGCAAGATGCTCTTTGGTTGCCTGGAGTTGGCGACCACGGCGGTGGCCCGACTCGTGATATGTTGGAGGTGGCGAAACGCTGGAAAATGTCGCCTTTTTTCCCAAGGTTGGAGTTTGCGACAGCGGTTGATTATTTGTCTTTGATTGAGAGTCAGTTTTTGCCGGAAGTTGGGGAAAGTTCGCAGGAAAGTGATGTTCCAGAATCGGACAATCAGGAAAATTTGCGGGCGCGAGAATTGTCAAACTTGTCGCCAATCAAGGATGCAAATCCTCCCATCTCACAACTCAAAACTCTTCCCGTTTGGAAAGATGAACTTTATTTAGAATTCCACCGGGGTTGCTACACGACTCGCGCCGACCAAAAACGACAAAACCGCCGCTGCGAAGAATTGCTCTACCAAGCGGAGTTGCTGTCTTCGCTGGCAACGATTTGTACTGGTGCGGTTTATCCGAAATCTGAGTTAGAATCAGTTTGGAAACAAATTTTGTTTAACCAGTTTCATGATATTTTGCCCGGTTCTGCGATCGCCCCAGTCTACGCGGATGCTAATCTAGCTTTTGCTGAGGTCGATCGCACTTGTCGCGAAATCCTGCTACAATCTTTGGATGCCATCTCGGCTCAAATTTCTCTCCCTTCCCCTCCGCAGCCTGACGCTCAACCGATTTTGATTTTCAATACTCTCAATTGGCCGCGCTCTGAGGTTGTCGCCGTACCGCTTCCCGATTCCGCTGATTCCGCTTGGCAAATTTACGATTTTTCCCGACGGCGATTGGCTTCGCAGATTGTCAGGGGCGATCGACCGCAATCGCACTCTACACTGTTATTTTGGGCAAATAATATCCCCGCCGTTGGCTACCAGGTGTTTTGGCTGTGTCGCGAAGACGCTCAAACTGTGGATCATGCGTCCGCGAGTCCAGAAACCGAAAAAAAGACAGATTTATCAAAACTTACACACGGTATAGCACAAAAAAACACAGCTTGTCAAGAAACGCATTTTGCAGCCGCAGAAATGGTTCTAGAAAATGAATTTATTCGGGCAACAATAGACGGCAAAACTGGGGATTTATCCAGCATTTGGGATAAAGTAAATAACCGAGAAGTCCTGAATGCAGCCGGTGGCAATCAACTGCAAGCATTTCAAGACAGCGGCCAATATTGGGATGCTTGGAACATTGACCCAAATTATGAAAAACATCAATTACCCGCGCCGATACTCAAAGATATTTGTTGGGTAGAGGAGGGGGAATTACGGCAGAGTTTGCGCGTAGTCCGACAAATTGGCAAGTCGGAGTTTTGCCAAGATTATATAGTAGAAATAGGTTCGCCGCTGCTGAAAATCAAGACAGTGGCAGATTGGCAAGAAACTCACGTTTTAGTAAAAGCAGCCTTTGGGTTAAATGTAGAAGCAGATTTTGCAAGTTGCGAAATTCCCGGCGGTGCGATCGCACGCACAACCAAGCCGCAAACACCCGCCGCAAAAGCCAAATGGGAAGTGCCGATTTTGCGCTGGACTGATATCAGCAATGACGGTTTTGGAGTGAGTTTGCTCAATGATTGCAAATACGGTTGCGACCTTCAACCGAATCGAATTCGGCTGACTTTGCTTCGGGGTTCGACTTGGCCGGATGAACAAGCAGATTTAGGAGTTTCGGAATTTACTTGTGCAGTTTATCCCCATGCTGGAAATTGGCAAGAAGCCGACACAGTTCGACAGGGCTACGAGTTGAATTTACCACTGCTAGTAAAGGTGTTGCCCAAGTTAGAGAAAAATGACCACAAGACTCTGCCCGCAGTTGGCAATTTCTTGGATTTGTCCGCCGAAAATTTAGTGCTGATGGCATTCAAACAATCGGAAGATGATTCTAATGTGTGGATTTTGCGGTGTTACGAGTGTCACGGTGAAGAGGCAAAGTTGGAATTAAAGAGCGATTTGGGTTTGGCGATTAGTCAGCCTGTCGATTTATTAGAACAACCCATAAATTTGCCTCAGAATTCAGACGATGGGACAAGTTTCACAATATCGCCGTGGAAAATAGCCAGTTTTGCAGTAAATTTATCATTGCCAATGGAGAATAGTACCCCATCGGACATTTATCCAACCTTTTGAGACTTTGGGAACTTACTGTTAACAAAATTTGTCAACCTGCGCCAATTAGCTCTCACAACTTTCTTCTGATCTAAAATATGCAAAATTACGAACGCTAAAAATGTGTACGCCAGCCAAAAATGCAAACTCCTTCCCAAATCAACCATTGCGGAATTCTGCGGAAACACATCGGGTAAAACAATGCCGAAAAATTTCACATTGTTACTTTTGAAAGAGTTAGAAAAAAAGAAGCCTGTAACCGGAACTAGCCACATAAAAACGTACAAAGTTGCGTGCAAAGCAAAATTTTTGTACCATTCATTCGTAAACTTTGGCAGGCGTTTTGTATATTTTTTCCACCATACCCGCAACAGAGTTAAAATCCGCCAAGTCAGTAAAGCCATTGTCAGCACCGCTACGGATTTGTGAAAATCATAAAGGGGGCCTCGAATAAACAAGCCTCTCGGCAATCGAGCCATAAACATACCGCCAATAAACAGCACTAAATAGCAAGCTGACATCACCCAGTGTAAGGACATCAGTTGTTTGAACGCAGAATTAAGTCTGGGTTTCGCAGCGGGTTGGGTAGTCACTGTTCCTTGCCTCCTTAGCGTTTGCTGGACAAGATTAAGTATAAACTATAGGACTAAAGTCGGTGGCCGATTGTGCATTATAAGATTTACTTAACTTAAGTATTATAAATATTTATTAAACAGTCTAATTAATTAGATTCACCCTCGTCATTCCCAATACAAAACATCGTACTGGGGTCGATCGCCTCCCAAGCAGTTTTCAGGTCGAGTATCCCCAAAAGCCACAGCACTCATCTGACTCGATAATTGCAACCGCCGCCCGGTTCATCCGCAGCCCCGGCAAATATCCCAAACCGAATCCGAAGTAGGTCAGTCCGAATCTAGGTATTTGAGTGTTATCGTATATACTTAAAATCAGTGATTGCCGATTTTTTTATTGTCTAGGATGCTAAAAGTACAGACCGGGTAATTGCAGCTAAACCTGCTGGCATTGCAACTAGCGGGAAATATCGTCGGCAGACGGTCTACTAACTACAAACAAACACAGTGGTTGCATTGGGAAGCGAAAATCAGGGTGCTGGACAAGTGGTATTTTTGTTACAACTTGTAACTTTTTTCAAACAACAGGTTTAATTTAGTTTCACAAAAAAGTTAAATTCCAGAAAGTAAAATTAATTACAGTCGAGTTAAGCTAAAAGTGTTTGCTAAAAAAAGTAATTCAAGCAACCCCGAAACCAACTATTCTCACTTGCTCGACACAGAGGGCGAGTTCGCGACAGCAAAACTTGCGTGCAGCCAACAAGTCGAACAAGATTGGTATGGAACTCTCTACGAGAATTTTCCGGGCATTTACTTCGTTCTAGATGCTTTGGGAAGAGTTTTTTCGCTCAATCAATTCGGCGCGTCTCGCCTCGCCTACAAATCGCAGGAATTAATTTGTCATTCAATTTTTAACATATTTTACTGCCAAGAACAAGGCAAAATGCAGGCAGAATTTGCTGGATTGGCCCAGCCGGAAAACGGTACGTCAACTCCAAAAATTGCCTGTTGGGAAGGCTGCTTGACTTGCAAAGACGGCAAGATTATTAGGGTAAAAGCAACCGCGCGCCCAATGCCGACGGTTGATTGGAAAATAGAGGAAAATACTCATGGTCGTTCAATTGCCAATTTCCAACGGCCGGCTGTACTGTTAGTTTGCGAAGAAATTAAGGCCGCTTCGCAGTCACCCATGCCGCCCAACCAGAGAGGAAATTGGCGCAGTCCAACTTTGGCGATCGCAAAATTAGCCAAAAGTCAACTAAAAGAACGCCACAATATAGAAGACTTCATCCGCGAAGTAACAGAAACCGCTGTCAGTATTGTCAACTGCGATCGAGCCAGTATTTGGCTGTATGGCGAAGACAAAACGCAGCTTCACTGCATTGACCTTTACGAACAAAATACTAAACTCCATTCCGTACAAATAATCATCACAGCAGCCGACTGTCCGGCATATTTTCAAGCTTTAAAATCGGCAAGTGCGATCGCAACTGTGGCTGCAGAAAATGACCCCAGAACGCGAGAACTTGTCGGTCTTTATTTGCTCGATCGGGGCGCGACTTCCTTGTTGAACGTACCGATTGTGCTAGCAGGTAAAAGCTTGGGAATAGTCAGCGCCGAACGCCAGGGTTCGGACGGTGATTGGACGGAAGAAGAACACGAATTTACCCAAATATTAGCAGATTTTGTATCCTCAAGTTTGTCAGCTAGCGAAAAGTTAAAATTAGAAGCAATGCGGCACGAACAACAGCAAAACTTGCTAAGCCAATACTACGATCAACTAGAAGAAAGAGTAGAAAGACGCACGGCTGAACTCAAAAAAGCTAACCACAAACTGCAAAAAGAAATAATTAAAAGAAAGCAAGCCGAAGCCGAACTACGCCTGCAGCAACAAGAACAGCAAATAATTTTTGATTCCGTGCCGGCGATGATTTGGCTCAAAGATACCGAAAGTCGCCTGCTGCGAATTAATCAAGCCGCGGCTGCATCGAGAGGTTTGCCCGCAGATCAATTAGAAGGTAAATCTTTTTATGAAATCTATCCAGACGAAGCAGAGCAATATTATTTAGAAGATTTGGAAGTAATCAATTCCGGCGTTCCCAAACAGGGGCAAGTCGAACTACTGCCAACAGCCTCTGGTCAAAAATGCTGGGTGCGGACAGATAAAATACCTTACCGCGATGAAACCGGTAAAGTCGCTGGCGTCATCGTGTTTGCCGTAGATATTACTGATTTAATTAGAGTCGAAAAAGAACTGCGAGAATATCGCGATCGCCTCGCACAAAAAGTAGAAAAACGTACTGCTATGTACAGGCAAGCCATGACCGCTTTGTACTCGGCAAATACGCAATTGCAACAGTTAATTAACAACAGCTATTCCTCTGGGGAAAATGGCAGCAGCCAGTCAGCAGCACGCTTGCTTGAATGCGAAGCTTATTTTGAAGCAGTTGCCGTGGCTGACCGCGACACAATTTTGAGCGTCAGCAGCAATTTTGCCCAACTTTTCGGTTACGAACCTGCGGAAATGGTGGGAATGAGCTTGCTGGAACTACTGTCGCCGAAATCATACAAACAGGCGTCGCAAATGATTTCTGCAGCCAGCAATACAGTCTGTGAAACTATTTTTCTCAAGCGAGATGGAACTGCTTTTCCTGCTGATGTTCGCAGTAAATTCGTATTTTGGGAAGGTCGTTTAGTCCAGGTGAAAGCAGTCCGAGACCTCACGGAACGCAAATTGCTCGCAGCAGAATTAGAGCGATCGCGCTCTCTGCTGCACGCTACCTTAGAAGCAACGGCAGACGGCATTCTCGCCGTTACTACCGCCGGAGAAATGATTAGTTATAACGAAAAGTTAGTTCAAATGTGGGGAATTTATGAAGAAGTTAGAAACTCAATGGATAGAACGCTGCGACTGGCATTTCTCACGAAGCAAGTGAAAGATCCGAGGGCTTTTTTGCAGAGAGTTAAAGAATTTTATAGCGATGCGGAGTCGGAAGGTTGCGATATTCTAGAGTTTAAAGACGGCCGCTCTTTTGAGCGCTATACGCAGCCAATTCGAGTCGGACAAAATATTATTGGCAGGGTGTGGCGCTTCCGGGATATTACCTCTCGCGAAAAGGTGACGGCAATGTTGGGAGATTCTCAAAGACGCTTTCGGGCAATTTTTGATTCTTCTTTCCAATTTGTGAGCTTGTTGAAACCGGACGGCACTCTGCTGGAAGCTAACCAAACTTCTCTGGATTTTGCGGGAATTAAGCTACGGGATGTGGCAAATAAACCGTTTTGGCTGTTGCCTTGGTGGGGAGATTCTGAGAAAGTTCAGGAACAGTTGCAAGAGGCGATTTCTCGATCGGCAAAAGGTGAATTTGTCCGCTATGAAGTGGAAGTTCAAGGTGTAAATCGGACGGCAACTGTTGATTTTTCTCTCAAACCGGTCGCGGATGAAACTGGCAAAATAGTATTGTTGCTGCCGGAAGGTCGGGACATTACTCAAAGTAAGCAAGCCCAAGTCGCGCTGCGGCAACAAATAGAACGGGAACGCCTGATCGGGCAGATTCAATCGCGCATTCGTTCTTCTCTGGATCTCCAAGATATTCTCAACACTACAGTAGCGGAAGTGCGGGAGTTTTTGGCAACCGATCGCGTGCTGGTTTTCCGCTTCCGACCCGACTGGAACGGAGATGTGGTGGTGGAGTCGGTTGCAGAAGGATGGATGCCACTCAAGGGGATGGGAATTGACGATTGCTGTTTTGCCAATACTTACATCGGACAGTATTTAAAGGGTCGCATTCGCGCCATAGAGGATATTCATGCTTCTAATTTGAGCGAGTGTCATCTTAATTTTTTGGAGACTTGTCAGGTGAAGGCAAATTTGGTAGTGCCGATTGTCCAGCAGGGCATAGAACCTAGGGAAGGTAACAGTTCTTGTCAAGTGCCGAAGTTGTGGGGTTTGCTGATTGCCCACCACTGTTCGGCACCCCGCCAGTGGCAGCAGTTTGATGTGGATTTGCTGAGTCAGTTGGGTACTCAAGTTGCGATCGCGATCGAACAATCTTTACTTTACCAGCAGCTAGCGGCGGCCAACCAGCGGTTGGACGGGTTGGCGAATTTGGACAGTCTGACTCAACTAGCTAACCGCCGCCGTTTTGACGAGGTGATCAACCGAGAATGGGAGCAGTCGAGCTCTTCGGAACCGCTATCTTTGATTCTGTGCGACATTGACTGTTTTAAACTTTACAACGACAATTACGGCCACCAAGCCGGGGATGCTTGTTTGCAGCAAGTGGCGCGGGCGATTGGGGATGCTTGCACAAACGCACCCGCAGAACGCCTCTATTTGGCTGCTAGGTACGGCGGCGAGGAATTTGCGGTAATTTTGCCAAATACAGATGTCGTCGCTGCACAGGCGGTTGCGGAGGGAATCCGCAGCCGCGTCAAAGCCTTGGCAATTCCCCACATCAAGTCTGTTGTCAGTGATTCTGTGACTCTCAGCTTGGGAGTTGCGGCAGTTTCGCCAAGTCAAAATTCCCCCAAAATGTTGATTGAAGCCGCGGATAAGGCACTGTATCGAGCTAAGTCTGGCGGGCGCGATCGAGTGGCTATTAGTGAGTAGTCAGAAGAGTTGTGCCAAGAAGGACGAGAAATAAACCTACCACAACAAGCCACACAGAAATTACTGTAAGAAGCCAGCTACTTTTAAGGTGGATTTCAAACCACGGTGTTTTTATCAAACTGGCACCCAGGCAAATTACACCAGTAAGTATAAGTATTAGTGGAGGAATTACGGGGTCAGCAAAATCCATAAAATTACATCCTAGATGTTCCTTTTGTCTAAACTAAAGGTTTTGACAAGAGGGTTAGCAAAGAGCGTTCAATTTAATAGTAATCTACTTTTGGTAAAAAGTCATTAGGAAGGTAGCACGAAATCATCCTGCTGGTAAGGAGGTGAGTGTGCCAGTGGCGCTGTAGGGTGATGTCGAGGATTAGCAAAATTTGTACCAGTTCCAGAAGTCTTGCTCGTCAACTCGATCGAATGCGATCGCCCACAGCCATCTCCAATGCTTGATAGGCGATCGCCCCCTGAGAACACAGAGAGAGTTGACGGTTGACGGTGCAGACTAATGTTATTGGTTATTGGTTATTAGCAACCCCAAGCGAGTAACAAATAACCAATAACTGATAACAGTCAACCGTCAACAGTCAACCGTCAACTGACAAAAGTTTTTGAAACACCTTATACATATCCTCAGCTAACTTTTTAGGATTCCACAACGGTGCGAGATTTTCTGGCTGCTTAGATTTTACTAAATGCTCTTTCACCGCATTTCTGAAACCAGCATCGCGACCAAACTTAACTCCCCACTGCGTGTATTCTTCCCAAGTCCACGCCGCACCAACATCAACATTTGCACTTTTCAGAAAAGCGTAACCCATGCGCGAAAGATATTGGTCGCCGGATCGAGTTACCACTGGCAAATTCGCCCACAAAGCCTCTAAATTGTGAGTCCCCCCGTTGTAAGGATAGGAATCTAAAAGCACGTCGGCTACATAATAAATAGCCCGATGTTCTTCTTCACTTCTGGTTTGCCCTATAAACTTAATCCGAGCAAAATCTACTCCCTGAATTTCGCATTCTTCGCGGTAAGTGCTGTGAATAACGTCGGGGTCGCCTTGACCTTTGCGGATTAACACACTATCTGGTACTTCCTTAAGGATTTTAACTTGAGCTCGTACCATTTCTGGATTGGTTTTTCTTCCCGGAGAAACGCACAGATAAGTCATTTGATCTAAGCCAATTCCAAGAGCGTTTCTAATGGCATCTCGATTCACAGGAATGCTTTGCAGTGCGCCAATTGCTACCGAACAAGCAGGCAATCTTACTAACTGTTCTAAGTAATTTTTTTCAACACCAGGGGGGTGAGTGTGTTCGTCGCACAGAAAGTAGTGATTATCTGAAATGTAGGGCGCGTCAAATCCCAGCCAAGAAACGCAAATGCCCGCAGGATATTGATACAGCACTTCGACATTTGTGGGCACAGTCATCGAGTCTAAGTCTATCAAAACATCCAAGTTGTCTTGCGCTACTTCGGCGAATATTTCACCGCCATCAGCAAAGCCGTTTGGATATTTTTTAGGCCAGTAAAACTTGCCTGCCATGTCTTCAAACCGCTGCGTAACTTCATCTCGGTGGAGTTTCCCGGTGACGTAAAGGTGAACGTGGGGGGTGATGTGGCTTAATTCGCGAATTAAAGCTTCGCTGCACCAGCCTACTGAGTGGCGGCGGAAGTGTTTGGAAAGGAAGCCGATTTTTAAAGGACGCTGTTCTTTTGTTTGGTACTTGGCTAGGTTGCTTCTGTTAATATCCTGGCGCTTAGGAACGGCTTTTTGGTAGTATTCTTTGGCAATTAGTCTGTAGAAATTGGCATTTTTTTCGCGGTTGTCTCTCAGGTGAGAAACTGCAAACAGGAAGATTTCGTAGAGCAGTTTTAGTTCGATTGTGGTAAAAGTTTCGACCTTTTCGTAGCAGAGTTTTTCGATTTCTTCGAGTTTCTGAATTGCCTGTTTGCTGACACCTGATTGCAGGTAGGAAAAGACGTAGGCTGTAGCTGACATGACTGGGGCGACATCGCCGCAGTTTTCGCAGTATTTGTCGGCTACGCTGCGGGCTCCGGCGAGGTTGGTGGAATGGCTTAGCAAGTCGCACAGTTGTTGGTAGGCTTCGCTGTATTTGGGGTTGCATTCGATCGCCTTTTCAAATTTGGCGATCGCCTCCAAGGGCTTATCTTGTTTTTGAATGTGCCCCATGCGACAGTAAACCTCTGCCCAATTCGGTTTTAATGCCAAAGCTTGCTGATAGCTGGCTAAAGCTTCTTCCAGCCGCCCCTGCATGGAAAAACAACTGCCGAGGTTAGCGTGAACTTCGGGCCAGTTGGGCTTGATTTTCAGAGTGTTTTGATAATTAGTAATCGCTTCTTCGTACTTGTTTTGCTGTAAAAAAGAGTTGGCTATATTGAAGTGCAGAACTTCTAAATGCGGCTTTAAAGCTACAGCTTTCTGATAGTAAGCGATGGCGGCGTCGAGATTGCCTTGTTGCGATCGCGCGCTGCCGATGTTACCGTAGGCTTCGGCCCAATCCGGTTTAATGGCGATCGCTCTTTCGTAGCTTTCGATGGCTTCCTCGCGCTTTCCTTGGCCCAAAAGTCGATTACCTAAGTTAAAGTGGAAGTCTGCACCGACTAGCTGCGGGTTGAGCTCGGATGTTCTTTTAAAACAGGCGATCGCTGCTTCGATGTTGCCGTGTTGGTGATATACTTTCCCTAAGTTCCAGTGAGCTCCCGCTAAATCAGGACTCAGGGCGATGGCTTGCTGATAATGGGCGATCGCTTCTTCCAAACGCCCCAATTTGAAATACATACTGCCAATATTGGCGCGCACTTCCGCAAAATTTGGCTGCAATTCTAGGGCTTGAGAATATGAACGAATGGCAGCTTCAGTTTTGCCTACTGCTTGCAAGGCATTGCCTAAAGTGACGTAAGCATGGATGAAATCCGGTCGAATTTTTATCGCTTGCTGACAAGCTGCGATCGCCTCTTTAATTTTACCTTGAACTAAAAAGTTTTCTGCCAGTTTTTTGTAAGGTTCTACTTCTTGAAAATTGGCAACTTGTCCGGCATCGGGAACATTTAACGATGTAACTTGTTCGGAAAGTTCGGCGGGATTTGTAAACGGAGTATTTAAAGTCTCAGTGGTTGGTGCTGGCGGCAAATTGAGGCTCGAAGGCTGCAAGCCGTAGCCTTCATCTTTGTTGACAGATACTGTTTGCGATTCCCCTAATTCTGTTTCTAATTCGATAAAGTTGCTGTCAGTAGTTGCCCGCTCTTTTTGTGCGATTAAACTCGCTAATTTCTCAGCAGCGGTGGCATCTTCCGGTTGCTGTTGCAGCACTTTTTGATAGCAATTAATTGCTGCATCTAACTTTCCTTGCTGCTGCAAAACGCTTGCCAGCATCATATTGACCGAACACAATTGAGGATTAATTACCAGAGCTTTTTGGTAATAATTCCCCGCCTGTTCCAATTGCCCTAACTTGTAATACATACTGCCAAGATTCGCGCTAGCTTCGGCAAAATTCGGCTGAAATTTTAAAGCTTGCAAGTAAGCTTCAATGGCCATTTCCAGCTTGTTTTGACTGTGCAAAGCATTGCCCATTGTCAAGTAAGCAGGAGCAAAAGTGGGTTGAAATTGAAGAGCGACATTACAAGAGGCGATCGCCTTTTCAAATTCTCCTTGCAAAACATAAACTTCCGCCAACTTTTTATGAACTTCTGCATCTCCTGGATTAAACTCTAAAGCTTTCTGATAGTTATCGATTGCGCCACCGAGATCGCCTCGATCTTTCAGCCAATTCCCCTTTTGAAAATAATCTCTCACTGCCTCTAAACCTACTAAAGAATTCCCGATCATTTGCTCTGCCACTCTTACAGGTTTTACACTAATACTATTCAGCCATTCTAGCCACTGTCGGGAACGCACAGACCAAGTACACCCTCGATTTCTATATTCTACCTGCTGTCTCCGATGATTTTCAGCAGTGGCGCCGCCCGCACCCGTGCCATCATTTAAAACTCCGACTACGGCCTCTGAAAACCGCCTTGTATATCCCTCCCAATCTGGTTTACCTGCCCGCTTCTAATTACTTATCAATGCAAAATTTTCCACCCCTGACATGGAAACTAGACGGGCAAATCCAGCAGTTGTTTCCGGCAAAGCTGCCAATTCACTCGTCACAATCCGGCAACTGCAGGCCATCGCCTCCATCGCGACAATAGATGACGTTTCCAAACAGGTATTCGAGTAAGCTAAAACCGCCACTGAACGCAGTTGCCGGACGAGTTCGGGTTGCGGTACGGAACCGACGTACTCGACGCCTTCTGTTTCCTGGCACTGGCGGTAAAGTTGACAAAAAAAAGCTGGTTATCATTGTCGTATATTTGGTGTACTTTCATGCTTTAAAATAGTTGAATCTGGTTATGGAAACAGATTGACGAATTTCGAGATCGAGAAATCAGATTTTCATTGTGGCAATTATCCACCGATTTGTGAACTAGATTTTTTTATTTAACCGCAGAGGACGCAGAAGGCGCAGAGAAAAAAGAGAGAAATTCCCAATTGAAATAATTTGCCAGTTCCCTCTCTTCATCTTCTTCCTCTCTGCGTTCTCTGCGCTCTCTGCGGTTAAATAAATCCATAATAAATGGTATAATCTTAAAACTATTAAGGAGTACCGAACATGACCACAGAACAAGATCCCGTAAAATTGATGAAACAGCAAGTCGGCTTTGCAGCCGCCGATCGCGTAAAATCTGGTATGATTGTCGGACTCGGCACCGGGTCAACTACAGCTTATACTATTCAAGCATTGGGCGATCGCATAAAATCCGGTGAACTCAAAGATATCAAGGGAGTGCCGACATCTTTTCAATCAGAAGTGTTAGCCAAACAGTACGGAGTACCGCTGACAACACTAGATGAAATTGACAGAATAGATGTAGCTATTGACGGCGCTGATGAAGTAGATCCCCACCTCAACTTAATTAAAGGTGGCGGCGCAGCCCACACCCGCGAAAAAGTAGTCGATTACCTCGCCACTCAATTTATTGTAGTAGTTGACAGTTCCAAAATCGTAGATAAATTGGGTTCGACTTTTCGCGTGCCCATCGAAGTTATACCCATGGCATTAACACCAGTGATGCGCGCCATTGAAAAAATGGGCGGCAAACCCGAACTCCGCATGGGTGTGAAAAAAGCAGGCCCCGTAATTACCGATCAAGGTAATATGGTAATTGATGTCAAATTTGATGACATTGCCAACCCCGGAGAAATGGAAAAAAGCTTGAATAATATTCCCGGTGTCTTAGAAAATGGTTTGTTTGTAGACTGTACAGATTTGGTGTTAGTCGGGGAAATCCAAGACGGAAAACCAGTAGTACGGGAGATTTCTAAATAGTCAAAACTGCCCCAGTGGTGGTCAATAACTCTTTGTGGAACAGGCATCTTGCCTGTTCAGGAGAAGGCTGCCATATGGGAGTTACAACCCGCAAAAATACCAAAAACAAGGTTTTTTACCCTATAGCAACCGCCAAGACTATTAAGAAGTTCTTAATCAGTGAAACCCTTGCGATTGTTACATTTTCTTCCTTCTTCTTTCTTCCTTCTGCTATAGCTTTGACCGAAAGCATCCAGGATACCCGCCACGTGATTCATCCGTGGAGAAAGAAAAAACCTGTATCCGATGAAACTTGCCGAACGTATTTATCTCGCGCAAGTCAAAGCTTCAATCTAAAATCTAAAATCTAAAATCTAAAATCGATTGACTTTGATTATGATGATGCAATATCGCAGATTCGGTCGCACAGAATTATCCATGCCCGTCTTTTCCTGCGGTGGCATGAGATATCAGTACAAATGGCAAGACGTGCCAGCCAATGAAATTCCCCCAGACAATCAACAAAATCTAGAAGCGACGATTCGTTACTCGATTGAATGCGGCATCAATCACATAGAAACTGCTCGCGGTTACGGCACTTCCGAGATGCAATTGGGGTTAATTTTGCCGAACTTTCCCCGCGAAAGATTGATAGTGCAAACGAAAGTTAGTCCTAAACCAAACTCCCAAGAGTTCCGCGAAGAATTTGATAAATCCTTAGCTTATTTGCAACTGGAATACGTCGATTTACTGTCACTACACGGCATTAATACGTGGGAATTGCTAGAGGAGTCTATCCGTCCGGGCGGCTGCATGGATGTGGCGAGAAAGTTGCAAGCAGAAGGCAAAGTTAAGTTTATTGGTTTCTCGACTCACGGCCCGACTGATGTGATAGTCAAAACAATTGAAACTAATCAATTTGATTATCTTAACTTGCACTGGTACTACATCAATCAAAGTAATTGGCCTGCTATCGAAGCTGCTAAACGTCACGATATGGGCGTTTTTATTATCAGTCCTTCCGATAAAGGCGGTCAACTTTACAGCCCGCCGCAAAAATTGGTAGACTTGTGCTATCCGTTGAGTCCGATGGTGTTTAATGATTTGTTTTGTTTGTCGCATCCGCAAGTACACACTTTAAGTTTGGGCGCCGCCAAACCTGAAGATTTTAACGAGCATTTGAAAGCTGTAGAATTGTTAGATAGAGCCGATGAAATTTTGCCACCGATATTAGAAAAGTTAGAAAAAGCAGCAATTGATAAATTAGGAGAAGATTGGTTTAAGACTTGGCACGTCGGTTTACCAACTATCGAAAATACTCCCGGAGGTATTAATATTTATGTGATTCTGTGGCTGTGGAATTTGGCGCAGGCTTACGATACGATCGACTATTGCAAGATGCGCTACAACCTTTTAGGTAATGCCAGTCACTGGTTCCCCGGCCAAAAAGCCGTAGCTTGCGGGGCGGAACGCCATCGCCTCGATGAATTAGACTTGCGCCGCTGCCTAGCCCACAGTCCCCACGCTGCTAAAATTCCCGGTATTCTCCAAGCAGCCGATCGGCTTTTTGGAGGCGAAGCCATCCAACGCTTGTCCCAAGAATAATCAAAAAAAAACCCGGTTTCGAGACAGAAACCGGGTTGGTGAACCGGAGCACGTGAGTTAGTTACGCGCATACAATTAGCCTATACTTGAGAAACTCTCACCACCATCGCCCATCCGTCTCATCCATTCGGGCGATACAACTTTTTTCTCAACTCACTCCCCTTTTGCTTTAATTTGAGATAAAACAGTTAATAATTCACTTAGGTACTTTTTATGACTCTCAAACGCCGAGATTTCTTGTATTTGCTGACTGCCAGCGTTGGAGCTATTACCGGAGGTGCTTGCCAAGCATCAGGAAATAATGTATCCCCAGCAAGTCCAATTGCAGAAAGCCCAAAAATAGCCCAAACTTCGGGGGCTTTTACACTGCCACCCCTGCCCTACGAATACAATGCTTTAGAACCGCACATCGATGCGCGGACAATGCAATTTCACCACGACAAACACCACGCCGCCTACGTTAAAAATCTCAACGATGCTGTTAGTAAATACCCGCAACTCAAAAATATCACTGCGGAAAATATGCTGCGAGATTTGAGCAAAGTGCCGGAAGATATTCGCACAACCGTGCGTAACAATGGCGGCGGACACCTAAATCACAGTATGTTTTGGGAAATCATGAGTCCCAAAGGCGGCGGCGAACCGACAGGGGCAATTGCAACAGCAATCCAGCAAAATTTCGGCAGTGTGGACGATTTTAAAACAAAATTTAACGATGCCGGCGCCAAGCGTTTTGGCAGCGGTTGGGTGTGGCTAGTCCGTAATAAAGCTGGCAAACTTGAGATTACAACTACTGCCAATCAAGACACTCCTTTCATGCAGGGAAATTATCCAATTATGGGTAACGATGTTTGGGAACACGCTTATTATCTCAAGTACCAAAACTTGCGCGGCGACTATTTGAAAGCTTGGTGGAATGTTGTTAATTGGGCGGAAATTAACAAGCGCTACGAACAGGCGATCGGGTAGTTTTCAATTAGATGAAATACAGGACACGGCCGATGAAATACACGACACGGCAGTGCCGTGTCCCTACTAGCGCACGGGACGATCGAACTGCTGTACAACTTTCCGCAAGTAAACGCAGTGCCGCGCCCCCTGACTCGTGGGCGTTGTGAATGCTTCGACTGACTCAACTGTGCCGCCCAAATGCTCGATCGCCCTTTGCAACTCCGTCTCTTCCTCCACCGTCCAATTCCCACGGTAAAGTACCGCCAAACCGCCATTTTTTAGCAGAGGCAGCGCACATTTAGCGCAGAGAGGAGCGGCTCCCACTGCTCGGAGAAATGCTAAATCGTAAGCTTGTTTGTGCTGCGGCTGTCGGGCAATTTCATCGGCTCTGCCCAACAAAGTTGCCGCATTTTCTATCCCTAAAGACGGCACAACTGTTTCCAAAAAAGTAATTTTTTTGCGGGTAGAATCGAGCAAAGTAACTGATAGTTGCGGCAGGGCGATCGCGATCGGCAACCCCGGAAAACCCCCACCAGTCCCAATATCGATCGCTTTCTGCACCGAATCGGCGACAAATTCGGGATTTTCCGCCGAATTGTGATTAGCTGGCAGCAGTTTCGCAATTCCCCGCAGAGAATCCCACAAATGTTTTTCCCAAAACTCCATCGGTTCGGTAATTCGAGTTAAATTCAAGGAGCAATTTCCCTCGACAATTAACTCATAAAGTCGCTGAAATTGTTGCTGCTGCGACTCATCCGGCTGCCAATTCAGCGTTTTTTGCCACAACTCGTTCATCTGGGGCAACACAGGCATTGTAATCTGATTCATCTTCTATTCCCACTCTTTTGTAAGCTCTGCGAATTCTCTGCACTTAAAAATGCTTCATAATGCGATATACCCGCCCGCACTAACTAATGACTAATGACTAATGACTAATGACTAACAAAACTCGTTTCCTTAGCTTCTAATTTAGCCCGATCGACCTCTTGCAAATCCCCGTGGTTTAGAGTCCAAAATTTATCGGCTACACTCAACAAATCGCTAGCATCGTGAGTAACAATCAACAAAGTCCAGTGACTTTTCAACTTACTCAACAGGCTTACCAACTGCCGCCGCATCGACCAATCCAAACCCGCCGTCGGTTCGTCCAAAAGTAGCAAATGCGGCTGCCGAATTAGCTGCACCGCCAGGGCTACCCTGCGCTGTTGTCCGCCGCTCAAAGCGTGGGGGGAAGCGCGCAGCGGCAAATGTCCTAGTCCCACTTCTGCCATTGCTGAGTTAATTTGTTCTTGTCCCAATTCAGGATGCCCCAACCGCAATTCTTCTAAAATTGTGCCTCCGCAAAAATGCCTTTCGGGAAACTGGAACACTAACCCTCCTAACTGTTGCAAGTGTTCCGGTGTTAATTCTTGTTCCCGCCAGCGGATGTCGCCGCTAGTTTTTTCGGCTAAACCTGCTAATATTTCTAATAGCGTACTTTTGCCAGAACCGCTGCGACCCACAATCAGCCCCATTTGCTGCAATGGCAGTTCTAAGTTAATATTTTTCAGAATAGGATTCGGACAGGCGGTAGGATGATATACTAAGTTTTTTAGATAAAGCATTAACGGCAGTTGTTAGTTGGCAGTTGGCAGTTGCTAGTTGGCAGTTGTTAACACTCAACAGTGAACAATCAGAAAAATAGTTATTGTTGGAGGGGGGAACTTCTGGTTGTGCTATTGATAGTTAAGGCGGTTTTTGGCAGGGGTCGATCGCACACAATTATTTTACATAAATCTTAACAAAAATTTCCTTTTTTTTTCAGGAGTGGCGTTTGATTTTTCTGTTTTTTCATGGTATAGTTTAATAATGGAAATCTGTCCGTCAATATATTACAAGTCACACTCCCATTATTAAAATATACCTCAACAACCACAAAAAATCAAGCAAATTTCACTCTTTTTTTGGTGGCGGCCCGAAAGTCTGAAAATTTAACTCTCTTGTTTCTAGTTTACAGTATATTACATTGAGAGAATTGACGATGACGAAAACTCCTTTAGCATCGGTGGGCAAGCAAATGTTAAGTTCTCAACAGACAGTGCGGGCGATCGCCTGTGCAGGAGCGATCGCCCTGGGCATCTGCATTAACTCAGCATTAGCGGGCGATCCCTTTCGCAGCAGCAACCCGCAGGCGATCGGGCCCAACACCGAAACCGCTTTCAAAACAATGTTTCAGCAAGGAAACTACAAACAAGCAAAAGCACAAGTTCAACAAGCACTATCAGCCGAACCAAACGAGCCACTAGCCTATGCAATGGCAGCCTCCCTCTCCTACATCGAGCAGGACTTAAACTCGATGAATTCCTACGCGCAAAAAACCCGCGAAGTCGGCGAAAAATTGGCGAAAACTAATCCATTGCGCGGCAATATTTACACAGCAGCAGGTCACTTTCTAGAAGGGGCGAACATTATAGCCAAAGAAGGAACAGCCAAAGGCGCGCCCCAAGCTTTGAGTAAATTGCGAGTAGTATTTCAATACCTAGAAGCGGCCGATAAAATAGCGCCCAACGACCCAGAACTAAACCTGATCAAAGGCTACATGGACTTAATGCTAGCCACAAACCTACCCTTTTCCAACCCCAACGAAGCAATTCAAAGACTCGAACAAAAAGCCTCTCCCCGCTACTTAGCTTATCGCGGCATGGCAGTAGGATATCGAGACTTAAAAAAGTACGATCGCGCTTTAGAATTTGCGAACAAATCCCTAGCAGAAACGCCAAATAATCCCGAAGTTCTCTATCTAAAAGCACAAATCTTGTTTTCCCAATCCCAGAGGAACAACGGCAACAAAACCTTACTTGAGGAAGCCCGAAAAAACTTCGACGCAGCCTTAGCAAAACCCGACCAACTTCCGCGCAGTTTAGTAGCCGAAATCTTCTTTCAGCAGTGCAGAACCCGTAACCGTCTCGACAGCCAATCTCGCGCCTGCGACCCGATGCGCGATAAAATCAGAGATGCAGATGGAGTCTGGGGGCCGGCAGCCTTACCACCACTATAAAAACACCAAAAAACTATGCAAGTAGAGTTTCGCGAGTTTAACCCCTTTGACCTCTGGATTTGGCTGAAGTTCAGCAACGTGCCTTCAAACGGTGAAAAACAGTATGTTGAAGAAGTGTTTGACTCTTGGTTTTTCTTGGGAAAACTTGGAGGATTTAATGCGGAAAATTTGCAAGTTCAAGATGAAGGCTTAGACATCAGTGATATGAATTACGATGTTAATCTAGCCGACCAAAGCATGATGGCTTTGATGCACAATATGGGAGAAATGGAGTATCAAGGTTATTGGGCTCGCTGCTGGTTTGATTTGGGCACTAGCGATGCCATTGGAATCGATGTTTTGATTAATGTTTTCCAGCAACTCAGCAAAGAATTCGTAACGATTGAAAAACTAATTATTGGCGGGGAAAATATAGACTGGCCAATTGAAAATAGGAGGAGCAGAGAGGGTTTTGCTGCTGATAATTAAACGTTGGCACGACACGGATGACACGGATACACGGATAATATAGTCCTGGACGCACGGGTAATCAGAAACCGGGTTTTTTTCCTTGAATACTTTGTTACAACGCTTGAAGGGCAAAAAACCCGGTTTCTTTGGTTTTGATGCGTAATGACTAATGACTGATGACTGATGGCTATATTATGCAAGGTAAAATTCGCGTCATTGTTTTAGGATTAATTCGATCGGGCGATCGCATCTTCGTGTCAGAATGCGAAGATCCGGTCACAAAAGACACATTTTACCGCGCTTTGGGCGGCGGCGTAGAATTCGGAGAGCACAGCACCGACGCTTTGCAAAGAGAGTTTCAAGAAGAAATTCAAGCCGAGTTAACAAATATCAAATATTTGACTTGTTTGGAAAACTTCTTTGTTTATAATGGCAAAGCCGGACACGAATTAATACAACTATACCAGTGCGATTTTGTCGATCGCAAATTTTATGAATTGGAGAGTCTGGATTTTGCAGACGGAGATGGGGAACATACTGCATTTTGGATGCCCGTCGAGCGCTTTCGATCGGGCGAATTGCGCCTAGTTCCCGACAAATTTATCGACTACTGCGAAGGCTAATAACTCAACCAATACCAAAAAACAAATACCTGATATGGGAGAATTACACCTAAAATATTTGCCGTCGGGGCAGGTTTCACCTGAAATATTGGCGATAACTAACAGGATGAATAAACCCGCCCCTTCCTTCCGCCCCCCGCATTACCCGGATTTACCTTACACTAGGCAGAGTCCGCAACAGCTCATAGAGCAAAGAGTTGATAAAACCGAGGGCTATAGCACCCAGCAAAGCACTCCAAATTCCCCACCGCAAGCGAAATCCATCCACTAGCCAAGCCGCCAATCCAAAGATAGCAGCGTTGATAACAATTATCCACAAACCAAAAGTTACCAACAGCAATGGAAAACCCAAAACCACAAAAAGCGGCCGCACCAAAGCATTCAGCAATCCAAAAACCGCCGCCGAAATCATCGCTTTTCCAAAAGTGTCAATATCCACCCCGATGGGCAACTTGGAAATGATAAAAAAGCTCACGGAAGTAACTAGCCAAGCAATTACCAGCGAAATAATATCCATGTGCCAATCTCCTTAAAAAAGCTAAACATTAAATCGGAACAACAGCACATCCCCCTCTTGTACAACATACTCTTTTCCTTCACTGCGAACTAAGCCTTTTTCCTTAGCCGCATTCATCGCGCCCGTAGCAACCAAATCTTCATAAGCTACAGTTTCTGCCCGGATGAAACCCCGTTCAAAATCAGAGTGAATCACCCCTGCAGCTTGGGGTGCTAACATTCCCGCGATAATCGTCCAAGCGCGAGTTTCTTTCGGGCCGCTAGTAAAATAAGTCCGCAAACCCAATAATTCGTAAGTAGCTCGAATCAGAGATTTCAAGCCACCTTCTTTGACCCCCAGAGATTCTAGGAAATCCGTTCGTTCTTCCTCGGATAACTCCACCAATTCTGACTCAACTTGCGCCGAAACTATGACAACCTTAGCATTTTCGGCTTCTGCTACTTCCCGCACTTGTTCGACATAGCTATTTCCCGTTGCTAAATCGTCATCAGATACGTTAGCAGCATAGATAATTGGTTTGTTGGTCAGTAATTCCAAACCTTTAACTAATTCAGCTTCTTCATCTGTGAAATTGTACTGCCGCGCCGGTTTCCCGGCATTCAAAACAGCGACTAATTTTTCGAGTACATCCACTTCGGCCTGAGCTTCCTTGTTGTTGCGGGCCAGCTTGCGAGTGCGATCGAGCCTGCGTTCAATTTGAGCTAAGTCTGCTAAAATTAATTCGAGATTGATAATGTCAATATCTCGCTGGGGATCGACAGAACCGGCAACGTGAATAATATCATCATTGTCAAAACAGCGGACAACATGGACGATCGCATCTACAGCCCGAATGTGAGACAAAAACTGATTTCCCAGTCCTTCTCCCTGACTCGCCCCCTTCACCAAACCCGCAATATCAACAAACTCCATCCGCGTCGGCACAGTTTGCGCGGAATTGGAAATATTGCTCAGCACCTTCAACCGTTCGTCTGGCACTGCCACGATACCCGTATTTGGCTCGATCGTACAGAAAGGAAAATTAGCAGCAGTCGCCTTGGCATTAGCAACCAGAGCATTAAACAAAGTAGATTTGCCAACATTAGGCAGTCCGACAATTCCGGCAGTAAGCATAGCTATTTAGAAACATATCACTGTATCAAAATATCATAAGCAATAGCAATATATCTGACTTGTGCTTTCTAACTTCCACTGCTAGGCTTGAATAAATATACAACTTGAGGTAGATGGCTCAATGGTTAACCGATGGTTAAGCAAAGTAACGATGGCTGTGGGGCTGTCGCTGCCTCTGTTAGGGCTCACAGCAGCTAGCGTTTTCGCTCAGATGATCAAAATTTCGGTGTTTAACAACAGCGGCAAGACGATGACAGCCCTCTATCTGTCTTCTGTCGAGGATGATTGGGGAGAAAACATGTTAGACGGCCCGATTCCAGATCGGGAAAAGGAAGTTTTTGAGTGGAATCGAGCTGAGTACGAGGGCTTGGATTCTGCGGGCTGTGTTTTTGATGTCAGGGTCGACTACTCTGACGGCAAATACACTGATATGCGTGGGGTTAACCTTTGTGAACAGAATGTGCTCAACTTCAAGTAATCGATAATCTACGCAAAAACCGAGTTTTTTCAAGTCTGATATTCATCAAAAAGATTGGGGACTTTGGAGAAAGCCGGTTTTTGCGATCGGCCTGACAAACAATCTTAAATTTCGCGATCGACTAAAACATAATTTAAACAGGTTCAGGGATTGTCTGAGGAATAGGCTCCGGCACTGTTTGAGGAATCGGAGAGGGTACAGTTTCCGGCACCGGTTCGGGAATTGGCTGGGGAATTGGCGCAGGTACCGGTTCCGGTACAAGGCCGGGAATCGGTTCGGGAACGGGGCCCGGCACTGGTGGCGATGCGGGTATAGTCGGCAGCCCCGGTTCGGTGCTGGGAATCTGCGGGCCGGGAAATGGAGTAGGGTTGGGAAAAATCATGTTAGTGTTTTGCTCGCTAATAGAGATGTTTCAAAAACATTTGCTAGCCACTTCTAGCTATATTTTTCAACAAAAATAACTGAGTTGTGGTACTCTTTTATCTCATAATTTTAAACTCAAGAGTGCAGTGAACACATCTATCTAAATAGCTATAATTAACTGTTACTTCCGCATAAATTTATGCCTTTAGCATTAAACTAAGTAGGTGGTTACAAATAAACATGAGATGGGTAGATCGCGTGAGTACAGCAAGAAACTGCCTGAAAGTAAAGGTACTAGCTCAACCCGTCCCTAGAAGATATTATGGTTTTTTCATATCGCTCTACTTAGATATCAAATACAGCAATCAGGATTAAGCGTGTCACCAGCAAACTCTCAAACAAAAACTCCCCTATTAGATGCCTTGCGCGATCGCACAAATCATCCGCACGCCCCATTCTACGCCCCCGGACATAAACGCGGACAAGGAATCTCTCAACCCCTAATTGACTTATTCGGTGCGGCAGTATTTAGAGCGGATTTGCCGGAATTGCCGGAATTAGACAATCTCTTTAACCCAGAAGGTGCAATTGCTGAAGCTCAAGACTTAGCCTCCGCAGCATTTGGAGCAAAATCAACTCGGTTTTTGGCTAACGGTTCGACTTGCGGAATTATCGCCGCCATCTTAGCGACTTGCAGCCCAGGAGATAAAATTATCCTACCTCGAAATATCCACTCATCGGCGATTTCTGGTTTAATTTTATCCGGTGCAATTCCAATTTTTGTCAATCCAGAGTACAACCCGGATTGGGATATTGCCAACAGCATCACCCCAAAAGCTACAGCCGCAGCCCTAGAACAACATCCCGACGCCAAAGCAGTATTGATGGTTTACCCAACCTATCACGGCGTCTGCGGGGATTTGCGGGCGATCGCCCAAATTACCCATCAATACAACATACCGTTATTAGTAGACGAAGCTCACGGCGCGCACTTTAACTTTCATCCAAACTTGCCAGAACCGGCACTATCAGCGGGTGCCGATTTAACAGTACAATCAATCCACAAAACCCTCGGTGCAATGACACAAGCATCGATGCTGCACGTCAAGGGATCTCGCATAGATATCCAAAAATTAAATAGAGCATTGCAGTTAGTACAATCTACCAGTCCGAGTTACATACTATTAGCATCCCTAGACGCCGCCCGCCAACAAATCGCACTCCACGGCAAAGAATTAATAGCGCAAACTTTACAGCTAGCAGAAAAAGCGCGATCGCGAATCAGTCTAATTCCCGGCTTATCAGTTTTAGAACCCTTAAATACACCGGGTTTTGCAGCATTAGACCGCACCAGGCTAACAGTAAAAGTATCAGATTTAGGAATCACAGGATTTGCCGCCGATGAAATTTTGCACTCTCAACTCGGCGTCACCGCAGAACTTCCCATGCCTCAACATTTAACATTTATTATCAGCTTGGGAAATACAGAATTAGATATTGACAATTTAGTTAAAGCTTGTACTCTTTTAGAAGGAAGAAGGAAGTTCGGCAACGGATTCTGTAACGGATGTAACGGATGTCAGGAAGAAGGAAGTTCGGCAACGGATGTAACGGATGTAACGGATGTAACGGATGTAACGGATGTCAGTCCGATGTCCGTCGGAAGAAAGAAGAAGTCCGAGAGAAGAAGTCCGATGTCCGATGGAAGATTTGCCCACTCTCCCACTCTCCCACTCTCCCCCTCTCCCCCTCTCCTCTCCCCCCGCGAGGCTTTCTTTTTTCCAGCGGAAACAGTACCCGCAGACAAAGCAGTCGATCGCCTCAGTGCCGAACTCATCTGTCCCTACCCCCCAGGAATACCAGTCCTAATGCCCGGTGAAATCATTACCCCAGCAGCCGTTGACTACCTGCAACAAATCCTGGCCGCCGGCGGAAAAATCACAGGTTGTAGCGATCCCGGCCTCCAAACTCTCAAGGTTGTGCGACAGTAAATATGAAGGCTTGGGGGAAATTGGCAGAATTTCTACTTCTTCCGCGAGTTCCAACTTCGGTCTTGCTTCAATCAAAAATCAAAATTCAAAAATATAACTATGCTTTGGCCCTACGTCACTCCAGGCATCCCGGATGACTTATTTGAACGTTTACCGGGAATTCCCATGAGTAAGCGAGAAGTCCGACTGCTGTTAATCTCCCACCTGCGGCTGCAAGCAGATTCAGTCGTGTGGGACATCGGTGCAGGTACTGGTACGATCGCCGTAGAAACAGGTTTGCTGTGTCCCAAAGGTCGGATTATTGCCGTCGAAAGGGACGAAGAAGTAGCAAGCTTGATTCGCAGAAATTGCGATCGATTCGAGCTCGACAACGTAGAAGTCATAGAAGGCAGTGCCCCGGAATGCCTGGAAAACCTGCCCCAACCCCCCCACCGAGTCTGCATCGAAGGAGGTCGCCCCATTAAAGCCATTCTCCAAGAAGTCTGGCGGTACTTGCAACCCCACGGTAGAGTTGTCGCCACAGCATCGAATTTAGAGAATCTTTACGCCCTTTCCGAAGGTTTCGCCGAGTTACAAGTCCGCAACATCGAAGTAGTCCAGTCCGCCGTCAACCGCTTGGAGACTCGCGGCCTCAGTCAAACCTTTGCCGCCGTCAATCCCATATTTATTCTCAGCGGCGAAAAGCTGGATTAGAAGTTAGTTGACAGTTGACACTTGACAGTTGACAGTTAACTTTAACCTGGTTCCTCGGCAGAGCCTGGGAATACATACCCAATGCCCCATGCCCTATGCCCTATGCCCATTCCTAAATGTAATTCTTAATCTTTTTTAAGTTCACTTAACCTTCATACTTAAGAATAGGGGCCACCATAGCTGGATTGACCGCCTGACTTGAGATATTGGATGACCGATGGGGGATGGGGGTTAGTTGTGCAAGGGATCAACTCGTGCTCTAGAAAAATCCCAAATCTCAAATCCAAAATCCAAAATCCAAAATCCAAAATCGAATGATCCACCGCCGTCTGCAAGAGAAATTCATTTTATGCCTTGGTCTCGTATCCTGAGTGGAATAGTTGCGATCGCCCTTGCTTTGGGAATGATTATTATGGGCGGATGGTACTTCACCGTCGGCTTTGGAGTCATCGTCTACCTAGGCCAATTGGAATATTTTCAATTAGCCAGGGCGAAAGGTATTGCACCCGCTGCCAAAACTACCTTAGCCGTCAGTCAAGGGCTATTAATTACTGCCGCCCTAGCACCGGAACTCGTAGATGCCATGTTCCCTCTAGCGGGAACCTTAATCTGTTTCTACCTGTTATTCCAACCTAAATTATCGACGATCGCCGATATTGCCTCCTCAGTTTTAGGATTGTTCTACGGCGGTTATTTGCCCAGCTATTGGGTACGGCTGCGAGTCGGCCTCGACCCAGCCAATCTTGCTACAACCCAATTTTCGCAAGCAGTAGCAAGCAATTTGCCCGTTAACATTTACTCGCCGCCGTCTTGGACAACTTCTAGCCATATATCTTTAGGATTGACTTCGCTGCTGCTGGCTTTCTTCTGCATCTGGGCCGCTGACATTGGAGCTTATTTTGTCGGCAAATTCTTCGGGCGCACTAGCCTATCCCACATCAGCCCCAAAAAAACCGTTGAAGGTGCCGTATTTGGAGTTTGCGGCAGCATCGCCGTGGCAGTCGCTGGTTCTTGGTATTTACACTGGCCGGGGTGGCTGTATACTGGGGCTGCTTTTGGTCTGTTGATTGGGGTTGCTAGCCTGTTGGGAGATTTAACTGAGTCGATGATGAAGCGAGACGCCGGCGTTAAGGATTCGGGACAGTTGATCCCCGGTCACGGCGGCATTCTCGATCGCACCGACAGTTATGTTTTTACCGCGCCCTTAGTCTACTATTTTGTCACTTTACTATTGCCCGCGATCGACTCTTTTTTAAGTGACATCCTCCTACACTGAATCAAAAATTACAGTGTAGGCTTCCAAACCTCACGATTTGGCTTTCCTAGTTCTTCCCTTGCGGGACTTCGCCTCTGACGCCGACTGACTTTCATCAATCCCCGGCAGACCGACTGCATAGGCATTTTCTATTCCGCTGAGTCCCAGCGTACTAAGTTCTAGACCACGCAACCTAATGACTTCTGATGCTGCATGATCTCTATCTGTCTCATATCCACACTCACTACATCGATGCACTCGTTCAGAAAGTTCTTTTTTACCCGTATGCGTTCCGCACTTAGGACAGGTTTGAGACGTTCCATTTGGATCGACCCGCAGGAAGTAGACTTGATGTTTCTTTGCTACCCACTCCAGCAGGTTGAGAAACTGACCAAAAGCGGCATCAAGGGTATGTTTTCTCAACATCCCTCTCGACATTGCTTTCAAATTCAAGTTCTCAACAAACACCATCCCAATATCTTCTTTGGTACACAGATGATTAGCCAGCTTGAATTGCCAATCTTTCCGAACACTCGCGATGTGGTTGTGGAGTCTAGCAACCTTAATTCGAGCTTTCTCACTGTTCTTAGAACCCTTTTTCGTTCTGGCATACTTACGTTGCAGCAATTCCAGCTTGCGGTACAAGGATGCCAGGAATCGGGGTCTAGCGATAAACTCTTTATCCGAGGTTGTCAAAAATTTCTCCAATCCCAAGTCAATACCCAGTGCGTGTCCATGAGGTTGTGCATCGGGTATCGATACGTCAGATTCTATTGTGATTACCACTTCCCATCTGTCAGCTTTCCTCAATACCCTTGCCTGTTTGACCACAAACCCCTGTGGGATAGGTCGATGCACATTAATGGGTATCTTCCCAACCTTGGGGAGAGCAATCTGCCACCATGTAATCGGGTTGGTCTTGAACTGAGGAAACAGCATGGACTTTATCTGTCCAAACTTCTTGAAGCGAGGAAAGCCAAACCCCCGCGACTGAAAATAATTCCAAGCATCATGCAATCTACGAATAGTAGTTTGCAGAACTTGAGAAGGGGCTTCTCCCAACAATGGGAACTCTTTCTTCGCCTTGGGGAGTGTGTTCTGTTGTGCGTAATAGGTGGGAAATGTCTTGTCGGCTGGAATGATATATTCTCGTTCCAGGGAACAATAATCTAAACTACACTTACGCGAATTCACCCAATCTTTGATTTCTCGCAAAGCGTAATTATAGACCTTGCGAGAAATTTCCAGCCAATGCAGCATGGTCTGCTCTTGGCTGGCGTCGGGATAAATTCGGTAGCAGTAGTTCATAATCAGTGTCATGAAGATAATTATAACACGGTATTGACCGTCTATAGACCTTCACCTATTGCAGATTTTACGCCTGATTGACCGGATAAAATTTGCTTGGGTGAGTCCATGTATCCCAACGCCAAATCGGAGATTATGGCGTGGGACTTATATCTCCCCCAAACCCCCTCAAACAGTTAATCGGTAATTGGGAATTGGGAATTGGGCATTGGGCATTGGGCATTGGGCATTGGGCATTGGGCATTGGGAATTGGGCATTGGGCATTGGGCATTGGGTATGTATTCCCAGGCTCTAGCGAGGAACCAGGTTAAAGTCAACTGTCAACTGTCAACTGTCAACTCTCAACTGTCAACTCTCAACTAACTAAGGTAAAACTCTAATTCCCCCCCGACAAACAATCTCCCCCGGACTCAAAATCAACTCTTCTATCTCAACTTCCGGCCCAAAATCAATTTTAAAACCATTGAAATCACTGCTCTTTAATTCTCCATCCATTTCGATTTCGGGTGATTCAAACATCAATTCGCGACCGCTGGCTATCCGCAAACCAGTCCGCAATACCAAAGGAATTTGCCTACCGCCAGCGCGCAAAATTGTCGCCGAAAGCGTCAACACACCCGCCTCAATTGCGATCTGCGAATTTTGCAACTTCAGCGACTTTTCCCTATCTGTCAGCGGCAGCATAGGCAGCAAAAATTCGCTCAAAGCATCAGCCAGCAAAGGCGCTTTCAGCGACGCATTCAAATCCGCCTGACAGAGCCTCAAAACGCCTGTCACGGGAACGGATTCCAGGAGGCGCAGGGGTTTGCCTTTGAGAGCTTGACCGAGGTTGATGCGAATGCCACAGCCCTCTATGGCAACTTCAGTTAGGTGTAGTCCTTTATACACAGCACCTGTCGCGGCAGCCGTGACTTTGGGGATCGCACCGCTGAAGATTTGTCGATCGCTCCCCTCAATTTTCACCTTCAAGTCGTCCACCTGCTGAACTTGCGATCGCAGCCACAACTGCACCGCCGGAGACAGCACCGCGCTCGCGATCCGGCTGCCTTGACTCGGCTGCTCGCCGAGATTAATAGTCCCACCAGAGCCAGCAGCGCTATCTCTATTGTCAAATTGAAGAGAGTTTCGATCGACAGTCATAAACAATTTCAGAATATAAACCTTAATATTCAAGCACAGAAATTTAACTAGAACTTGCACATCTGGACTCAAAAACCCGATTTCTGCACAGATGTACCGCTGTCAACCTTTGATTTTTCTTAGAAACAGGGTTGATGAAAACCAGTCCGATTAACTCCAAAACCAAGCAGAAATCTGGCATCAGCAACGCCAGAAGCAGAAAAATTCTCACCTTTCTCCCCTTGGGATCTTTGGGTAGTTCACGAGTTGTGCGATCCCGATGAAAAATTCGCGATCGAGCGTATAAATTTAACCAGTAGTACGGAATTTATGGTAGTGTTGGTTTATGGTCGGGTCAGACCCACACCTTTCAAACCAGCCGCAAACCAACGGTGCAAACCTGTGCCTGCCGCGAGTCTTTTCGTCGTAGTTTTTGCACAGCATTCAGGGTAATGCCATCAGGACAATCTGCACCGGGCACAAGGACAATCTGCACTCTTGCCGGGCGTCCTGTAATAATTGGTCAGCATTATAATTTATTCCCAACCAGGAATTGAGCATTGCTAGTACGGTTAATCAATTAACCGTGTCGTGTTTCCTCCCCACCGTTCGCTCGTTGGGGATTTCCACACTCCCGTCATGTCTGATGAAAGGCTGCAAAAAATCCTCGCCCAGTGGGGCATTGCCTCTCGCCGTCTTGCAGAACAGATGATTGTAGCTGGACGAGTCCGAGTTAATGGCAATATTGTTCACTTAGGAGAAAAAGCGAATCCCGATCGCGATCTCATCCAAGTCGATGGAGTCCCGGTGAAACCAACGGATAAACCCGCAAAGGTGTATCTGTTGCTCAACAAACCGGCAGGCGTAGTTTCTACTTGCAGCGATCCAAGATCCCGATCGAAAGTTCTCGACTTGCTGCCACCCCAACTGCGTTCGGGTCAAGGCATCCACCCCGTAGGACGCTTAGATGCAGATTCCACCGGCGCCCTCTTGCTCACCAATGATGGTAAGCTGACATTTTGTTTGACCCATCCGCGTCACTCGATCGCCAAAACTTATCAGGTTTGGGTGAGCGGCGATCCCCCGGAACCCATACTACAAACGTGGCGTCAGGGCATCATCTTGTCCGGCCGAAAAACTTTGCCCGCGAAAGTTAAAGTTCTCGATCGCGCGCAAGACCAAACTCTGTTAGAAGTCATTCTATCAGAAGGCAGAAACCGACAGATTCGGCGAACAGCCGAGCTCTTGGGATATCCCGTGGTGCGCCTGCACCGCACAGCCATTGGCCCGATTCAATTGCAGCGGCCCGGTTCGCCAATATTGCCACCAGGCTGCTGCCGACCCCTAGAAGATGCGGAAATTATTTATTTATGGAATCTAGTCAACCTAACATCAATAAGCGTGCCAGTAAATTCCCAGGAGCACAGCATATGACAAAGAATTTATTGTTTTTATTCTTCAAAACCACTAAGCAGAAACTGCACTCCCAAGAGCCAGAACCAGCTCAGAAGAAGCTAGCGGAAATAGGAGCTAAACTCCGTCAGTACCGCGAACAGCAGTCGATTTGTTTGGACAAAGTAGCCGTGGTAACAATGATTCGGCGGAATCTGCTACAAGCAATCGAGGACGGTCAACTCGACCAACTTCCCGAACCCGTCTACACTCAGGGTTTGATCAAGCGCTACGCTGAAGCAATGGGTTTGGACGGAACTCAGTTTGCCGAATTTTTTCCGATCGAACCGCCGCCCCGATCGATAACCAAGCTATCTTGGCAAGATGGGCCTCAGTTGCGGCCGATGCACCTCTACCTCTTTTACACATTTCTAATTATCTGTTCGGTCAATGTCTTATCTCAATTGATGAGCGGTTCTGTTACCGCAAAAAACGGTGCGGGAGCCGAAGAACTAGCGCTTGGGCAGCAAGAACAAGCTCGCACCGCTGCTGAGGCATCAAGAGCCTCACAAAATCAGAAACCGGATAGTTACGAGGCTGTCGAAGCAGTAAGAACCGGTCAAAATTTAAATAAATCTGGCAATAAACCAGTAATGGTTAGCGTCACTTTTAAAGCAGAATCGTGGATGCAGGTTGAAGTCGATGGTAAAACAGAGTTTGAGGGAACTTTGCCGACCGGGACTGTTCGCACCTGGGGGGCTCAAAAGCAATTGGTAGTGGTAGCAGGTAACGCCGGCGGGGTAATGGTTGCTGTTAATAACGGACAAGCCGAACAACTCGGAGAGCCTGGAGTCGCTAAAGAAGTTGTTTTTAAAGCAAGCGAACTTAAGCCTTCAGCACCGCCCCAGAATCAAGGTTGACTGTTAATGGGTAATTGTTAATGGGTAATAGGTAATAGCGGGCAGTCCACAGAGTTTAATTAGAATGTCCGTCTTGATTCACTCATTACCAATTACCAATTACCCATTCTATCAAACCCGGTTGCATCGGAATAGTCAAATCCAGTCAACAGTCAATCGATTTTAGATTTTAGATTTTAGATTTTAGAATTGAAGCATTGACTTGCGCGAGATAAATACGTTCGGCAAGTTTCATGGGATACAGGTTTTTTATTTCTGGACGGATGAATCACGTGGCGGGTATCCTGGATGCTTTCGGTTAACAATCACGGATGGTGCAACCGGAATTGATAGAATTCATCTGCGTTAATCTGTGTTGCATCTGCCTGTATCTGCGGTCAAGAAAAGATAATTTCTGAACCGCCCCGGACAAGGGATTGACGCTGATTCACGCAGATAAAGAGAAGAGAGATAGGAATAATTCCGATGTTAACAGGTTTGATATTACCCATTAACAATTACCAATTACCCCTTCCCGACAATCAATGTTTATTAGGAGCGCGCCCGGAGATGTAAGTCATAGTTTTTAGCCGATCGCCCACTTCCCAATTCACAGCTTCTGGCCGATACCGCCAGCCCCAATTTCCCTCTGGTTTCCCCGGAAAATTCATCCGCGCGTCAGTACCTAAACCCAACAAATCTTGAAACGGCACAATTGCCATATTAGCAACAGAAATCCAACCCATGCGGATTAAAGACCAGTGAATTCCTTGGGGATCGATGCAGCCCAAATAACGCATAACCTCATCTCTTTCGTAGTTTTGCAGTTGATTGAACCAGCCGACAGTCGTGTCGTTGTCGTGGGTACCAGTGTAGACTACGGAGTTGCGATCGTAATTGAAAGGCAAAAAAGGATCGCCCGGACCACCGGCAAAAGCAAACTGCAAAATCTTCATTCCTGGAAACTCGTATCGATCGCGCAAAGCTTCCACTTCTGGAGTAATTACCCCTAAATCCTCAGCGATAATCGGCAAGTTGCCAAACTTCTTATTAATTAGATCCAACAAAGCTGTTCCCGGCGCTTTAATCCACTCTCCCTCGATCGCAGTTTCTTGTCCGCGCTTCACCGCCCAGTAAGCGTCAAATCCTCGAAAGTGGTCGATCCGAGTCACATCTACATAAGAGAAAATCGCTTCAAAACGCTGCACCCACCACTCAAAATTAGTTGCTTGCAACTTCTCCCAATTGTATACGGGGTTGCCCCACAATTGACCTGTATTGCTGAAGTAATCAGGGGGAACTCCCGCCATTAAAGCTGGTTCTCCGCTGGCTTCATCCAAGCAAAATATTTCGCGATGAGACCATACATCGGCGCTATCGTGAGCTACATAAATCGGAATATCGCCAATAATTTTAATGTCCCGCATATTAGCATAGCGTTTCAACTCCGTCCACTGGCGAAAAAACTCAAACTGGACGTATTTGTAGTAATAAATCTCAGCATTTAGCTGCTGGCGCCACTTCTCTAGCGACTCTGGCTCTCTACGGGCAATTTCTGGTTCCCAATTGTTCCAGCTAACACCGCCAAAGCGATCTTTTAGTGCCATAAATAAGGCGTAATCTTCCAGCCAATTCTCTTTGCTTTCGCAAAAACCTGAGAATTCTTTTTGCTGGATCTGGGATGCTTTGGCTTTGAAGTTTTCGCAAGCTTTTTTGAGCAAAGGCACTTTCAGGGCGATCGCTCGATCGAAGTCTACATAATCCAGCGGAAATTCTGGTAAATTAGCGAAGTCTTCATCTGCGAGCAATTGCTGGTCCCGCAGCAGTTCTGGGTTGATCAGCAGCGGATTTCCCGCCATTGCTGAATAGCACGAATAAGGAGAATTGCCGTATCCTGTCGGGCCCAGCGGCAATAGCTGCCAGTATAGCTGGTCGCTCTCTACTAAAAAGTCAATAAAGCGATATGCTTCCATTCCCAAGTCCCCAATGCCAAATCGACTGGGAAAGGATGTGGGGTGGAGTAATATGCCGCTCGATCGGGGAAAAAGCATAATCTATCTAAAGATATAGGAATTTAACATTGACAATTTGACCGATATTCCCTACCAGTTAAACTTCGTAGTTTTTAGGGGGATTGTTAGGGCAAATACTTTTGTGATTGTCTCATATTTTCTGCGATCGCGTGCTGACCCCATATTTTTATAACTCTACTCATAAATCCTCAGTAGAGTTCAACACATCAAAATCCGAACTTACACGATCGCCCTACTTTCACAGCTAGGTTTTTTTACCCAGGCTCGTTTGCTGCAACAAAGTATGTTGCTTGAGCCTAGCCGGTTTCTGCCTAACCTTTAAACTTAACTTTTTTTGGGTTTTGCCCCATCTCTCTGCAGTCGTAAATTGCCCACAAAAAATCAGCCATCACTTAAGCAGAGCCCATGCACAAATCAGCCGGCTGTTTTGTATCTTTAAAAACAGCCGGCTGCGAAATTACTGGTGATAATGCTTAGTTCATGCTTGCTTGTTCAACAATTTCTGCACTTGTTTGAGAGCTATAGCGCCGACGTTGTAAGCCGCCCAGCCGCCCGCCAACAATACGGGCATCAATACTATTAGTATGCGGAAGTCAAAATCCATGAGTTCTCCTCCTAAAGTTTTTTAACAAATTCTCATAATCTATTTGTATCTCATTTTGTCGCCATTCTCCTGACTCTCTAAGCAAATATTCGGGATACGCAGGAGGACATCGCTCCCCAAGAATTGAGAGCGAAAGCGAAACTCCTGGGCGGATCTCGGCATTCGCTGCACCAATTATCCCACAATCTGTTTGGCAATCCCTTCCACAACCTTAGTTAGAGGGTCGTTAGGGAAGTGCAGCGCAAACACCCCCTTGCTGGCGAGCAGCATCATCTGGTCGCTGTGGGGCAGTACCCCTGCCACTGGGATGTCGTAAATACTCTCTACTTGCTGCTTCAAATCCTCGAAATCCAGCGATTCTGGGGCTTTGTTAATCGTCATCAAAATCTTGGGAACTTCTAATTTGCGGGCCACATCTACCGTGACAGCCGTTCCCTGAAAATCTTGCTGATCCGGACGCAGAATCAGCAGCAGGATGTCGGAAATGGTGATGCTGAGGAGGGTTTCTTCGTTGAGCCCCGGGTGCGTGTCTATAAATAGGTAGTCTAAGTTCAAAACCTCGATCAGTTCTTGAAAGCCGTCGGTAAGCAGTCCCACGTCGTAGCCTTCCCGCAAAACTCGCGCTATCTCGCCTGCTTTAATGCTCGAAGGAATCAGGTAGAGGCTGCCGTTACTGGCTAATTTTGGCAGCAGCGAACTCACATTGTAGGCCGTATCCGCGATCGGACATCGGCCCCACAGGTAATCGTTCAAGCAGCGATCCATATTGCTCTCGCTGAAACCGAACAGCACGTGAATCCCCGGTGATTGAATGTCTGTGTCCACAATGGCGACCCGATTTCCGCCGCGAGCGATAATAGATGCCAGGTTTGCTGTCGTGTTCGATTTGCCAGTTCCGCCCCGGTAAGAGTGGACAGAGATGATTTTGGACATGATCTGCGTATGAGGGTAAGAAACGGGGAGAACCCATTATGATGCAATTCTCGATGATACAGTCGAGTTGTCGGTCATTCTTCCTTGTCCCCCAAATCCTCCTTGTCTGCTAAACTATCAATTTTTTCATCTTTTATCATCTTTTGGCCGCCCCTGCGCTGCCGCATCTGTTTGGCTTTGGTTTGCAAATCGCTGAACTCGTCATCAGGTTTAGTTTCGGCTGAACTAGCACGACAACCGGTATCTATCGGGACACCCGTTTGAGAGCCGCTTTCCGATTCACTCACGGCGGCCCGCTGCTGATGCTGTTTGGCTTTTTCCTGCAACTGAGCTAAGTAATCGTCTGTCTGACTTTCGACCTTGGGAAGCTCTGGGGTAATGGCAATTATTTCTTGGGGTTCGGAAAGTTTTTTTTCAGAGGTTTCTTGTTTGCCAATCCTCAGTTTATCTTTCTTTTGCTGCAATTCTTTAAAGAAATCAGATTCTGTGATTTCTGCGACTTGCTGTTCTTTTTTGGCTTGGTCTATTTCGATTTTGAAGACTTGTTTTACTCGATCGCTAATTGCTTTCCCGTATCCGGCTTTATTAAATCTCTCTGCTGATACAATGCTACCGCCAGTTACGATTAATGCTAAGGCTGGCGCTGCCACAGGCACCCACCCTCCCAACAGAAAAATCCCAAAGCCGATCGCGCAGCACCCGGACAGCAGTGCTCCAAATGTCACCGTCAACTTCGCTGGGTGAGCCATCCGGGATGCCAAGGTTCCTCCCACAATTGACCATGCCGAAATCCACATGATTTCTGCCCATTCCGGCCAAAACCAAAACATCGGTCTGTTGTCTAAAACTGCACTCAGAATTTGGCTGACTACTTGTGCGTGTGCCACGATCCCCGGCATGAATTGGTTTTTTTGCTGTCGCCCACTGTAAGGAGTATAAAATAAATCTTTAACGGTTTCTGTGGTGTAACCGATGAGAACTATTTTATCTTTAACTAAATTCGGGTCAACTTTCCCTTCTAAAACATCGGTAATTCTGACTTGGTTTGCGACTGGCCGCCGGGAACGATAGTTAATTAATATTTGATATCCCCTGACATCGGCATTTTTGTATCCTCCGTCATTGCTTGCTAGTTGTTTTAATTGAGTTTCTCCCAGCCATAAAGATTGATCTGGTGCCAGTTTGGGATAGATTTTTTGCCCTTGCAGGTAGCGGAGTGCTAGCTGGAGGTTGAAGGAATATAAAACTTGAGAATTGTCATTGCAAAGATGTTTTTGGGCAGAAGAGTTGCCCTCAATTTTCGGCGGTTTCATAAATAATAAAGCTCTGCGGAGTATGCCACCGGGATCGACTCCGAAATCTGCAAATCCCACCCGGTTTTGTGGCAGCCCCGGCGCAGGCGGAGAACCGGGATTGTCCGGGCTTCCGTCGGTGACTAAACATACCCCGATCGTTCGATCGCTTTTTTGTAAAAATTTAGTCAATTCCTCGCGCCCGTCTCCTAAAGGTACGTCTCGCAGTACATCTAAACCGATGACTGCCGGCTGCATTTTTTCCAGTTTTTGTAAGATTTCAGCTATTTTGCGATCGGATATTGGCCACTGATTCAGTTTCTGAATGTCTGCTTCGGTAATCCCCACAACTAGCAAACGCGAGTCTGGCTGTTCATCGGGACGCCACCTCACCATTTGGTCGTAAGCGCTTAATTCTACTGGTTCGAGTATTCCTAGCTGTCTGGCTCCCATCAAGGATAATGTTACTGCCGCGCTGGCAATTAATACAGACTTAGCCAAGAAGAGTGATGGTTTATACCTTTGACTCACTTGAGCCACTGCCGATCGAATTTTGTTAGATATTTTACTCATTATCCCAGCATAAAAGTTTGACTCGTTTCTGGAACAGCAGTTGTTTCACATTCCCCACCTGCCGGAGACTTCCTCCATCTTAGAACACTCGGAAACTCCGACCGCTTTGTTACAAAAATTTACCTTACGTAGCGACCAACTGTATCCAATGATACTTGCGACCTAGGCAACCGGATTTTTCCGACAGAGAATCCACTTGCCGCTCGAATTAATTAATGTTATTGATGATATGTCAAGGTATAAATTGTGTATCTGCGCCCTCGACTAGCATCTCAAAAATATTTATCGCCATCAGCGAATGCCTGTGTTTGCAATTATAGTGAAAGGTACAACAAAATGAAATGTTTTCTACATCGGGCTACACTTGCCGTCGCCGTATCTGCGATCGCAGCTACCCTACCCAGTTCACTTGCACCGATGCGCGCACAATCCCAGCCGCTTCTGCTGAGTCAAAATGTTAATTTCAAGCCTCCCGATGTAACAGCCCCCGCCAACCGACAAGGAGGAACACATCGCGGCAACAAGCTTTGTCCAGCGGGTTTATCTATTACTCCTTTAGTACCTCCAACTAATATCGGTTTAACCCTAACGGATTCTCCCACAATTTTTGTCTATGTTCCTCAAACCTCTGCAAAAATAGAGTTTACTGTGCTCAACGACAAGGAAGAGGAAGTCGTCTACGAAAAAACATTTAAACTAGACAAATCTGGGATTGTTGGAGTTACTATTCCTGCTACCGTGGACAACAACAAATCCCTTGAAGTTGGTAAGCGATACGTGTGGTCATTTTCGCTAGTTTGCGACCCCGAAGACCGATCTGCGGATTTAGTTGTTAAAGGGTTCGTGCAGCGAATTGAACCGCAGGCAAATCTCAAGAGCGAGTTGGCAAATCCCGACCCCATGACTAGGCTCAACGTTTATGCTCAAAATGGGATTTGGTACGAAACTATCGCTACTTTAGCCCAAATGCGGCGCCAGACACCGGGGGATGTGAAGCTGACAGCCAAGTGGACGCAATTATTGCAGTCCCAAGGACTGGAATCAGTTGCAGCTCAACCACTGGTTGCGCCTCTTTAAATCTCGCTATTTCTTGAAGTTTTGTCGATCGGCCGATGGCGATGTGAAAATTGACCACGAATTTCTTCATGTGGTACCCGCCACGTGATTTATCCGTGGAATGAATCCAAAATCCAAAATCGAAAATCCTCAAGAAAGAGCATTTATCCGTAGGGTCGCCTCTAAAATCTAAAATCTAAAATCTAAAATCGATTGACAAATTTACTCGATCGCGCCCGGAGCTAAAACTCCGGGTTAACATTAGAGATGTACTCTATAAATATTTCTACAAGTTGGTGGAAAAATGAAACGTTTTATAAATTTTACTGCACTGGTGATGACTGTATTGGCGATCGCCGTTACTCTCCCCAGTTTGCTGACACCGATGCAGGCTGGACCCGCACCAATCCTGCTGAGTCAGAATGTTAATTTCACACCTCCCGATGTAACAGCCCCCGACAACCGGCAAGGCGGGACGCATCGAGGCTGTCAGTTGCGGGAAGGTTTATCCATTACTCCCTTAATACCTAAAAGCAATATTGGTTTAACGCTAACAGAGTCGCCAACATTTTTTGTATATGTTTCTCAACCAGCGGCTCAAGTAGAGTTTATTTTGCTAAACGAAGATGAATCCGAAGTAGTTTACGAAACTACTTTAAAAAATGACAAAGCCGGAATTGTTGGAGTTAGCCTTTCTGAGAAAGACAAGACAAAAAATATTGAGGTTGGTAAGCGATATGTGTGGTCGTTTGCACTAGCCTGCGATCCTCTGGAGCGTTCTGGAGATTATATTGTTAAAGGATGGATGCAGCGAATTGAACCCCCGGCAAATCTCAAGAACGATTTGGCAAATCCCGACCCTATGGCTAAGGTGATTGCTTATGCTAGAAATGGGATTTGGTACGAGACTCTTGCTACTCTAGCCGAAATGCGGCGCCTCGCACCCAATGATTCGCGGCTGACGACCGAGTGGACGCAATTGTTGCAGTCCCAAGGACTAGAATCGATCGCAGATCAACCGCTAGTTCAGTCTTTTTAATAACGACTCTTGACCAATCATTGCTGAGTGTTTGCATAGTCAATTCTTCAATTATTCAATCCAGTGACCGAAAGCAGCCAGGGTACAAGCCCCCGTTCTTATCCTGGTACAACCCAAAAATACTATCCGATAACCAGTCCCCGGATTCATCAGTGATATCGCTTTCTTCAATTCTCCAATTCTTCAATTCTTCAATCCAAAATCCAAAATCTAAAATCTAAAATCGATTGATGGCTAATAACTTTCCGACAATTCTAGCTCTTGATTTTGACGGTGTGATTTGTGACGGACTAATCGAATATTTCCAAACCGCTTGGCGTACCTACTGTCAAATCTGGAAACCAGTCGAAACAGTGCCCGATCCAGATTTAGCTTTGAGTTTTTACCGAGTGCGGCCCGCCATCGAAACCGGTTGGGAAATGCCACTGCTAATCCGCGCACTGCTGACAGGAATTTCTCCAGAGCAAATTTTGCTAGAGTGGCCCAATATAGTACCGTATTTGTTGACCGAAAATAATTTAAAAGCGCAATCTGTCGGTGCTATGTTAGACGGATTGCGCGATAATTGGATTGCTGAGGATTTATCTGGGTGGCTGTCTTTGCACCGCTTTTATCCAGGGGTTGCCGATCGCTTGCATTCGTTGCAAGGGAGTTCTGTGAAAGTGGCGATCGTCACTACAAAGGAAGGCCGTTTTGTGCGGGAACTTTTGCAGCTAGCAGGCGTACAAATGCCGCAGGAGTTAATTTTTGGTAAGGAATACAACAAGCCGAAACACCAAATTTTGCGGGAATTTTTGGCTGCGTCTGGCAAAGATTCGACTATTTGGTTTGTGGAAGACAGGTTAAAAACTTTGCTGTCGGTGAAGCAGCAGCCGGATTTATCTCAGGTGAGGTTATTTTTGGCTGATTGGGGTTACAATACTTTGCCAGAACGGGAATCTGTGGCTCAAAATCCACCAGTTCAATTGCTTTCTCTGTCGCAGTTTGCCGGAGATTTTGCCGATTGGCTGCCGATCGACTGTTGATGTTAGATTTGTTCACAGTGGTGATTTTTTTCGCTTTTCAGATTTTAAAAAAAATCACAAAAATTTACATTTTTTTGGTTGACTTTTGCGGCGTAGACATGGTATTTTAATATAATGGGATGGTGGCAAAAATAATATTTTGGCCACCATCCCATTATAAGATAAATATAACAGAAATTTCTCAAAAAAGCAAGCCGATCGACAAAAAAAAAAGGTTTTTTTTTAGACTATTGCAGGTACTCTTGACCTCAAAAACCTGGTTTTTTTACTATTTCTGGGGGCGCGCACGCACGAAGTGTTTTAGTTAATTAAACCGCGTCTATCACAAAAAAACCAGATTCGGAACCAAAAAATTGAAAAGTGTTTTGATAATTTATCAGCTTGAAAGCTTTCTAATATTGAGACTTAAAACCCATGCTCGATTTAACTAAAGCAGCCAAGGCAATGCAGGGAATGAGCCAACATTTGAATGTGGAAGCGGCTGCCGCTCGCCAACGTTTGGAAGTGGCTCAGAATTTGCTGGTAAAGGCTGCAGCGGAACAGGAAAAATTGGTGGAATTGCAAGAGAATTGGCGCGATCGCACTTTATTCAATGCTGCCACGCCGATCGAGCCCTTAGACGATCGCACCTACATCACCGCACCCCCCGCCTCTCACACAGTCTTTGCCACAGACGGATCGCAAATTTCCCCCAACCATCACGAAATAGCCTACTGCTACCTGCTAAACGTCGGCACAGTCATGCTACACTACGGCCAAAGTCGCCACCCAGTTTTAGACAGCGTACCCGAAGTTTTCTACAAACCCGAAGACTTGTACGGTTCGCGACAGTGGGGAATTAGAACCGAAGAATGGATGGGATATCGGCGAGCAGTTTCCGAAGCAATTGCCTTAGCAGAAATGGGCTGCAATTGGGCAAAAGTTAACGACAATAAATTGCCCGCGCCAGCTTTAGCAATGGTAGACGGTTCCCTGATTTATTGGTTTTTGGAACAGTTACCCACCGAAGCGCGCGATCAAATTTTGCTGCCAATTTTAGAATCTTGGGACAAGTTGCGTTTAGCAGGAATTCCGCTGTTAGGATACTTAAGCGCTTCTCGCAGCAGCGAAAGTTTATCTTTTTTGCGGTTTGAAGCTTGCACCCACGAAGTACCAGACTGCATGACAAATTGCCCGAACGTCGGATTTGCCGCCACAATTTCTTTCGCCGACAAAGCACCTTGTCAAGAATTTGAACCCTTGCGGGATGCCATATTGTGGGCAACAATCCTGTCACCGGGACAAAGAAGCCCTTTGTGGAAATCCCAAGCTCGAATTTTAGATTTGTACGGCATTAATTCCGTCTATTTCTGTTACGTTCACGTTGGCACAGAAATTGCTAGAATAGAAGTGCCGGAATGGGTAGCACAAGATACAGCACAGCTAGATTTAGCATTAGGAATGATGCTGGCTCAAGTACATAAAGGCGGCGGGTATCCGGTGACGCTAGCAGAAGCTCACAATCAAGCGGTAGTCACGGGGGGCGATCGAACTCGCTTTTTCGCTTTGTTAGAGCAGCAAATGATTAAAGCCGGCTTAAAAAATGTCGGAATTTCTTATAAGGAAACACGGAAGCGCGGCAGTATTGCTTAAAGTAATAAGTACAGTCCTGGCCGCAGAAAGCGGGTTTTTTACGGAAATACTGAAATTGAGCTTTTAACACAGAGAAAAAACCCGCTTTCTTTGGTATTGATACGTAATTTATGTAGAGTTAAAATAGAGTTAAAAATGTTATATGCCAATAGAAATAATTATCTTAATTGCTTCCTTACTTGTATCTTGGCTAGTCTTTAATTGGGCTTTTAAAGTATTGAAAGCCAGCATCGGGACAGCGATTGGTTTAGCAGCAATTGTGCTGGCGATGCAGTTATTGTTTGGCATCGGCCCAAACCAGCTTTTCCAACATATAATTCACTTGCCGGAAACCCTGGGGAAAATAATTTCAGGCAAGTGAGCCGATTTTAGATTTTAGATTTTAGATTTTAGATTCTTTTAGATACCCGACTTCTTCAAGAAGTCGGGTATCTGGGTATTCGGATAATTTTCCCTCTTATCGATAATTCATCCGTGTATCCGTGTCAAAATCCGTGTCGTGCCCTCCTTCATATACTCACATCTTGCACCATTCTCAAGAACAGGCTTTTCGGCCTGTTCCACAAAGAGTGAATTGTCTTGTGGAACAGGCCGAAAAGCCTGTTCATAAAAAGCTTATTGAGAAGGGTGCAACATCTCAGTATATTAACTTCCCAGCATTTGCAACTTGTACAAACTGGCATACAACCCTTCTAGCTGCAACAACTCTTCGTGGCTGCCCGACTCTACTAACTGCCCGCGTTTGAGCACTAAAATACGATCGACATTTCGGATAGTCGAGAGCCTGTGGGCAATAATTATCGCCGTTCTGTCAGCCATCAAACGCTCTAGAGCTTCTTGAATTAAAGCTTCCGTCCCCACATCCAAACTAGCAGTTGCCTCGTCTAGAACTAAAATACTGGGATTGCGAATAGCCGCGCGAGCAAAGGCTAATAATTGCTTTTGTCCCCCCGAAAGATTGGTTCCCCGTTCCCGCAATTGCGTATCATAACCTTGAGGCAACTGTTCGATTAAACGGGCAACATTTGTCTTTTCTGCTGCTGCTTGAATTTCCTCAATCGAGTAACTTTCTCCCAGGCTGATATTGCTCTTCACGTCACCAGCAAATAGGAAGCCATCTTGGATAATCACGCCTATGTGCCTGCGTAACTCTGCTTGAGGCAAATCCCGAATATCCACATGATTAACCAGAATCCGTCCTCGGCTAGGTTCGTAAAGGCGGCACAGGAGACGGATAATCGAACTTTTGCCCGCACCGGTGGGGCCAACTAATGCTACTTTTTCGCCGGATTTGATGGTGAAATTGAGATTTTGCAAGACATATTCGTCTTGTTTGTAAGCAAACCACACGTTGTCAAATTGGATTTCTCCCGATTCTGAATTATGCCATTTGGCATTTTCTCCTCCCCTAAGCTTCGGGGGGTTGGGATTGTTAGGCACTAAACGATATTCGGAACTTGCTGGATTTTGATGATTATCTGGCAATTCTCGATCGAACGGAGACAAGTTGTAAGCCGTTGACTCTGGATGTCCAGTTATCAACAACGGTGAATAACCTGCCCTTCTTCCTTCTTCCCTCTTCCCTCTGGCTTCAAACATCCGTGTATCCGTGTCAAAATCCGTGTTGTGCCCTTCCTTCTTCCCGCTAGTTGGATCTTTAATTTCGATCGGTTCGTTGAGAATATCGCTAATCCGTTCGACAGCGGTAAATCCTGCTTGAATCGCGGTAAATTTCTCCGCAAATTGCCGCAGCGGATCGAAGAGACGCTGAGCAAATAAAATGAATGCCGAGAGAGTACCGAAGTTAAGATTACCCGCTAAAACCCTTTGGCCGCCCATCCACAAAACTGCTGCAATCGCCACTAAAGCAATCCATTCTAATGTCGCAGATACGGCTGAGTCGTAAAATATAGTTTTGTCAACTGCTTTAATGTACCGTTTATTGGTGACACGAAACAATTCGGAGTTGAATCTTTCGCGGCGGAATAGCTGCACTACGCCAATACCAGTCAAGTTTTCTTGCAGTTGGGCGTTGAGTTCGGAAAGTTCTTCTCTGGTATTGTAATTTGCTATGCGATATTGGTACTGAAAATAAACTATGACAGCGGTAATTGGTATCATCATCAGCACCAACATTAAAGCTAGTTGCCACTGCATAGTAAACATGAAAATGGCAATTACTAAAATTGAAAATAAATCGCTGACAATGCCGATCGCCCCTGAAGAGAAAACCTCTCCCAAAGCTTCTACATCGCTGGTGAGGCGAGTCATCAATTTACCGACAGGAGTGCGATCGAAAAATCTCACTGCTAGCGATGTGACGTGGGCGAACAAATCATTTCTAATATCTGTAGTAATTATTTGCCCTACTTTCGTGACTAAATAGCCTTGAAGTGATTGCAGTGCTAATCTAAGTGTTATAGTTAGCATGAGCAAAACTGCCAAAATATTCAATGCAGCAGATAGAGGCACTCCCCGCAAGAATTCGTAGGTAGGTTCCGAGCGAATTACCGAAATTGCCTGTCCGATGAGAATGGGTTGAATTGCTCCTGAGACTGCTAGCGGTACTAATAGTACGATCGAAATAATCAGCAAGCGTTTGCTGCGGGTTGCGTAAGATGCCAACCTCATGAATAACCGCCAGTCTGTTTCCTGGCCGGATTTGTTTTTGGTGTCTGCTACTGGTGAGGAAAGAGTCATCCGATTTTAGATTTTAGATTTTAGATTTTAGATTGCAGAAGCTATTATGCTGCTAAATTCGGCGGCTTTTTGTGAGGATATCGAGCTTTTTTTTCGCTGCGCGGCTTGTAGGGCCCGCGGGCGAGATCAGTTCGCTCAGCTTTGAGCAAAAAAGCTGTACAATATATCCAACTAATAATTGTAGCAAATAGAGTCAGTCAAATTAGGAAATATTGTGCAGATCCAGCAAATTATCAAACCTGACAGCGCTCAGTCACCCATATTTATTACAATTGCGGATATCCGCTACTTGCCACTTTATGCCTTTAGACATAGAGTTGACCACTGGTTTTAGTTACTGTGTCAAATGCTGGGTTTTCAAAATGCAGTTCACTGCATTGAAGAAATTGATTTTACATTTCACCGTCGTCCCAATGAAAGTGTATTAGCCTTTTTGGGTATAACTTATGCAAGAAATAGAGACAGCCCGATTGTATCTGAGACAATTTACGCCAGACGACTTAGATGAGCTGTACCGCATCTACAGTGATGCAGAAATAATGAAATACTTGAGAGGAGTTAAAACTATAGAAGAAACAGAAATCGCCATTCATACTATGCTCAAACGTTGGGCAGAAAACAACTTCGGAATGTGGGCTTTAGTACATAAAATAGACCATAAAATGATTGGTCGCTGCGGACTGGCTTTTCTGGATCAGACACCGGAAGTTGAGCTGGGCTATGCGCTAGACAAACTTTATTGGAATCAAGGATTGGCGACTGAAGCATCTTTTGCTAGTCTCAACTATGGATTTAAAATATTAAAATTGGAGAGAATAGTTGCGATCGCCCGCCCAGAAAATATCGCCTCCCAGCGGGTAATACAGAAAGTTGGCATGAAATATGAAAAAAATGCTCGTTATTACGAAACTGATGTACTATATTATTCTATATCGCGAGAAAGTTACCAGGCAAAAGTAGTTTTGTAAGGCGTGCGTTGCACACCTTACTGCATTTAAATTACTCACATTGCAATTTGTCATTATTTCCTGCTGACAACTACGAAGTCCTTTGCAACTGCTTGTTAACTTTTTGAATTTTCTTAGCAAAATACTCTTGTCTGTGTCCCAATTTTTTAGCCACGTCCAACCCTTTTTGATAGGATTCCAAAGCTTTATCGTAAGCCTTCATCTCCTGATAAACTTGACCGATATTGTCATAAGTGTTCATCAATCCGTAGAAATTGTAAGCCCGCTCTTCTAACAGCAACTGCATTTGATAAATCCGCAAAGTCGGCTCCCACTGCTTTTGCGATCGATAAAGTAATGCTAATTTATCTAAAGCTTCGCTAGCTTGGGCATACTGTTGAATGGGGACGGCTAAATTGTAGGCTTCCTGATAGTATTGAGCTGCTAAGTTGATTTGACCTATGGTTTGGTAATCACTGGCGATCGCAATTTTGAGCGGTGGTATAGCGCTGGGAGTTTGTAAGTTAAGATACACTGAGGCTAGTTTTTCCCTTGCTGCGATCGCCTTTAGGGGTTGTTTCGACTGCTGGTAAACATAGGCCAACTGTCTCAGAGTATCTACCTCAGTTGGAGGAGTTACAGGCTGTGGCGGTGCGCCGTTTCCCGCAACAACAGCAGAAGTTTGCACAGCAGAATTAGCAGCAAATAAATCGCGGTTTTCCTGAATTAAAGTTGCCAATTCCTCATACACGGGAGCAGCTTTATCGTAACTCAACCAATTAATGTGAATTAGCCCGATCGCCTTTAAAATCTGACCTTGGGCCAATATATCTTGGTTTTGGCGCGCATTTTCGAGAATTTCTTGGTAAACTTCTACAGTCGGCCCTTTAGCGCGCACCTGCTGAAAAGCCGCAGCGAAGGCGGGTAGCAACTCAGTATTAAGTGGTACTTGGGATTTGACTTCTTTTTGAATTGCTTGCAACCGTTTGGTAATAAGCTGTAGTTCGAGGTTTTTACCATTACTCCAAGCAACACTTCCCACCCGACTCAAAGCAGCAATTTCCGCCGCCGGGCCCAGATACCTCCGCAGCCGCAATTCTCGGAACCAAATTTCAAAAGCACCCGCGCCGTCTCCAGCTTGCAGTTTAGTCGCTGCTTCTAAGTTTAACTCTTCCAAAGCCGCTGTCAGTTCGTCCCGCTGAGTGCTGCTCAAAGATTCGTTAGCAGGAGCTAGGGGATCGGGTGTGGTAATTTCTAGAGGATTAGGAGAAAATTGATCGAGGGCTGGTGGATTAGTTTGGGCGCTAGCAATAGAACCAGCACACAGCCACAAGAAAAGCAAGCACCCAATTGGTACAGAACTTCTCATTCTTAAAATTTGGTTGCCGCGATTCGGCATCTTTTCTGGAAACATCAAGTTTTGCATATCTACAAAACGGTATAAATTATGTCACAAAGATGGCACAAAAGCAAACAGTTCAACAAGAGCAACAAAATAAATGTCACCGCACTGAGCAATTATTGGGATTTAAAGACGCTGGGCGATCCTCTTCGTTGGCGTAGCCCCCGTAGGGGCGGGCTTCGCCAACGCATTTTACGCTTATTTAGTCTAGCCCTAATTCTCTTAACTGTTTGCACAGCTTGCGCCCCCCCTCCCGCAGTTGCAAAAGACCGCTCTTTTCCAGAATTGTCCCTAGAATTTTTGGGCGAGTACGAATTGCCAAAAATGAATTTTGAAGGAGTACCCGTCGGCGGTTTGTCAGGAATTACCTACGATCCCAAAGGTATTAGCGAAGTCACTTCCAAAGCTTATCGCTTTTACGCTCTTTCCGACGACCCCAGCGAAAACGGAGAAGCGAGATTTTACAGTCTCCGACTCGACCTCACATCAAGTGACCCAGCAAATATTCGCCTGAAAAAAGTTACCGTTGACGGCGTTACCTCCCTCAAAAAATCAGACGGTGAAACCTTCTCTTGGGGTTCCATAAATCCCGAAGGCATCGCCCTTTCTCCCCGCAATTCAATATTTGTCGCCAGCGAAGGCGTTACTCATGTGGGCATCCCTCCTTTTCTCGGAGAATTTGACCTCAAAACCGGGCAAATGCGGGGAAATTTGCCGATACCAAAGCGCTATATTCCCGATGCCAGCGATGAAAAACAGCAGCAAGGAGTGGTGGACAATTTAGGTTTTGAATCTTTAACTATCGACCCAGAAACCTTTAGTCCAGGCGGTCTAGACCCGTTTCGTTTGTTCGCAGCTACGGAAGCCCCGTTAATGCAAGATTTAGACCCAGAACAGGCAAGCAAACTTCGTCTTTTACATTATATCATCGTCGATAAAACGCCGCAATTAGTCTCAGAAAATCTTTACACACTAGACCAGGTTCCCATGACTATTTTGAACGGTTTAACAGAATTAGTGACAATCGGTGGCGGTCAGATTCTGAGTTTAGAACGTTCTTTTGGCCTGTCGGGATACAGCGCTAGGATTTATCAAGTAGCGGTTGGGGCGGCTACAGATACTTCGAGAATCCAGAGTTTCAAAGGACGAGTGGCCGTCGAACCTGTTAAGAAAAAGTTGCTCCTAGACTTAAGCCAACTCGGAATTCCGCTGTACAATTTAGAGGGGATGACCCTCGGCCCGCGCTTGCCAGATGGCAGCCAGAGTTTAGTTTTGGTCAGCGATGACAATTTTGATGAAGCGCAGAAAACTCAGTTTATCTTGTTGAGTTTGAAGGGCAAAGGTTAAGTCAGAAGGGCGGGCTAGAAGCCCACCCCACCCCACAATAAAATTTATTCTTTGTGGAACAGGCATCTTGCCTGTTGATGAAAACCGTACAAAAAAATTCACTCTTTGTGGAACAGGCATCTTGCCTGTTCATAAAAAATTTAAATTACATTTATCCAACTATAAAATACCCTAATTATGCCAACTCGTAATACTTTGCACTTACCAGACATTGAACTTTCCTACCTAGAATGGCAGCCAGACACAGGGAAAGAAAAATCTCCCCGTTTGCTGCTGTTACACGGTTTAGCAGATAGTGCGTGTGTCTGGACTAACTTGGGCAATTACTTGTCCAACCGCTATCATATTGTAGCGCCAGATATGCGCGGTCACGGAGAGAGTAGCAAACCGAAAACAGGCTATACTTTTGAAAGTGCGATCGCAGATTTAGAAGCTTTGATGGCACATCTCAACTGGCCAGACGCCCACATTTTAGGACATTCTTGGACGGGAAAACTAGCACCGATTTGGGCGAGGCAAAATCCCGATCGCTTTTGCAGTATGATTTTAGTAGACCCCATCTTCATCACCAAAATGCCCGCCGCGATGAAACTCACCCTGCCAATTGTTTACCGAAAATTAGACTGTCTCAAATGTGTGGGCCCGTTTGCGACTTTATCCCAAGCAGAAGCAGCGGCAAAACAATCGGGAGAATTCGCAGATTGGAGTGATGTGCAGCAAATGGTATTCCAACAGCAAATCGAACCAAAATCCGACGGAAATTGGGGCAGTAAATTTGCGATTACAGCCAGAAATCAGATATTTACAGAAGTGATGAAAGTTGCCGGTTTAACTGAAAATATTGAGATCCCAACTTTGTTTGTACAGCCGGAAAAAGGCGTAAATCGCATGGCTTGGCAAATGCAGCCATACAAGAGATATTTGAAAAATCTTACTGTTGCAAAAGTACCGGGGAATCACTGGTCTTTTTTGACTCAACCGGAAACTTTTAATCAAACTGTGGCAGATTTTTTAGAGGGTACAAGACAGTGAATGTAGAAATTATCGCACATCGGGGATTTTCGGCGATCGCCCCCGAAAATACTTTAGCAGCTTTTGAACTGGCGATCGCCCGTGGAGCTCATTCGATCGAATTTGACATCCAGCTATCCGCCGACAACGTACCAGTGATTTTTCACGACGCCACATTAGATAGAATCACTGGAGTTTCTGGCAAAGTTAGGGAAACAACCCTGTCTCAATTGCAGACACTTAATGCGGGAAAATGGTTTAGCGATGAATTTTCACAACAAAAAATTCCTACCTTAAAAGAATCATTAGCTATCCTCAAAAATGTTGACAAATTTCTTTACTTTGATGCCAAGCCGCACTGCGAGTGGTCGGATGCAGATGTCGCGGATTTTGTCAAGACTTTGAAGGGCGAAGAAATCCAACACAAATGCGTTATTACCTCCTTTAACGATGGATTTCTGGAACAAGTGCGGCGGCTATCTGGCGATTTGGCGATCGGACACATTGTTGCTAATCTAGAAGCATACAAAACTCAATTTGCTCAAGCTGTGGCGCATCAGGATAATTTGATTAGCAGCCAGTACCGCGTGTTGCTGGAAAACCCCGCACTAATTCCAGAAAGCCGGAGTCAGGGAGTTGACATTGTAGCCTGGACGGTGGACGATCGAGCGGATATGCAAAAGTTAATTGATTTGGGTATAACGCGGATAGTCACTAATTGTTTGATATAATTTGTTTAACTTGATATCTTGCACCATTATCAAGAACGGGCTCTCCGGCACGTTCCACAAAACTCAATTATATAGATGAATTACTTTCGCAAAAGCATCCACGAAATGTCTGGCTATGTGCCGGGAGAACAGCCACCGCTAGGCACAAAAATTATTAAATTAAATTCTAATGAAAATCCCTATCCGCCTTCTCCCAAAGCCTTAAAAGTGCTTGAGGAAATAGACGGAGAAATGCTGCGGCGCTATCCAGATCCAACGGGCAAAAGTTTCCGCATTGCTGCTAGTAAAGTTTTAGGAGTACCTGACGATTGGATTGCGGTAGGTAACGGCAGCGATGATTTATTAAACTTGATAGTTCGCGCTGTCGGCGAATCTGGGAAACAGATTGTTTGTCCCGCGCCTACCTATGTATTGTACCGCACTTTGGCAGAAATTCAAGAGGCAGAATTTGTCGAAGTTCCTTATCCCGACGACTACAAGTTACCAGTCGATTTATTAATAGCAGCCAGAGGGGCAGTAACCTTTGTAGCTTCGCCAAACAGCCCATCGGGAACAGCCCTATCTGTGGCAGATTTGGAGAAACTAGCTAAAGAGTTATCGGGCATTCTTGTCATCGACGAAGCTTATGTAGATTTCGCCGAAGAAAATGCTTTGAACTTGACAGAAACGTACAGTAATGTTATAGTTTTGAGAACGCTTTCAAAAGGTTATTCCCTCGCAGGATTGAGGCTGGGTTTGGCCATAGCAAATCCGGCGCTGCTGGCTGAATTAAATAAAATTAAAGACAGCTATAATGTAGATGTTTTAGCCTATGCAGTGGGGGCAGCGGCGATCGCAGATCAAGACCACAAAATAGCCAACGCCGAAAAAATTAAGGCTTCCAGAGCAAAACTAGCCGTTAGCTTCCAGGAATTAGGCTTTGAAGTTTGGCCCTCGCAAACCAACTTTTTGTTAGTTAGGCCACCAAACGGCGATGCAGAAAGAATTTATCAAACACTCAAAGTACGGGGAATATTGATTCGATACTTCAATCAGCCCCGATTAGAAGACAAATTGCGGATTAGTGTAGGTACGGAGGAACAGAATCAAATCTTAGTTAAAACTTTGAAAGAAATCCTATAAAGAGCGATCGCACTAAAATTAGTTTGTAGTGAGGAATGCCAGTCCTCAAAATTTTATGATACAGCACTTTCCAGGTAAGTGAAGTACAGAGAAACCGGGTTTCTTGAATAAAACCGGTTTCTGGCGAGAAATCCAGAAGAAACCCGGTTTCTGGGGTGTACTTTATAAACCTGGAATCCGCTGTATGAGGACTGGCATTCCTCACTACAAACAGCTTGATTACGGATAATTATTAGGATTGTCCGTCGCCAACCCTGCCGAACGAGCAATATCCAGCAATCTGTTATCCGCCGAAACAAAAATTAGTTGAGTTTCTGGTATGGATGTTAAAATATATTGAACGCGCAAAGCAGCCGCCAATTGCACAGCATCATAAGCCCGCAGTGGATGTTGCATCACCAATTCGGTGGCTGTTTCTATCAAAGTTTGATCGACATCTATGACTCGGTATTCATTTTCAAAATCCTCCCTAACTTTTTGCACAATTAAATCAAAACGCTCCGCAGACAAACTTCTATCCCGCAGACGGCGTGCAAAAGCGCTGTGTACCTCCACCCAAGTAATCTGGCTAATAGCTAAATGGTTATCTGTAGCAGGATCGGTAATCGATAAAATCCACTCACTGCCTTTTTCAGGCACGTATCGTTTGACTAAAGCGCTAGTATCCAGAAAATAAGCATTTACCACGGGCCACGATCCTCGATAACGATTTCTGAAATAGGCTTACCTGGTAGCGGTTCCATTTTTTGCATCAATTCGCGCCACTGCTGCGCGCGCTTGATTAATTCTGCCCGATCGAGCTTACCCTGTTTCTTTGGCAAACGCACCCCCTCTACAAGCATCTTAATCATCGACTTTTCGCGATCGCCCTTGAGTTCTTCCTGCGAAACTTCCGCTACAATTGTGATTTGCACAGTTTCCCCATCATTCAATGACAAAGGAATCAGGGGACGCAAAACCCCGTTTTCGTAGATAGCAGTAATAGTTTCTGGCATAATTAGCCTCTTAATTAAATGCTTTGACTTATTGTACTTCTTTTAGAGTTTTCAGTAGGGTGCGTCAATCGATTTTAGATTTTAGATTTTAGATTAAAGAATTGACTTGCGCGAGATAAATGCGGGGGCTTGAGGATTTTCGATTTTCGATTTTGGATTGATTCCACGGATAAATGCGGGGGCTTGTACCATCAAGAAATTATTGGTCAGTTGTGATTATTTTTGCTCCAAACAAACAATCTCGGAACTGACGCACCTGACAACAAATGGTGCGTCAGAATAATACTTTCGGCGCTGATTTAAAATCTCAAAACTGACGCACCCTACCACTGATATCATCAGTCATTCCCGATTCTTTAATCGAAAATCCAAAATCTAAAATCTAAAATCGTCTTACTTCGTTGCCACCACAGCCAAATTCCAAGCCAAGCGCTTCATCAAAGGCAACTTCTTCAAAAAGCTATCCCACTCTTCCAATCGAGAGTATTCCGGTTTCAATCTCTCTTGTTCAATGATAATCTTTTTCCAATAACGCTCCTCATTTGGATGCACTTTTTCTATCAAATAAAAGCGCAAAAAAATCCACAGCGATGTCAGCCAAAACGTATCGTAAGCCGTCTCGGAAAACAAAGATTGAACAATTTTCACAATATTAATATCCAAAGGACTTTCATCCTCCGTCCGCACCTCAGTCGCCATTCTGCGGTAAACATTAATCACGGGATTGTGCTTCATCGGGTCCCAAAAACAAGCTTTTCCCCCCGGTTTTAGCACGCGGTGCATTTCGCGAATTGCCTTTTCCGGTTCCGGCAAATGGTGCAGCAAATTAGAAGCGTAAACAATATCAAAACTCTTGTCCGGGAAATCCATCGCCATTGCATTTACAGTGCAGCCCTCTATTTTGACGCCGTTTTTCTCTGCCAATTTCAGAGCAACGTCTACCATGCCCTGGGAATAGTCGGCAGCCACACAATGCGCGCCTTTTTTAGCAAAATAAACGCTGTTTTCTCCCGCGCCGCAGCCTAAATCTAACAGGCGTTTGCCTGTAATATCGCCCATTTGCTGGACGATAAATCTATTTTCTGGGGCGGTACAAGCTTCAAAGTAATCATTGACTTGAATGCCGTCAATATCGATTGTGGATGCCCAAGCATCGTGGAATTGCCGCTCTTTTTTTAAGGTTTCGTCTTGCATTTTTCAAGATTTGGTTATTAGTAAAAAAAGTAATTTTAAACCGCAGATAAACCCGGATTAAGGCAGATTAATTGAGATTTATCTGCTTCGATCTGGGTTCGTCTGCGGTTGGTTTCAAGAAAAATGGCTGACAATAAATTTATCAGCGCTGTGCTTTTGCAACAACTTCATTTCTGATCAGATTTGGCTGTTCCGAGGATTTTTCAGCACTATGCTGCAATGCCTGATACAGGCGATTTAAAGCGCTGATGTATGCTTCTGCGGAGGCTACGATAATGTCGGTATTTGCTGAGTGACCGGAAAATACTTTGCCTTCGTGGCGCAAGCGAATTGTTACTTCGCCGATCGCATCAATTCCTGCTGTTACCGATTGTACAGAAAACTCGATCAACTCGTTGGGTACGTTTACCACCCGGTTAATTGCCCTGTAAATCGCATCCACAGGCCCAGTGCCGATCGCAGCATCGGTCAATTCTTCGCCCGCCGGATTCCGCACAGTGACAGTTGCTGTCGGGCGAGATTTGTCGCCGCAGGAAACCTGCACCAATTCTAACCGGAATAGTTCCGGTGCTTGGTGCACTTCGTTATTGGCGATCGCCTCTAAATCCCAATCAGTAATCTCTTTTTTCTTGTCAGCTAAATCTTTGAACTTGACAAAAGCCTTATTTAGCTCATCGTCGGCCATTTCAAAACCCAACTCTTTCAAGCGAGTCTGAAATGCGTGACGGCCGGATAATTTGCCCAAGACGATTTGATTTTCAGTCAAGCCGATCGACTCAGCGTCCATAATCTCGTATGTCCGCTTATTTTTCAGCACTCCGTCTTGGTGAATTCCCGACTCGTGAGCGAAAGCATTTGCCCCCACAATCGCCTTATTTGGCTGCACCAACATCCCCGTCAAATTGGAAACCAACCGCGAGGTTTTATAAATTTGGCGCGAGTCAATATTTGTCAGCGGTTCCTCAGAATCCGCAGGCCGGCCCAAGAACGGATTATAATATTGGCGCCGCACGTAAAGCGCCATTACCAACTCTTCGAGAGCTGCATTTCCCGCCCGTTCGCCAATCCCGTTAATCGTGCATTCTAACTGTCTGGCGCCATTTTTCACAGCTTCCAAAAAGTTAGCAACAGCCAATCCTAAGTCATTGTGACCGTGAACCGAAATAATTGCGCGATCGATATTCGGCACATTTTCCTTAATTCCGCGAATCAAAGCCCCAAACTCGCTCGGAGTCGTATAGCCGACAGTATCGGGAATATTAACAGTAGTCGCACCCGCTGCGATCGCCCGTTCTAGAACCTGATACAAAAACTCCGGTTCCGATCGACAAGCATCTTCCGGCGAAAACTCCACATCATCCACAAAAGACTTAGCGTAAGCCACCATTTCCGGCACTATTTCCAGAACCTCAGCCCGCGTCTTTTTCAGCTTATACTCCAAGTGAATATCGGACGTAGCCAGAAACGTATGAATTCGCGAATTTACGGCGGGTTTCAGAGCCTCGGCTGCTGTTTTAATATCCTCCTTTCTCGCCCTCGCTAAACCGCAAATTGTCGGCCCATTTTCTGTGCCAACCGATCGGGCTATTTTTTGGACTGCCTCGAAATCTCCCGTGCTGGTGAAAGGGAAACCCGCTTCAATCACATCTACGCCCAATCTCGCTAACTGGCGGGCGATCGTCAGCTTTTCATCCACATTCAGAGATGCACCCGGAGATTGTTCTCCGTCCCGCAAAGTCGTATCGAAAATAATAATCCGGTCTTGACTTGGTTGAGTTTTCATAGCTCTACAAAAGTGTTTTCCTGATTTTTACTTGTCCGTTTTTCTGGATTTTTAGCCTCCAGTCAGTCGATTTTAGATTTGAGATTTTAGATTTTAGATTTGAGATTTACTCCACAGATGAATCTGGGAACTTGAACCTTAGTCTAAAATTTTGGGCTACTGGTGGCTCCTATCGGAAAGCAAGTATGCGTTTTTTGGCGGGAGCACCAGTCCCGTGTTTCGCGCCAATAACGAATAATTAATAACCCATAACCCATAACCCATAACTGCTGACTAATAACTACTAACTAATGACTAATGACTAATGACTAATAACTACTAACTACTGACTAATAATCCATCTTCTCGATATGTTCCCTAATTTCATTTAGGTCTATATACCTATCTGTAGCATTTCGTAACTCTCTAGCAATCATTCCTTCGGTGGATACCACAGTAATATGAGTATTTTTCGAGCGGAGCAGCTCGATCGCCCGCTCAAAATCCCCATCCCCGCTAAACAGCACAACTTGGTCGTATTGATCCACGGTATTAAACATATCAACCACAATTTCTATGTCTAAATTAGCCTTTTGAGAATATCTGCCCGAAGCATCGTCGTAATATTCCTTAAGAATTTTAGTGCGAACCGTGTAACCTAGACTGATCAAAGCATCTCGAAATCCCCTTTGATCTTGGGGGTCTTTCAGACCCGTATACCAGAAAGCATTGATCAAGATGACATTCGGCTGCGAAGTTTTGAAATATTCGAGCACCCTGCGAGGATCAAAAAACCAACCGTTCTTTTGTTGAGCGTAGAACATATTGTTCCCGTCCACAAAAATAGAAAGGCGGTTCATTAAGTTTGTCATAGAAACTTAGACCTAATAATTGTAGAAAGAAGTTAATCTAAATATCACATTTTAGCAACATGGAGCTAACTGAGGCAATAGATTAGACTTCAGAAAACTCCATCTCCCCAGTATTTCATATTTTCGGCTCTACCGCCAGAGGGTTCTTTTAACCCTGCTTGCTTTTGAGCGAGGGGCCCTCACAAACTATACGCCTAGTAACTCAATACCGACTGCCGTGTCAAGGTTAAGGGCGTCTTCAAACTACCGCGCCCACCGCCCTACCGCCAAGCAGGCATACGCCCAGCGCATAGCAGTAGATGTTGCTCCCCTGATTTCATAGCGCAGACTACCTCCGCTCAAGCCTTTTTGCTTTCAAGAGCCCAGCGAGCTAACTCTGTCCGGTTGTGCAGACCTGTTTTGCCCAGCATATTGCTGACGTGGCTTTCGATAGTCCGCTGGCTGACATTCATCACGTCTGCGATCTGGCGGTTTGCCATACCCTGCGCTAGCAACTGTACCACCTTTAACTCAGTGGGAGTCAATTCGACATTGCGGCGCGCCTTAATTTTTGGGCCACTCTCCATACCGGGATTTGAGTGACGAATCAAGCGGGATGCTGCTTTCAGAGAAGATTCCACTTGGGCTACCAGTTCTTCTGGTTCAAAAGGCTTGACTATATAAACGTCAGCGCCCGTGCTCAAGCCTTTTACTCGGTCTGAACTTTGACCTTTTGCGGACAAGAAAAGAACCGGAATCCAGCTCGTGCGCGGGTCTTCTCTGATGTGTTTGACTAAAGTGTAGCCGTCCATTTCCGGCATCATCACGTCGCAGATCATCAAGTCGGGAACTTCTTGTTCTAGTTTTTCCAGAGCGTCTCTGCCGTTTTCTGCTGTAATGACGTTGTAACCCCGAAACTCCAAGTAGTCTTTGACCAGCAAGATCAAATTGGGGTCGTCGTCAACCAGCATCAGCCGTTTTTGTTCTCCTGAATTATTGTCCTTTGTCATGTTTATTCCCGCTAAAGTATCCCGCACACTTCCTTGTTTTCACTTCTGTTTTTTCGGTCAGTCCCCCGCCACCCGGCTGGGAGTGGAGGACGACGATCGACTGAAGGGATGGCGGTGAGGGAAAGCGGGGCGGGTATTACCGCTTTCCAACCTATAATCGACGGCTGTTTGTGAGTGTCTTACGACCTCGAACGCAGCCCAAACCTGTAATCGACGATCGCCCTGTCAAGATCAGCCTTGATTGATTGCAGATTCCCTAACAGAGCGCAAGTTAAATATTTAATCTCGATGGTTCAATTTCAGGTTAATGCCCCGGTTTTAAATGATACTTCTGATATAGAGAAATTTAAGCAGACTCCCTACTTACGTATTTAACTGTTTCTAGTGTAGTTTGGCAACCTCCTGAGTGTCTGCCACTGAGAATTTTTTGCACAAAATTTCTCAGTTCCTGCGATCGATTTTTTTTACTGTACCTTTTGAGAAACACAAGGAACACGGGAAGCGGCACCAGCAAGACAAGAACCTAACTACAGTTTTATTGAGCTGTAGCAGGTGCGATCGCCCGGACGCGAAACTGTCTCAATTTTTCACCCTTAACCTTAAATTTAACACTTTACCTATAACCCTGTACTTTAAACAGCGCTACACTTAAATGTTTGGCTGGGTCTCAGCAGGCACAGGCAAAGGATGAGTCAAGAAAGCGTATTCTTGAACCACCTTTGAGTTTAGGAGATGTTCCTGAATAATTCTCTCAATCACGGGTGGAGTAACGTCGCGATACCACACTCCGTCTGGATAGACTACCATAATCGGGCCAGACGCGCACACTCGCAGGCAATTGGCTTTCGTGCGAAAGACGCAGGTTGGTCGATCGGCACTTGGCTTGTCCAACCCCAATTCTTGCAAGCGTTTTTTTAAGTAATTCCACGCCTCCAGACTGGTTTGCCGATCGCAGCACTTGGGCACGGTTTGGTCGGCACAGATAAAAATATGCCGCTCGATTTGAGGGATTCCCAGGCTTTGGACGCAAGCGCTCAAGCCTTGGCTGCAAGATTCCATGTTATTTTCTGTCATTTTATTCATTCGTCAACAGTAATTGGTTAGCGGTCTAAAGTCATCACCACAGCCCCCACTCCCTCCCGTCTCAACGGTAGGTTTTTTACAATTCAGAAATTGAGGGCAAACAAGAGGCAAGTTTTAAAGGCATAACAAGTCGAAATCCGGGATTTTTCGCTTCTGGCTCTCTCCCCCTCTCCCTCTCTCTCCCCCTCTCCAACTCATTGTCGGTTCGGGAACCCGTACTGACAACTAAGTTGCGATCGCCCCTTTCTAGAGCTAAATTAGCACTCAGGAGTCGAGAGTGCTAATATGTCAGTTGTAAGTAGTCCGCTGTTGCTTTCATCGTGACCCCTGACGACTGACTCACGACAATCTGTAATCTGGAGATTTATTTATGGCAGCAGTATCACTGAGTGTTTCTACCGTTAAACCGTTAGGCGAGCGCGTGTTCGTAAAAGTAAGCGCTAGCGAAGAAAAAACCGCCGGCGGCATCCTTCTGCCCGACACAGCTAAGGAAAAGCCCCAAGTAGGCGAAGTCGCGGCCGTGGGCCCCGGCAAGCGCAATGACGATGGCACCCGCATTGAAATGGAAGTCAAAGTCGGCGACAAAGTTCTCTACTCGAAGTACGCCGGCACCGACATCAAACTCGGCACAGACGAATACGTCTTGCTTGCAGAAAAAGACATTCTGGCGATCGTTAACTAATTAATCATTAGTCATCAGTCCTTAGTCATCAGTCATTAGTTTAAAGCGAACGCCGCCAAACAACTAATGACACGGGACAAATGACTAAAATCCATCATCCCCAATCCAAAATCTCAAACCCTCTCATCCCCAAAAACTATGGCTAAGCGTATCATCTACAACGAAAATGCACGTCGCGCCCTCGAACGCGGTATGGACATTTTGGCCGAAGCAGTGGCCGTAACCCTCGGCCCCAAAGGCCGTAACGTGGTTCTCGAAAAGAAATTCGGAGCTCCTCAGATCGTCAATGACGGTGTTACCATCGCCAAAGAAATCGAACTAGAAGACCACGTAGAAAATACAGGCGTTGCCCTGATCCGTCAAGCAGCTTCCAAAACCAACGACGCAGCAGGCGACGGTACCACAACAGCTACCGTTTTGGCTCACGCCATGGTCAAAGAAGGTCTGCGTAACGTAGCAGCCGGCGCAAATGCGATCGCCCTCAAGCGCGGTGTTGACAAAGCAACCACGTTTTTGGTAGAAAAAATTGCCGAACACGCCAAACAAGTAGAAGATTCCAAAGCCATCGCTCAAGTCGGCTCCATCTCTGCTGGTAACGACGATGAAGTCGGCCAAATGATTGCCAACGCAATGGACAAGGTGGGCAAGGAAGGCGTGATTTCCCTGGAAGAAGGGAAGTCTATGACCACCGAATTGGAAATCACCGAAGGGATGCGCTTCGACAAAGGCTACATTTCTCCCTACTTCGTCACCGACACCGAACGGATGGAAGCGATTCTCGAAGAACCGTTCATCTTGCTGACAGACAAGAAAATTGCTCTGGTACAAGATTTAGTACCTGTGCTCGAACAAGTAGCTCGTTCCGGCCGCCCGCTGTTGATCATTGCAGAAGACATTGAGAAAGAAGCTCTAGCTACCCTCGTTGTCAACAAACTGCGCGGTGTGTTGAATGTGACTGCTGTTAAAGCACCCGGTTTTGGCGATCGGCGCAAAGCCATGTTAGAAGATATCGCCGTATTGACCGGCGGTCAACTAATCACCGAAGATGCCGGTTTGAAACTGGAAAACACCAAGCTCGACATGATCGGCAAAGCTCGCCGCATCACCATCACCAAAGACAGCACCACAATTGTTGCCGAAGGTAACGAAGCCGCCGTTAAGTCCCGCTGCGAACAAATTCGCCGTCAAATGGACGAAACCGAGTCTTCCTACGACAAAGAAAAGCTGCAAGAACGTTTAGCCAAATTGGCTGGCGGCGTCGCAGTCATCAAAGTCGGCGCGGCTACCGAAACAGAAATGAAGGATCGCAAACTGCGTTTGGAAGATGCGATCAACGCAACCAAAGCTGCTGTAGAAGAAGGAATTGTTCCTGGTGGCGGTACAACTTTGGCTCACCTGACTCCTCAATTGGAAGAGTGGGCTAATAGCAATCTGAAGGGCGAAGAATTGACCGGTGCATTGATTGTGGCACGGGCTCTGGCTGCTCCTCTGAAGCGGATTGCTGAAAATGCTGGTTTGAATGGCGCTGTGATTGCTGAGCGCGTCAAAGAAAAGCCGTTCAACGTCGGTTTCAACGCAGCGACAAATGAGTTTGTCGATATGTTTGAAGCTGGAATTGTTGACCCTGCGAAGGTGACTCGTTCTGCTCTGCAAAATGCCGCATCTATTGCTGGTATGGTGCTGACAACCGAGTGCATCGTCGTTGACAAGCCTGAACCGAAGGATGGCGCTGCTGCTGCTGGCGCTGGCGGCGGCATGGGCGGCGGCGACTTCGATTACTAATTAATCGATCGTTTGATGGGGCGGGCTTTAGGGCCCGCCCTGTTATTTTGATAATTGTTACAGAACGGAACGTGATAGTTTCTCATCATTCCGCTCCTCAATAATTCCACATATTGAGAACCCAGGAAATTCTTGACATTTTCAACCAGAAGTTTTAGGATAGAACCAAAGCAATAATTAAACACAATACTGTAACCCTTGCCGGGGCGGATCACCGCCTCGGCTTTTTGGGTTTTTATGGCTTTATTGCGATATCTTTTCGCTAAGTTTGGCTTGCTTTCCCGCTGGGAAAAAAATTTTCAAACTTCTCCGGTCGGAAGTCACAATCGTCAAGATAAAGCCCTGGGTACTGTGGGTGGAATGGGTCACGTTAAAACCGCAGGTCATAACCCAATGGCCAAACCCTGCGTTCAATTTAATTAAAAATTCAGGAATGCTAAAATGAACTTGCCAACTGCTGAACAAGGCATCAGATGTGTCATACTATGTCAATCCTTAACCAATACATTCACCCCTGTTTTCATTGTCCGCCTAGACGAGCGAACAGGTCATCTATTTATATTGGCAGGAGATAATATAGAGATAGAAATCTATCGCAATGGTTTGTGGAGGTTTTTGTGAGCGAGCCTGAATTTAATAGGATGACTAAAATAGAGCTAAGAGCTTATGTCATTGCTCACCCCAATGATAGAACAGCGTTTCATGCCTTTGTTGACCGTTTTACCTCTGAAGCCTCAACCAAGACGTTTGACCTCCCGAAATCAAGTGCTGAAGTTGAGGAAGTTGATATCTTGGTTAGACAAAAATTAGAGCAACTGAAGACGAGTTAGCTCTAAAAAAGCGATCGCCCCTTGCCTGAAATGGTGAGGGATTTTTTTTTCTGCGATACAATCAAGACAGCACTTAAAAAGCGTGATTTAAACATGGTAACAAGCTTAAATGTATTGCAATCCCAACCATCTAGCCAATGGAAAGTGACACTCCTGTTAGAAACTCTCTCATCAGGACAGGTTTCTGCTTCTGTTTTCGAGTTTCCGCACTGTCGAGTTGAAGCAGCAACTCGGGAAGAAGCCATTACCCAACTTCAAACCACTTTGTTAGAAAGACTTAAGCATATTGAAGCTATTTCCTGGGAAGTACCGATTCAGGCTTCAGAACCCACCTGGATGCAATTTGCGGGTGTGTTTAAAGACGATCCAGATTTTCAGGAAATTATGGACGAGATTCGTGCCGAACGTACCTCTGACGATGACTCTGAAATCGAGCCCTCATACTACCTGTAGAGGTGATTTATAGGATAGTAAGCTAACATGAATCTATCATTTAAAGATTTAAGGTTTATTATAGAAGCCATTGAACATCAAATCAATGCCTATCAAGAACGTTTGCAAGTAATTGAAGATGTAGATGAGGATGAGGCTGCCGATCTAGGGAACGATCTTGAATTTTTAGAGCTTCTCCACGCAGACATGACGACAACTTTAGATCAGAATACCAAACCTTTAAGTTCTGATGATAGTTTTTCGCCCTATCGAAATGATAATTATTCGGAAAATCCACAAGATTTATCTTTTCAAGAATTAGTAAAATTAACGCTTAAATTGTCAGTTAGCGAGCGGTTATTTCTAGTAGAGGCTATTACCTCGTCTGTGCGTCAGGAAGTCACTATCAGCCAATAATCAGCCAATTATAGCATCTTTAGAAGTTTGTTATGATGATATTTTGATTATAGCAACCGCCATGAAACTTTACCACACTCCCATTTCCGCCAACTCACGCCGCGTCTGGGTCGCCCTCTTAGAAAAAAACCTCGACTTTGAATTAGTAGAAATCCACTTGGACGGCGATCACTTGCAGTCTGAATTTGTGGCAATGAATCCTTTTCACCGCATCCCTGTTTTGGTCGATGATGACTTCACTGTCGTCGAGTCTCTAGCAATTCTTGACTATCTAGAAGCGAAGTATCCAGAACCGGCAATGCTACCGAAAGATCCGCAAGATTTGGCAGTTGTGAAAATGGTAGAATTGGTCACGGTTAACGAACTTGCGCCGGCACTTTACCCCCTCAGCAGTGAAAAAATGGGCTGGGGAACTCCTGAACCTCAAGTAATAGAAAAGGCTAAGGAAAAAGTCAATACTGTGCTGACATTTTTTGAAGGTTTGTTGGACGATCGCCCTTTTTTCGCTAGCAACACTGTTACCTTTGCCGAGTGCGTTGCCGGCACCGTCGTGCCCTTGCTATCTTGGGTTGGTGTGTCCCTAGACGGTTATCCAAAAATTCAAGCTTGGTGCGATCGACTGCTTGCCCGCCCCTCATGGCAGCAAACTCAATTCACCGAGGCAGATTTGGCGGCTTTCGCATCTCGGAGACAAAAGTTTCTCGCACAATCTCAAGCCTGATGAACCCATCAATTGTCAAGCGAGCGCTCTTTTTCCTAGCTGTTATCGCCTGCATCCAAATTCCCATCGCAGCAATGGGGCAGCCCGCCGCCCGATCGAACTACGAAGCAATTAACGCTAAACAGTTCCTGGGCGATCGCAAAATTACCGTCTCCAACCCCAAAGATATCGCAGCAAAACTCTGACTCGCGACAGAAATAAGTTATTCCTGGGTAAGTCATCGAAGCAATCTGGGTTCCGCGTTGTTCGCTTGCTGCGCGACAATCTTAAAACTATTTTCGGTGTCGATCGCTCTTTTTGACTAAAAGAGCGATCGAACTCACAAGTTTACTTGCACATGATCAAATTTCCAGCAGAGATGAATCCCGCCGCAGGAGCTGAAATCTCAACCCAATTCCGGTTTTCTCCATTCTTATCTTTCACTAACTGGAAATTCGGTACAAGCGTTACTTGACCGTTAGCCGGTACACCACCTTTAACCGCAGCAGTCCTTGAAGGCTCAGTACGGATAGCTAGACCCCTCGGCGCTACGCGAGGTTCTACTTGGCGGCACAGACTTACGGGGCCCGTTGCAGGTGCTGGTGCAGGCGCAGGCGCAGGCGCAGGTGCTGGCGCTGGTGCTGGTGCGGGTGCGGGTGCTGGTGCGGGTGCTGGCGCTGGTGCTGGTGCTGGTGCTGGTGCTGGCGCTGGCGCTGGTGCTGGTGCGGGTGCGGGTGCGGGTGCTGGTGCGGGTGCGGGTGCTGGTGCGGGTGCGGGTGCTGGCGCGGGTGCTGGCGCGGGTGCTGGTGCGGGCGCTGGTGCAGGTGCGGGTGCTGGTGCGGGCGCTGGTGCAGGTGCGGGTGCGGGTGCGGGTGCAGGTGCAGGAGTTTGACTAATTGTGCACGAACCTAAATTACTTTCGTCGTTGGGATATCCGCTAGCTACATACCCTGTGACGGGAGCGGTAATTTGAATCCAGAGGCGACCGTCGGAGGCTTTAACAGAAGTAGCGCCTTGGGACAGCGTTACCTGAGTGTTAAGTCCTACCCCGCCCACTCTAGGGGATTTTGGGTCTGGGCTCTGGCGAACGGTCAAACCTTCTTTGGGAGTGACTTTGCGACAAAGGTTGCCAGCCTGGGCTATTTGAAAGGTGGCGCTATCTTCAAAGGAAATATTTTCAGCATCTTGACTGACAGTGGATGTTGATGGGGCGGCAACAACGATCGCATTTGCCTGCAAACTTCCGGTTGCGATCGCGATCGCGCCCAGCAATGCAGCGGGTTTATTCCAGCAATTCAAGTTTTTCATCCGTTCAAATCCTCACTTAACCACAATCATTATCTTAATTGCAGGTCAATATAGCAAAAAAATCGATTTGTCTTCCACAAAAAAGCTTTATGTAACTTTTTTTTACCGCAAGTCAAGTTTAATTTATATAATTTAATGTTTGGTGAGTTGAGCGAAGACACATAAAGCTGCTACGCCTATAAATTGCTCATTATGCCACAGTGGGGGAGGGGGAGAAGGTGGAAGTGTCCGAGTCTGGGAATGGCAGAGGGGAAAAGTAAACAGCGCCAATCGCTAGCATTGACCCGATGGCGGGCATCAACTTGATAAAATCTTCCAAAACGGAAACTTATCGGCTTGAGGCACAGTTGTGTTTTTGTGGCTAAAGCCGCCCCGCCATCAGCGACAGTTGCTGTAGCTGTTTCCAAACGGTTTTGTTCCTGTGGAGACAACCAGCACAAAACCTCCGAACAAAAGCAGCCCGCTCAAATCAGAAACCAAATTTTTGCGCCAATTCTGATTTAATTATATTGCTATAGCAACCGCGCTCGATGTTTATGATGTTTTCACTTGCTAAAACTAATGCGGTAGATTCCTTCGGAATGGGATCATATTAATGATAATAGGAAAAATCTTTTTTTCGCAGGGCGATCGGGATGATCGCACGCACCAGGAGAGGAAAATCCAAACTAATATCCTTCCTTCTTCCTTATTTCCCAAATAACTAAAGCCTTCTGTCTTCCAGATTTAAAGCTTTCTTCCTTCTGCTATATAATGACCAAAGCGTTAAATATTTCTCCAGTGACAAAAACTACTAACAAAAAAGACGGAAAATCCTCTAACTATCCCTTTGACGGTCTATCTTTAGACGATCGCAATCCCGAATTCATTCAGCTTTTGTTGCCAATCTGGGAATGGCTGTACCGCTACTATTTTCGCGTACAAAGCGACGGCTGGCACCACGTCCCGGCGAGCGGAAAAATGCTCGTTGTCGGTTCTCACAACGGGGGACTCGCTGCTCCAGATATGTTTATGTTCCTATACGAATGGTTCCGCAGGTACGGTACGGAACGCTTGGCCTACGGATTGATGCACCCCACGGTTTGGCAAGTTTCTCCTGATGTTGCTAGCATGGCGGTTCAGTGTGGAGCCCTCAAGGCGCATCCGAAAATGGCGATCGCAGCTTTACGCAAAAATGCCCCAGTTCTCGTCTATCCGGGCGGCGCCCAAGATGTTTTTCGTCCCCACCACTTGCGCGATCGAATCTACTTTGCGGGACGCAAGGGATTTATCAAATTAGCATTGCGAGAAGAAGTGCCAATTTTACCAATTATATCGCACGGTGCTCACGATACTTTGATAGTTTTGGCAGATTTGTACGAACAAGCAAAGCAATTGCATGAATTGGGAATGCCGTGGCTATTTGGCATCGATCCGGTGGTATTGCCGGTGTATTTGGGATTGCCTTGGGGATTGAGTATTGGGCCTTTGCCAAACCTACCTTTACCTGTGCAAATTCGGACTCGCGTGTGCGAACCGATTGTATTTGAGAGGTATGGTTCGGAGGCGGCGCGCGATCGCGATTATGTTGATGCTTGTTTCGATCGAGTTACCGCCCAAATGCAAGAACAATTAGATTGTTTGGTTGGCAAGTGACAATTGCAAAACTCTATATTATTCTCTGCCGCAGAAACCGATTTTTTTTACGACAATATAGCGTGAATCGCGAGGGACATGGGTAAAAAAACTGGTTTCTTGACTCTTGTGGGTGAGTCGTGACTGCAAACCTTTTTTGAAATAAATCTAATGATTTATTTCAAAAACCGAGAATTGCGGTACTAAATCGGATTTTACCTATCTTAATTACGTGAAATACCCGAAAACCGCAGTCGCCAAAGTGATACTTTTTATCATGCAGGTTGTCGCGGACATCATATCAGGTTAAATCAACGCAGATGAATAGGATTTCATCTGCCTTTATCTTCCTTACTCGGCGGGGAAAAAATAGAATTGGCAAAACTAACCTGATTCTGTATAAACTCTCGATCTTAATTCTGCCTTCTGCCGAACAGTGAGTAATTGCCCGATCGCCTTCAGCGCAATACTGGGAGAAAAAAGTACAGCCGGCGACTCAATCATGTGCACAACTTCCACAAATGCTTGACAAACTTTAGCATCTCCGACGAGCACTTTTAACACCAAATCCATGTAATCAATTGTCAGCCTCGTAGCGAGGTTTAGTTTTGCACCTGTACTTCCCCGATAGCGAGAGTCCTGACTGATGGCAAATGTCCAAGGAATTGTATGTAATTTTGCTAATTTTTTTTGAAATTGTCGAGAGAAACCTTTTAAATTGCCCTGCAGATAGCGCTGCCGCTGCTTTTGGAGGCATTCATCTAACATCTGAGCATCCAGTGCAGCAACCGTTATTCCGTGTCCGTATATCGGGTTAAAAGCGCAAACTGCATGACCGATAATTATTAAGTTTTCAGGATAACGACGGAGGCGCTCGTAGTGGCGCCAACGATTTTCTGTACCTCGATAGCTATAAACTGGTGTGATGGCTTCTGCGTCTTTAATCGCATGATAAATTGTCGGGGTTGGCAAAGTGCGGGCAAATTCTAGAAAGCCTGCTTCGTCTGTGGGGGGATAATCGCGATCGCCCCCGTCGAGAGTCACCAGCCAGCGATTGCCTTCGATCGGAAAAATTGCACCGCCACGAGTGCGAACTGGCGGGGCTAGTGACACAAATACTGGCGCTGTTTCTGACAATTTACCGCTGCATTTATAGATGCGGGTGGCATAGCCGACAAAAGCATTGATAACGGTTTCTTGCGGAGGTTCATAGCCCAAACTTTTCAACCATTTAGGTGTTTTGGAAACTTTGCCACCAGCATCGACTACTAAATCTGCATACAAATTCTCTGTATGGATGTTACTAGGGTTGTGACGATCGCGAAAACGCACCGACACGCCAGCAACCTCCGCACGCGAGGCATTAGCCAGCAACCCCGTTACTGTGCCTCCTTGGAGGAAATGCACGTTCGTATTTTCAGCCAAGCGGCGGCGAATTTGCCAATCAAGTAAATCCCGACTGAACAAAATTAAATCATTTAGATCCGGGCTAAAGTGCGGGGCCCAACCCGCCGGACTAAACCACCCGATCGACCTCGGATCTAAACTACGAGCACCAGCAGCTACCAGTTCGTTTTCCAAGCCGGGAAAAAACTCTTCTAGGATGATTCTCCCGCGATTTAAAAGGATGTGAAGGTGACGAGATTGAGGAATCCCAGGGCGAGGTGCGGGTTTTTCTGGAAAAAAATCTCGTTCAACAATACTTACTCTGTCGAAGTGTTTTGCTAATACTCTAGAGGCAAACAGTCCTGCTAAACTGCCGCCAATAATAATTGCATGACTTTCTCGCTGCACTATCGAATTCCTTCAAAGCTAATTTGCTATGGCATGGGTAGATGAATTGTGAACAATTTGTCTGGGCTCCTGTACCAACTCTTAATATCGATCGACCACAGATTCTCCTCGGCGATTATTTTCATCAGACTTACATAGCACAAATAGCCCTAAATAAACAGCCGGCCGCAGACATATTTCTACACTTCCAACTGTAGGGGGATGCTTTAGCTCGACAATAAGGCGATGCTTGCCATTGGGGGCATGAGTCTAAAACTATACATTAGTTAACTTGCGCCAATGAGCGCGCGCACCCACTCCTTAACGAGGAATATACTATGTATCAAAATTTGCCAATAAATCCACAACTGTATAACATCGGGTTCTGGCTGGCCCAAGTGCCAGTAGACCAGACTACAACAACAAACAGAGTAGAAGACGCAGCACTCCTCTATTCCGGGCCACAATTTTTTATCGCCTTGATAGCTGGAGTGGTACTCGCCTGCGCTTTCCAACTCTTGCTAACAAATTTATCAGTAGCAGCCGGCCTTTCGTACATTGGACAATCCCACGACGACGACCACCACTCGGATAGCGGCAGCCCCCCAGTCCGCCATATCGGCAGAAAAGTAGGCACTTGGACGCTGATTACCGTCACCATCGCCCTATTCTTTGCTTGCTTGCTAGCAGTTAAGCTCAGCTTGATTAGCAGTCCCGGTTTAGGTGCGATCGTCGGTTTAGTCGTGTGGGCTACCTATTTCTCAATGCTTGTTTGGGTGAGCTCCACCACCGTCGGTTCCTTGATCGGTTCCGTCGTCAACAGCGCCACAGCAGGCTTTCAAGCCATTGTCGGCACCGCAGCCTCGGCTATCGGCGCCAAAGCAGCCAGCAACCAAGTAGTCGCCACAGCCAAAGCAGCAGCAGCAGCAGTGGGCCATGAACTCGGTAGCGCGATCGACCCCACAAGCTTGCGCGAAAACGTCGAAGACTACATCCAAAGCCTCAAACCGCCAGAATTAGACATCAAAGGGATGCGTAGCGAGTTTGAAAAATTGCTCAACGATCCGCAACTAAAAACTATTGCAGCCGAAAATTTGCCAAATCTCGATCGGCAAACCCTCGTAGATTTAGTAAGTTCGCGATCGGACTTATCAAAACGCGACGTAAACCGGATTGTAGACCAACTTCAAGATGCTTGGAAACAAGTAGGAAAACAAGGGCAGCCATCAGACGGCATCGCTCAATTAGTAGACTATCTCAAATCTGCTAAATCGGGAGATTTGGTCTCAGATAAATTGGCAAGTAGGGTAGAAAAAGCCCTCAGCAATCTGGGCGGTCAAAATTCCGGAGAAAGCCCGACCATGATGTCCCAAGCAACGACAATGGCAGTCAATGCTTTAATGGGAATAGTATTGGGTCGCACGGATATTTCTGACTTCGATGTTGAAAAAGTAGTTGGTCAGCTCAAAGAAGCTAAAGACAAAGTTACCCAGCAAACTGATAAAATTACCGCTCAAGTCAAAGGCGAACCCGTAACTTACAGCCCAATTCGTGCCGACGTAGAAAACTACCTACTCAACACTTATTCGTGGCAGATGAACCCCCAAGCCATCGAGCGCGAATTTCGGGACGTGCTCTACGATCCTACCGCCGACCCCGGAACAGTGCGCCGCGAATTAGAAAAACTAAAACAGTCTAATTTTGCCGAAATCTTGGCTAGTCGAGGCGTTTTTACCCAAGACAAAATTAAAGAAATTTCCCAGGAATTAGAAGCAATTAGACAGCGCGTTTTACAAACCGTGATCTTTGCCGAGGAGCAAGAAAAAGCTCGCGATTTGCAGTGGCGGTTGGAAACTTATTTGAAGTTGACGCCGAAAGAGGAACTGACAGCAGCAGGTATCGGGAGCGATTTCAAAAAAATCTTAGAGGATTCCGACGCGAGTTACGAACAGTTGCGCGATCGACTTTCTCCTTACACCCGCGACAGTTTTGTGCAAATTCTCCGAGGTCGCGAAAATTTCGGATTCCAGGAAGTAGAACAGATTGTTCAAGAGTTAGAAAGGACGCGAGATGTAGTTTTAGCAGATGCTAAAGGTCTGCAAGAAGCAGCGCAAGCCCGACTAGATAACCAGTGGCAAAGAGTACAAGAATACTTGAAGTCTACGGGCAAAGAAGAACTCAATCCCGAAGGCATCAAGCGCGATTTGAAAACGCTGCTGGACAACCCGGAAGCGGGAATGTGGGCGCTCAGAGCTAGAGCTTCTAAGTTCGATCGCCAAACTTTGGTAAAATTGCTATCTCAGCGGAAAGACCTCAGCGAAGACCAAGTAAATCAGCTTCTCGAAAGCGCCGAAGAAAATTGGCACAGCGCGGTACATACGCCGCAAAAGTTGGCAGAAAAAGCTAAGGATCAGTACGACCAAACCACCACCGCCCTTGCAGATTACCTTCGCAATACTGGCAAATCAGAACTCAATCCTGAAGGGATTCAGCGGGATTTGACAAAACTGCTGGAAAATCCAAAAGAAGGAGCTTTGGCGCTGCGTGGCCGCCTGTCTCAAGTCGATCGCGATACTTTGGTAAAACTGCTTTCTCAGAGACAAGATTTGAGCGAGGAACAAGTCAATCAAATTATCGACCAAGTGCAGGAAACCCTTGGCTCGATTGTGAAAGCGCCCCGCCGTTTGGCAAAACGGGTGCAAAGCCAAGTGCACGATTTTCAGAGTGTTTTAGAAGATTATTTGCGTAATACGGGCAAGGATGAATTAAATCCCGAATCCATCAAGCGCGACTTGCAACTGCTGCTGCATGACCCGAAAGTCGGTGCATACAGTTTGGGCGAGCGCTTGTCGCACATCGATCGAGCTACAATTGTTTCTCTGCTGTCTCAGCGGCCGGATATTTCTGAAGCAGAAGCCAATCGCATTGTCGATGGAATTTTGTCGGTGCGCGATGAGTTCGCACTGCAAATTCAGAAAATACAGGAGGGTATTCAGTCGGTAATTGACGGGGTTCTCGGAAAAATTCGGGATTACCTCAATTCGCTCGATCGCCCTGAACTAAATTACGAAGGCATTACGCGGGACGTGCGGAAGTTATTTGACGATCCGCAAGCCGGATTTGATGCTTTGCGCGATCGGCTGGGTCATTTCAACCGCGATACTTTAGTAGCACTAATGAGTTCTCGCGAGGACATTTCCGAAGCAGATGCCAACCGCTTGATCGACCAAATTGAAAGAAGCCGCAACACCGTCTTGCAAAGAGCAGAACGCTTGCAGCAAGAGGCGCAGCTTCGCCTCGAAAGCATCAAACTGCAAGCTGAAAAACAAGCCGAAGAAACCCGGAAAGCAGCAGAAGTTGCCTCTTGGTGGCTGTTTTTCACCGCTCTTTCCTCGGCTGCAGCTGCAGCAGGCGCCGGTGCTTTAGCCGTCATCCGATAAAAAAGACTCAAGTTGCGATCGGATTGCATATAGTGCCTGATGTGAGTTTCTACTGACATCAGGCACTAATGTTAGTAAAGGATTTGATCGGGGATTGGGAACGAGTTTGTATTAATTTGTTAGTACGGTTGAATAATGTTATGGTAAACCAGTTCATACCCGTTTTTTGAGGCTGGTGCCAACGGTGAATCTATACATTTTAATTAGCAGTTTTGATGAATTTAAAATAGAAAAGTGAAAAGCCGATTTTATTGATTGTCGTATATTTTATTTGCAGATGTAATAAATAAAAAGTAGCCGGATCTTCATTGCCTCTGCTATCACAATTTTTGAACGGGGTTCAGGCTTGCAGGCTGGATTTGCTTTGAGGCAGATTCTACAACTGTTGCAAGGATTACTGAAGAATGACAAAAATCAAAACATTTATTGGAGTGAAAACCTTTTGGCAAAGCAAACTTCGCGGGCCAGTTCCCTCTCTCCTCAATATTTTTTAGGTACAATAATAGAGAGGGTTCTCCACCCAGCACGCCTGTTCTCCCAACCGCCCGCCGCCCTGGCTGCGTTAGTATCAAACAAACGCGAACTGTTTTGAGTTCGATCGGCGGTTAATTTTGAAGATGCCGATCGTCAGGTTTTGACTTGTAGGTCATAGGTTGTAAGGAACCCCATAGCTAAAGCTAGGGGCTTTCAGGAAGTCCGGCTCGATCGCCAGCGGTTCAAGAAGAAAGCCCGAACCTTACCAGAGACAGGATTAGACCTACGTTTTTTGAGTCACGATACCGGAGAATGCGACGCTAGTTTTCCGATCTATCGCCAAAAGTTAAACAGGCTTAACGGGGTTAAACCAGTGCTTTTGGCATAACAAGCTCAATAAACATTCAAGGGAGCGAACTTTACCCAGCAATGGAGGACTTTATGTCTAATTTTGTTTTTGTAATTGATGCCCAAAAAAGACCGCTAACACCAATTCATCCCGGTTTTGCAAGGAGGCTTCTGAAGCAGAAACAAGCGGCTATTTACCGTAAGTTTCCGTTCACTTTGATTCTTGAAGAGTCCCGACCCGATTTAATCAGACCCCATTTAAAGATTAAAATCGATCCTGGTTCTAGGGTAACTGGTTTTGCCATATTGAACGGCGCACAAGTCATTTGGGCAGCAGAATTGACTCACAGAGGTCAGGCAATCAAAGATGCTCTGCTCTCACGCCGTCAACTGCGGAGGGGACGACGAAATCGACATACTCGTTATCGTCAACCAAGGTTCTTGAATCGCACAGGTCCTAGAGGTTGGTTGGCACCCAGTCTTGAACACCGAGTTTTGACTACACTCACTTGGGTGAACAAACTCATCAAACTTGCGCCTATCGGGTCAATAGCTCAAGAACTTGTGCGATTTGATTTACAACAACTTGAAAACCCTGAAATCTCAGGTATTGAATATCAGCAAGGCACACTTTTGGGCTACGAGGTTCGCGAATATATTCTTGATGCGTGGGACAGAAAATGCGCTTATTGTGGTAGTGAAAATATACCTTTACAAGTCGAACATATTCACCCTAAAGCTAAAGGCGGCACGAATCGTATCTCAAATCTATGTCTGGCTTGCGATTCTTGCAATAAAAAGAAAGATACTCAAAAAATTGAGCAATTCCTGGCCAAAAAACCTGATGTTCTTAAAAGAATTCAAGCACAAAGAAAACGACCCTTAAAAGATGCTGCTGCCGTCAACTCGACACGTTGGGCGTTGTTCAATCAGCTCAACAAAACTGAACTTCCGGTAACTACGGGTTCTGGCGGTCAAACGAAGTTCAATCGAACTCGTTTGCAACTACCTAAATGTCACTGGTTAGATGCTGCAAGTGTCGGCAAAGTCGAAGAATTAAAGGTGCTGACTTCTCAACCACTGCTAATCAAGGCGACGGGACATGGCAGCAGACAGATGTGTGGCACGGATAAGTTTGGCTTTCCAATTCGCCATAAATCAAGAAAGCAAATCCATTTCGGTTTTCAAACTGGTGATATTATCAGCGCGACAGTCACCGCAGGAAAGAAAGTCGGCTCCTATGTGGGACGAGCTCTGTGCCGTGCATCCGGCTCGTTTGATATCGCCACCACGATGGGAAGAGTGGCAGGGATTAGCCATAAATATTGCAAACCCATTCACAAAAAAGATGGTTATTCGTATGGATTTTGAAGAGAGGCGACTGAAGTCGCAGCCGCTTTCCTCCCCATGTCTAAAGCCAGGGGCTTCTCGCTCGTTTTTTGGTGAATAATATGGAACTAAAGCTCTGAAAATACTACACTGGCTGTGGGGGGCAACATACCGGATACCTTGGGAATACCAAGGGCTTTGCTTTCGTCAGCCCAGAAAAGTCCAAACACGCAGGCCCTGCGATCGCCAATGTTAAACAACCTACGTCTCAAACCTCTCCTGGCTAGTTGCCTATTAGCACCGTGAGGAGGGCGACGCCATGCAACTCCGAAAAAAAACACTATTAATCATCGGTGCAGCGCTGATCAGCCTGATTCTGGTTCTCTATGCCACTGCATCAACTATTTTGCTGCATGATTTTCACAACCTGGAGGCACAGTACGTCCGCCAGGATGTCGCACGGGCTTTGGACGCATTAGATGATGACTTGTCGAATTTAGACACCAGCGCCCAAGATTACGCCGATTGGGACGATACTTACTCTTTCGTCGAAACACGGAACGAAAATTTTGTCAAGTCAAATTTCGTCGATTCGACATTTATTTACTTGAGACTAAACTTATTGGTGCTGCTTGACTCCAACGGTAAGACAATCTTCAGCAAAGGTTTCGACCTTAAATCCCAAACCGAAATCCCGATTCCCGAAAGCTTCAAACAGCACTTGACCGAGGCACTAATAGACTCATCGACAGTCGAGGGCGATCGCCCCGTCGCCAAAACAGGCGTCCTCACCCTGCCAGAAGCCAGACTGCTGATTGCCGCCAAGCCCATCTTGAACAGCAACTCCCAAGGCCCGTCGCGGGGGACGCTGATCTTGGGACGCTACCTAGACAGCAGCGAAATCGGTTTGCTTTCAGAACTGACTCACCTGTCAGTGGATTTTAGATTGCCGAGTTTAGATTTTAAAGTGGGAGCCGCGAACTACTCCGGGCACAGCGCCAAGGCGATGGCTCGATCGAGGCAGGAGTTGGAAAATGTCAAACTCAAAATTTCCAACCTCAAATCAGCAGAAATTTTAGTCGAGCCACTCAGCGACACCTTAGTCGCAGGATACGCCCTGATTCGCGACATCCACGGCAACCTAGCGCTGCTGCTGCGAGTAGAGACAGATCGCATCATCTACGGCCAAGGTCAGGCTACCTTGGAGCTGTTTACCTTATCAATACTGGCAGTAGGTTTAATATTTAGCGCCATCACCCTGCTGTTGCTAGAAAAATTAGTTTTGGCGAGATTGGCTTCCTTGAGCACCAGCGTCAGCAACATCGCAGCCAACGGCGACCCAAGCTTGCGCGTTGATATTGCCGGAGAAGATGAACTCGCAAGCTTGGCCGACGCCATCAACCGAATGCTAGAAGCATTGGGCAATTCTCAAGTCGAACGTAATGAAAGCGAAGACCGCTATCGGTTGATGGCCGAAAACTCAACCGACATGATCACCAGACACGACCCCAAAGGCGTGTTTGTTTACGTCTCGCCCGCCAGCAGGGCTTTGCTGGGATACGAACCTTCGGAACTCATCGGCCGCGTCCCCAAGGATTATTTTCACCCCGACGATTTAGAAACCATTGCCAAAGCCCACTGGAAAGTCCTGGCCCTCCCAGTTACTTACACCGTCAGCTACCGCATCCGCCGCAAAGACGGCAAATACATTTGGTTTGAAACCACCGGCCGCACGATCAGCGATCCCCAAACAGGCGAAGTCCAAGAAATTATCGGCATTTCCCGCGACATCAGCGTGCGGAAGCAAACTGAACAAGAACTTCGAGAAAGCGAAGCTGCAATCAAAGCTTTGTACCAAGTGACTTCGGCTCCCCGTACAGACCCGCTCAACCACCTCTCTACCTTTGATTTGCGCCTCCAAGAACTGCTGGCAATGGGATGTCGGCATTTAGGCCTGTCTGTGGGAATTTTGTCCTGCATTCAAGGCGACAACTATCAAATAATGGCTGTTGAGTGTCCCGACGGGTCGATCGTCAAAGACCAAATCTACGATCTGGAAAAAACTTTCTGCGTCGCTACGTCAATGGCAAAAGAACCGATCTACTTTGAGTCGGTGAGATTTTCGGGTTTTTCCTTTAACACGCACGATCGAGCCTTCCCCATTGAAGCTTACATGGGCATTCCCGTCACGGTGGGAGGCAAAGTTTACGGCACTCTGTGCTTCTTTTCTCCGACTCCTGTGACAGAACCGTTTCGAGCTGTAGACAGAGAGTTGATGAAACTGATGGCTCAGTGGGTGGGAAGCGAACTCGAACGCCAGCAAACCGACGTAGATTTGGCAAAAGCTCGCGATCAAGCACTGGCGGCTACTAGAGCCAAAAGCGAATTTTTAGCCACCATGAGCCACGAAATTCGCACTCCGATGAATGGAGTCATCGGCATGACTGGTTTGCTGCTGGATACCCCCTTAACTCGCGAACAGCGCGATTTTGTAGAAACTATCCGCAGCAGCGGCGATGCCTTGCTGACGCTGATCAACGATATTCTAGATTTCTCGAAAATTGAGTCGGGCAAATTGGACTTGGAGGAACATCCGTTTGACCTCCGCACTTGCATTGAGGAATCTCTAGACTTGGTAGCTGCTAAGGCGGCAGAAAAAAAACTGGAAGTGGGTTACTTGATCGATCGTACAGTACCCGCAACGGCGATCGGCGATAGCACCCGCTTGAGGCAAATTTTAATCAACTTGCTCAGTAATGCGGTTAAATTTACCGACGCTGGAGAAGTGGTGGTTTCGGTGACTGCCAAAAAGATTTCAGTGCCGGCGGCTAACGCTAAAGAACCGCCATTAATTGCTGGCGAACCGGTAGCAATTAACCCAGCATACGAAATACATTTTGCGGTCAAAGATACCGGTATCGGCATTCCGAGCGATCGCATGGATCGGCTATTTAAATCTTTCAGCCAGGTGGATTCTTCAACGAGCCGGCAGTACGGCGGTACCGGATTGGGTTTGGCAATTAGCAAGCGTTTGGCCGAAATGATGGGCGGCAGGATGTGGGTGGAAAGTATGGGTAGTGTCGCGGGCAATCCTCCGGCTCATTTTAGATCGTCGGCAGTTTTTGATTTGGGATGGGCAGAATCTTGCGAAATTGCCGAAAAATATGGCTATGGCAAATCTGTACTCAGCAACCAGCCGATCGCCCAAAATACGAAATCTGTTGGCTCTACTTTTTATTTTAGTACGATCGTTTCTGGCTGCAAGAATTCCTTACCACTTAACTTGAGCAATTCTCAACCTGAATTAGCTGGGAAGCGAGTCTTAATTGTCGATGACAATGCTACCAACCGCAGAATTTTGACTCTCCAAGCTCAGTCTTGGGGAATGGTGGCTAGGGCTTCAGCTTCGGCTCGTTTGGCTTTAGATTGGCTGGCTGCTAAAGAAATGTTTGACTTGGCAGTTTTGGATATGCAAATGCCGGAAATGGACGGGTTGGCTTTAGCGGCGCAAATTCGCCGGTATCCTGATTGCGAAAAGTTGCCGTTAGTGATGCTAACTTCGATCGGCAGGCAAGAAATTAATTCCCCTTCTATGGAGATGGATTTTGCTGCTTTTTTAAATAAACCCATCAAACAATCTCAGCTTTACAATGTTTTAATCAATATTTTTGGAGAACAGACACCGGAATTTAAAGGGCAGCGCACTAGCGGGCCTTTCTTGCAAACCATACCCGTGCTGGCCGAGAACTTACCGCTGCGGATTCTGTTGGCTGACGATCATTTGGTGAATCAGAAGGTGGCTTTGCAAATTTTACAGCGGATGGGGTATCGCGCGGATGTGGCGGGAAACGGTATCGAAGTGCTCGAAGCTTTGCGCCGCCAGCCTTATGATGTGGTGCTGATGGATGTGCAAATGCCGGAAATGGACGGACTGGAAACTACCCGCCGCATCCGCGAGCAATTTTCAGCAGATTTAACTTTAGAAAATCTCACGGGAGAATCAGAACTTTCCGCAACTGATGAGCAATCTAATAATCGAAAATCGAAAATCGAAAATCCCCCATTGACTGACGAGGAATCTAACAATCGAGAATCGCAAATCGAAAATCAAAAATCGACTGATGAATCTAACAATCGAGAATCGCAAATAGAAAATAGAAAATCGACTGATGAATCTAACAATCGAGAATCGCAAATAGAAAATCAAAAATCGACTAAGGAATCTAACAATCGAGAATCGCAAATAGAAAATAGAAAATCGACTAAGGAATCTAACAATCGAGAATCGCAAATAGAAAATAGAAAATCGACTGATGAATCTAACAATCGAAAATCGCAAATAGAAAATAGAAAATCGACTGATGAATCTAACAATCGAAAATCGAAAATCGAAAATCGAAAATCGACAAGGCCTTGGATTGTGGCGATGACGGCAAATGCGATGCAGGGCGATCGCGAAGAGTGTATGGCTGCGGGGATGGACGACTATTTGAGCAAGCCGATCGCCATCGATCAGTTGGTGCGAGCTTTGATGGCGTGTAAATCTCGATCGAACTCCGCATTCGATCGTCTGCAGCCGATCGTTTGCTTGGATGCCCCGGCGGAACAGATCGAAGGAACGAGTGAATTACAAGTGCGATCGAATGTGGCTGTTGCGGGAAATCCACAACAGACAATTCCCAATTCGCCGGCAGTCGTCGAGTGGGGTGCATCAAATCTCGATCGGGCTTTGTCAGAGGGGCACGAGTCCCTGAGTGCCAAGATTATAGAGGGATTGCGAGAAGTGGAAGCTTTAGACGAGGCGATCGAGATTTACCTCGAAACAGCTCCCGAACTGCTGCGAGGCATCTCTATGGCTCTGTGCAACGCCGATCCGCTGGCTTTGCGGCGATCGGCTCACTCTTTAAAGTCGATTAGCGGTACTCTCGGTGCTTTTCGCTTGTTTGAGCTGTGCGAGGAACTCGAAATCATGGGCCGCATGGGAACAAATGCTAACCAGTCTTTACCCGATCCGGCCTGCGCGCTTTTAGAAGAGGTTGAAGCGGAGTATCAAAGAGTCGAAACGGCGTTGAAAATAGAAAGACTCTACAGCGATACAATCACAGAATAATTAACAAGTGATAACTAACTCTTTGAAGCGAAACAGATATCATGGATAACAATCTAGTTGCTAAGACAGTATTTTTTTCAGTATTAGTACCTGGTGCTTTGTACATTGCTTACGCCGCGAAAGTAGCCCTCAATCTCAACCTTGATATATTCGGTGCAGGTCACACCCCTGCTAAATTAGAAGAAATATCCGGTGGAATCATTAAGTGTAAGTGGTTCCCTAATTCCCACCACTGCCCCGGAAATAATCGTGTTAAATAATCACGGACGCATCAAAACCCAATAAACCAGGCTTTTCGGCGGGGGTGCATCTCAATTTTGTAAAAGCGAACCATTCCGGCAGATAATTTATTAGCGATTACCATAGATTTACTGCCGGAATGCTTCGCCCCTACGAATATATTTGCAAAAATGAAATGCACCCTGGCGGGCTTTGAGCCTGATTAAACTTCTCCAATTTCAGGTGCAATTTCTGGATCTACTTCTTCAAAATTCACTTTATTATAGATATCTGCCACAGCAATTTCAAAGGATAGTGAAGCAAGCGCGATCGTCTCATCCAATTCATTGTACTCAGCAAACGACCATCGCTTATCATCCGTCTTAGAAAAATGTTCGATATATCTCCGATTTTGGTCGAGCAATAAGTATTCTTCAAGAGTGGGAATTGTGCGGTATCCCTCAAACTTTTTGCTGCGATCGTATCCTTTAGTTGAAGCTGACAAAACCTCAATAATTACTCTGGAATTGGTAATCGTATCGGTGCGGTTATTATAATACTCCGGCTTCCCACATACTACCATCACATCGGGATAAGTATAGATGCGCTTCTTGGGTATCCACAAGCGGACATCGCTCATGAAAACTCGATAGTCTAGTTTTTTGAATGCAAAATTTAGTTCGGTACTGAAGTTGAGCGCTATTTGATTGTGATTTGTAGAGCCACCGGCCATAGGAAATATTTCACCGTCAATGTATTCGCTTTTGTAGTCCGCAGCTTCTTCTAGTGCTAGATATTCCTCGATCGAGTAGTATCGTTGTTCAGTAAGTTGCATAGTTCTATTAGAGAGCATTTAACTGAGGCTTTTGTTTAGTGTAACATTTTTGGGTAAGCTTTTTAAGGTTGAGTTTGTGTAGGGGTTTTTGAGATTGTTGGTTTGTGGTATGAATTGTTGGTAAACTCGTCCGCACACAGCCGATCGCCTAGATTGATCTGATATGCGATTGCATCCCAAAAATAGACCTCTTGCAAAAATGCTTTTCATCAATTGATGGGACGGGCTCTGGGGCTCATCCCACAAGAAAAAATAACTCTTGTGGGATGGGCCCCAGAGCCCGTCCTAATTATTTTTGCAAGAGGTCTAATGTAGATTTGGATTTGCCGCCCAAGTGGGGGCGGGTTTTCGAGATTTTTGGTCTGAGGCGATTATGGTTGGTGAACCCGCCCCTACGGTAATTTGGGGAAACACGCTTACTTTCGAGTTACCACAACCCAATCGTCCGCTGTTTTGACAACCTCAGCATTCTGCAAACCTAAATGTTTTAAAACAGGTTTTTCTAACAGAAAATAAGGTTGAGGAAGAGTTTGCCATTTCTGTTTGAGCGTAGGTGCGTCGGCAACAATAACTTGGCGTTGACTGTAAAAATTCAGCGATGGACGGCCCAAGCGGTGAGAAGTAAACACTTGTTGACCCGCCGGAGTTCCTGTGCGGACAATTTCGGCGATCGGCTTAACCGGATAATCCTCCGCCAATTCCCAAACCCAGTTATCTGAAGCCACCAATACCAACAGCGTCAGGTAAGTTCCCCAAATTAAAACTAATATAAACTGTCGGTCTTTGCGGTGCAGCAACACGGCCGCCATTGTCATTGTCAAAGCTACAAACATCAGCATTAACTGCAAATCTCGCTCTGGAGGCGCAATTTGTCCCCCGATCCATACCCAGCCACTGAAGTACACGCAACCGACGACAGCAACTATAGCCAGCACTGCCAAAATCGCGGGATGAGGCAGCAAAGAAATAGCATCAAAACGTTCTTCTGCTTCCTCTTTGACGGGTTCTGGCGGCAGCCACAGTTGCTCCCAAACTTCAGCGAGATAACTGCCAACAGCAAGAGCAAAAGCTGGATAAATTGGCAAAACATACCACGGCAATTTAGTAGTCATCACAGAAATAGCCAGCAGATATACTCCTGTCCAAACCAATACTAATTTTGGCCCGGCAAAATTGCGATTTTCCCAACTCAGGCGCAGCCCTTGTAGCCAAAATAACTGCCACGGCCAAGCTAATTTTAAAATTTCTAAAAGATAATACCAAGGCGGGCCTCTGTGACTGCTTACAGGTTCCGAAATGCGCCGGAAAGATTCGTTAATTAAATTAGTGTGGATGAAATATTGGCCGTAGTGCAGCCATTGGGCAAAATACCAAGCAGCTACTGGCAATGTTCCGATCGCCAATCCGCCCCAAAGATACCCAGAAGTGAGGAGTCGCGGGGTATCCCAAACCAAAAAAATACAGCCAACAGCACCCAGCAGCAGCCCCAACATGACGCCCTTAGTCAGGCAAATGAGTCCGAACCCAATCCCCGCGCCCAAAGCGTAGCGCAAGTCGCGGCGCGATCGTAGCAAACACCACATCGCCCCCAGCAAAAAACACAAAACTGCTCCATCCAACATCGCCAAACGTCCATGCCGCACCACCGGTAACAGCGTCAGATACACGAGGGCAGAAAAAATGGCGATCGAGCGTCTAGGAAACAACTCCCTGCCAATGGCGTAAAGCAAGGGCACTGAAGCCGCCGTCAGCATCGCCGGTACCAACCTCGCCGTCAATTCGCTGACACCGCCGACGGCAAAACAGAGCCCGATTAGCCAGTGTACCAGCGGCGGTTTGTTGAAATAAGGCATAGAGTCGATCGTCGGATACAGCCAATTTAAGTTGCCGCGCCAAATTTCGCGACTTACCTGCGCTGCAATGCCTTCATCCCAATCCCGCAAAGCCACGCCGCCCAGATTCAGCCCGAAAATCAGCACTGCAGCCAACAGAAAAGCCAGCATCCACACTTTGTCTGTAAAGCTGTCATTCCAGCGATTTTTCGGTTTGCGGCCAAGGAATGGAAAGATTTCTGACATAAGTTAAGAGAGTTTTGAGCGTCCCAAACTGAGGGTAAACTTAGACAGCAGTTATTTGCGACTAGGAAAATACCATGAACTTGCCTGTAATTATAGATATTATCATTGGCTTAGTATTTATCTACCTGACTTTAAGCTTGCTAGCTTCGGAAATTCAGGAACTGATTGCTACTGTTTGGCAGTGGCGGGCGGAACATTTAAAGAAGTCGATCGAAGTGCTGATTTCTGGCGGCAGCGAAGGTGCGAAAGATCCCCTGCAATTTAAGCGAGTCGGACAGTTAGCCCATGCGATTTACGCCAATCCGATTATCAAAGATTTGAATCAGGGAGCGAAAGGGCTGTTATCAGAGGGATTCCGCTCTGTTACGCACCGCCTGGGGGATTTGTACCACGGAATTACGGGTACTAAAAATGTTTTCGGCAATAAATCCAGTGGGCCTTCTTATATTCCAGCCGAGTGTTTTTCGGCTAGCCTTTTGGAGACTTTAAAGGTTTCTAGTTTGCTCAGCTCTATCTCTAAAACCAGATTGGAAAGATTTAAAGATTTACAGTTGGCACAAATTCAACAGATTGGAGAAAATCTGAGTTTGCCGGATGCTACTAAACCGATTATTGAGCAAGAATTTAGGTGGCTGACTGCGGAGTTCAATCGAGTTGTTGAAGATTATCAAAACAATTTAGCAAGTTTGAACAACAGCTTAGATCGAATGTCGGAAAAGCTAGGATTTTATATTAAGGATTCTCAGGTTTATCTACCAGAAACCGAGCAGGGAGGGAGAGACTTTCAGAGGCAGATGGCATTTGTCAAGGCTCGTTTTGACAGCAGAATTGAGCGGGTGGCGCTGCTGGGGCAACTGCAACCTAGTTTCAGCAATCTGTTAAATAGTGTTAAAAAAAGTCAAGAGTCGGTAGCAGAAATTATGGAGCTAAAAGAGGAGAGTCCGATTTATCAACAAATTCAAGAAACCTTGGACAGTATGCCAGAATCTTTGAAACGCAGCCTTTATATTTTAGCGCAGCGCGCTGAAAAAAGTGGCGGAAATACTCAAGAGCAGTTGCAGCGGTTTCAGAAAGAAATTGAAATTTGGTTTGACCAATCGATGGAGCGTGCTTCTGGTGTTTACAAGCGGAATGCTAGAGGGGTGGCGATTTTGCTCGGAACTGCGATCGCGGTTGCTGCTAATGCTGATACCATTCATATTATTAATCGGTTGTCGAAGGATTCGATGTTGCGATCGACTGTTAATGTGTACGCTGAGCAGTTGGTGGAAAAAAATGCTAGGACTAAATTAGATAATTTACCAAGTCTGAGAAAAGTTCAAAAGGATGTAGATATAGCTTTGGATGAGGTAGCTCTGCCTTTTGGATGGAGCGAACAGAACAGCTTGGAACGAGATAAGCAGGGGAATTTATTGTGGCCGGCTTTGATTGCAAGATTGTTTGGTTGGATATTGAGCGGCGTAGCTATTTCTATGGGGGCTGCTTTTTGGTTTGAGGCGCTCAACAAGATTATTAATATTCGCAATGCAGGGAAAAAACCGCCATCTTCCACAGAATCTTGAGGGGTGCTGTTGCGAGGCCAATCTACTAAGTGTCATACCCTTTTAAATTTTAGATTTTAGATGGCCGAATGACTGAAGACTATCGAGCTTTGAAGCACGGGCTTATATCATATCCGGTCGTGGGACCGCGATTGTAGGGGCGGGTTCACGAACAATACCTGCCAATAATTGACAATCTCAAAAACCCGCCCCGACCAGGATATTATGGTTAATTGCTCGGAGATGATATTACAGTTGGATTCTTTTGTGAAAGTGGGATCGCGGATAGGATACCGGATCGATCGGTAATGGCGCGTTTGCCGGAACTAAGGGAAAACACGCAGAATATAAATTCCGTGCGATCGCGGATGGCAGTGCAGCAGAAATAGGGCAAACTGATAGATAGGTTACATAAGAATGGGCGAAATAAACAAGGTCGCTGGCAGTTTCAGAAGCTCTGACTCCAAGGCTGTATCTACCGCTAAACTCACTTTTGGAGGACGGAATATGTTGACTTCTTTAAGGGAAACGACTCCCGCCTCGGAAGACGCAAATCCCCCATCCAAAAGCTTTGTAGTCAAGGAGTCCAGCATCAATGAAGGTGGATATTTTGTTGCCAGAATATTGGCTGGGGAATCTTACTGCATCGATAAATTTACCTGGAAACTTCAAAAATCTGCCTCTATCCTTAGAGAGATTGACAAAGTTGGCTCGACTTATGACTGTCCCTCGAACCAACTGCAATTAGGCTTTGTTATCCTCAGTTCAGATTACCTCGAACCATACAAAAGTCAATTGCCAAAATCGCATAATTCTCTGACTCAAAACAGCGGACTTGGTTCGTGTTATGCCGATCGAGATAGTGATACACTCAGCAACGGCGGTGGACGCGATCGACTGTTTGCTAATTAAGGAGAGTAATTTAATGCAGGGTATGGAACGTACCGAGGGCGACTGAACCCGAATGCAATTGTAATTATGGACGCAGGGGCGATCGCAATCAACGATTTCGATCTGACTAAATCAGCAATCATATCAACTCCCGCTGAATAATTTGAATCACGTTTGCAGTGAGGATGGCAGTCCTCACAGTGTGTAGCACCCCATAAGCCAATTGATTTCCAGCGATGGGTTCCACTTAATCTTAGATTGTTTTGACTGTTAGTAAATGCGACCAAACGTCCTGGGAATCAGTATTTAGGTGTACCGCAAACCTAGCAAAGTCAAAGCATATAGAATTGTTCAAAATCTACATAATTCAGTTTTCCATTGGATGAAATACAGCTAGGGAAACTCTAGTGCATTGTGCCTCTACGTAAAATCTCACACTCAAATAAAAACTACTAAATATAAGAGGAGTTATTCGGGGGTGAATTACCTCCACTATTTCCGCATCCCTCAACTCAGCCTACTATTAGCAAAATAAGGTCAATCGATTTTAGATTTTAGATTTTAGATTTTAGATTGACTTGCGCGAGATAAATGCTCTTTCTTGAGGATTTTCGATTTTCGATTTTGGATTGATTCCACGGATAAATTCGGGGGCTTGATACCACCTTTGAAATTCGTGGTCAAAAAAAAATTGGATAATAGAACCTAGATTTATTTCAATATTCCCGATTAATATTGCGATCTATTCCCATAGATAGAGGCTCATATTTCCATTTTGGTTAAAAGTAAAAATGCAAATGCCGAGCAAAATAAATCAACAAAAATATTTTTAAAAAGGCATCATCTATCAATTGGGTGTTAAGATATAATGAAATAAGCCTGATGAGATAACTCCGGGGTGTATCTACTAATAATGCCCTTAATGGAGTCTCCAATATGAGTTCTACATTCGCTCAAGTTAACTCACAATCTGCTTTTGAAGAACGGCCAGTGCGCTCCTTAGTCTTCATTGACGCCGGCGTGAAAGATTACGAGTCAATTACAGCAGGAGTGCTGCCCGGACAGCAGGTAGTAATACTCGATCGCACCAAAAACGGCATCGAACAAATCACATCCGAGATGGAAAAATACGCCTCTACTAAGGGGGCGATAGACTCGGTTCACATTATTTCTCACGGCAGTTCAGGCAGCCTACAATTAGGCAATACCGCTCTGGGTTCAGATAACATAGAGCAATACAAAAGCCAGTTGGAAAAGTGGCAAACTTCACTAGCCCCAGAAGCAGACATCATGCTGTACGGCTGCGATGTAGCAGGCGGTACAGGTGTTAATTTCGTCGATCGATTCAGTCAATTAACCGGAGCTGACGTTGCGGCCTCTACCAACATAACTGGCAGCAACGGCGACTGGAATTTAGAATTTGCTAAGGGTCAGATTGAATCTCCCTTAGCCTTGGGGCCAGAGGCTATGGCAAGTTACCAAGGTGATTTAGCTACGATCGTAGTAGCCAACAATAGCGATAGCGGGCCGGGTTCATTAAGGGCTGCGATCGCCACCGCTGTTGCCGGCGATATCATTACCTTCGCTCCAGGTTTAGCCAACCAAACCATTACCCTCACCAGCGGTCAACTCGATATTCCCGTTGGCAAAAACATCACCATTGACGGCGCCGCCGCACCCGGTTTAACCATCAGTGGCAACAACGAATCCCGCGCCTTTTTTGTCAATGCCAACGTTGCGACTGCTACGAATTTTACAGTCAAAAACCTCGCTATTATCAACGGTAAAACGGTGGATAATGGTGGGGCGATCGGTACACAAGACGAAGTAACGATGACCGTAGAAAACGTTCAGTTTACCAACAACGTGGCTGATAAAGGCGGCGGTGCAATCTTCAGCGGCTGGAACAACACCCTGACCGTTACCGACAGTAAATTCACCGGAAATAAAGCCACTGCAACCAACGATGAACGTGGCGCTGGCGGTATTGCTTTTGCAAGTAATAAAAACCTCACCGTTGTTAACAGCGACTTCACCAACAACTTAGGAATTAATGGTGGGGCAATTAACAGCCTAAACGGCAAGTTAACAGTTGAAAACTCGCGATTCATCGGCAACGATACCACCTCCGGCCAGTTCGCCCCAAACGATCCCAACGGCAATTCTTTTTTAAGGGGTTTCGGCGGGGCAATTTACACAGACCGCGCCAGTTCTACTGACGAGCCTTCCGGCACAATTAAAATCAGCAAAAGCGTATTCCAAAACAACAAAGGGCGAGGCGAAGGCGGAGCAGCTTATCTGTTTACCGGCACCCAAGATAGCGTAAGTATTGCAGACAGCACCTTCCAAAATAACGAAATTCTGGCGCTACCCAACGGTGGAAATGATGGAAACGGTGGTGGGGTAACGATTTTGAGCGACAGCACCAACCAGGGATTGACCATTGCCAACACCACCTTTGCGGGCAACAAAGCCAATAATCAAGGTGGCGGGCTGTGGATGCGAAATGTCCCTACTACGATTACTAACAGTACGTTTTCTGGCAACTCCACGGCCTTTGCTGCTGGTGATTTCAACAAACTCGGCGGTGCAATGACTCTTGGTGCACCCACAACCATTCTCAACACGACGATCGCCGATAATTCTGCAGGCTGGGTTGGTGGAGGTATCTTCGCCAATGCCAATAATGTCACCCTCAAAAACACTATTCTTTCCAACAATACAGCGGCTAACGGAGGAAACCCTTGGGGCATTCAGCAACACGTCACCGCCCAATATAGCGATCGAGGAGGGAATTTTCAGTGGCCGGCCAAAAACCCCAATGACGGAAGCGATGTCAATGCGACGGCAAGTGTGACGATCGCAGACCCCTTACTTGGCCCTTTGCAAAACATCAACGGCGCTTTAGTCAGGCCCCTGCTGACAGGAAGTCCGGCAATTGATAAAGGGATTGCCACCGACGCACCCGCTACAGATCAGCGAGGCCTGACTCGCCCTCAAGATGGCGACAGCATTCCAGGTGCGATCGTGGACAGCGGCTCTTTTGAATTGGGAGGTAGTGTCGTCCCAGTGCCCACACCGACTCCGGCGCCAACTCCCACACCGGAACCGACTCCAACTCCCACACCGACTCCGGCGCCAACTCCCACACCGGAACCGACTCCAACTCCCACACCGACTCCGGCGCCAACTCCCACACCGGAACCGACTCCAACTCCCACACCGACTCCGGCGCCAACTCCGACGCCCGCGCCGACTCCGACTGAGACTCCGACACCCACACCGACTCCGGCGCCCACACCGACTCCGGCGCCTACTCCGACGCCCGAACCGACTCCAACTCCCACACCGGAACCGACTCCGACTCCCACACCGGAACCGGCACCAACTCCCACACCGGAACCGGCACCAACTCCCACACCTGTGCCGACTCCGCCGCCGACACCAACTCCCGCACCGACACCAACTCCGGCCTCGGATGGTTCCCTGCTCGATAGCCTCAACGCCCCGCAACTCGACTCTGCCACCATCACCCCCAACCCCGTCCAACAAACAATCAACGGCGGTAACGATGCCGATTTCATCATGGGCGGTGGCATCAACGAGTCGATTAACGGACAAGTCGGCAACGATATTCTTTACGGTATGGGCGGCAATGACAACATTGACGGCGGTGCAGATAACGACTCAATCTTCGGCAATGGAGGCAGCGATTTCATCTCTGGCGACGCTGGCAACGATACCATCTACGCTGGCAAAGATAATGACACTGTGGTTGGTGGTGAGGGCGACGACTTGTTGAGGGGAGATTTAGGCAATGATACAGTTGCCGGGGGCTTTGGCAACGACAGCATTTTCGGCGGTAAAGATGACGATATCTTACTCGGTGAAGATGGAGACGACTACATTTTAGGCAACTTGGGAAATGACACACTTAATGCTGGAAATGGCAACGATATTGCCTTTGGCAATGAAGGTGCAGACCTGATTTTTGGCTTATTGGGAAATGACACGCTTTACGGCGGCAAAGAAAACGACAGTCTCAATGGCGGTGAGGGCAACGACTTGCTGTTGGGCGGCAATGAAAACGATGTGCTGTTCGGCGACATCGGTAACGATACCCTGTACGGCGGCAAAGCTAATGATATTCTCAGCGGCGGTGCTGGGGAGGATTTCCTCAGCGGCGATGTTGGGGACGATACATTGACTGGTGGTTCGGGAAATGATGTGTTTTTCCTCAATCAAAGTTTGGGTAGCGACATCATTACTGATTTCCGCAAGGGAGAGGATTTAATTGGGTTGAGTTCTGGTTTGAGTTTTAATCAACTCAGTATTACTTCCAGCAACAATCAAACTTTGATTACTGTGACGGACACCAATCAATTGTTGGCGAAGCTTAACAATATTACCCCCGGTATTCTCACCGCTAGCGATTTCACTCAGGTAACAATCTAACTGGCTGGGGTAGGGTGCGCCATCAGCAGCCCGCCCCTACGCAGGGCTGTTTCATTCTCTTGTAGGGGCAGCCCCCCGTGGCTGCCCCAATCTCTGAAACATGAGCAAATCGTGGATGGGGAGGGTAGGCACGGGGAGTAGGGGTAGCACTACAAGAGTCAAAATCATCGTTTTCTTGAGAATGAAACAGCCCTGCGCCCCTACGGGGGCTACGCCAACGAAGAGGAGCGATCGATCTGATTCTTTTCAAGTGCGATCGGTAATAAATCTTGTTTATTGCCGATCGCCCACACCTAGAATGAGACACACCCGTCTATTGCAATCCTGAGCTGGCTAACCATAAGTAGCGGCCGAATAAAGCCTGCTTTCTCAACCAATAATTTTTAGATTTGTGGGAACTTTTTTACAGATAGGAAAAAAGTTAAATTAATCAAAATTTTAGGGAATTTTCCTGGTTTTATCTAATGTGAATGTATCAGGTACTAGCTAGAGCAATTCTCAGGAACTCAGAACCACATAAAATATTTTCTGAGTTTTACCTGACTAATGCTTCCCAATGGTTTGATGCACTACGTATCTGGCTAATGGTGTGCATAGCAAATCTACCTATAGAGGTTCCAGTGCCGGACTATTTACATTACATCCTCTGCATTTAATTGCTAAAAAAAACCGCAATTTTTACACAGCAAAAGCTGATTAGGTAGAAAAGTATCGGGTTTCACTTAAGGATAAGATTCAAGTTTTTCCCTGAATTTTAATATCCCCGATGGATTACCGAGGTTTTAATTCTGCCTACTGCCTTCTGCATCTCTAGCCTTCTGCTTTCAAGGTGAATCTACCAGCAAATAGTAAACATTCTCATGGGTATGCCAAATGAGTTCAACTTTTGCCACCAACATGGATTCACAATCTGTTCTCCACAATGCTGGTTCTAAATCTATTGTCTTCATTGATTCCGACTTAGATGACTATCAAACTCTTGCCGGTGGCGTGCTTCCCGGTGCAGAGATTATCATTTTAGATAAAAATGGTAACGGAGTCGAGCAAATTACTGCGAAACTGCAAACAATTTCGGCTGCGGGGGAAACTGTAGACCAAGTTCACATTATTTCTCACGGCAATTCTGGTAGCTTGCAGCTAGGTTCTGCAACGCTGAATTCGGATAATTTATCACAATATGAAAGCCAGTTGCAAGGGTGGCGAAATGCGCTAAGCGAGAAAGCAGATATTGTGCTTTACGGTTGCGATGTTGCTGCGGGTTCGGGAAGCGATTTTGTCGATCGCCTGGGCGAGTTAACCGGGGCTGATATTGCTGCATCTAGCGATCGCACTGGCCACGGTGGTAACTGGAATTTGGAGTTTGCCAAGGGTGACATTGAAGCACCGCTAGCCTTGACTCCAGAGGCAATGGCGGATTATCAAGGGACTTTAGCAACTATTACCGTTACCAACAATAATGATAGCGGGCCGGGTTCATTGAGAGATGCGATCGCCTCCGCAGCAGCCGGCGATACCATTCAATTTGCCTCCACTCTTGCGGGCCAAACAATTACCCTAACGAATGGTCAACTTGTTATCAACAAAAACTTGACAATTGACGCCGTTGGTGCAGCCAATTTAACCATCAGTGGCAACAATGCTTCGCGGGTCATTCTCACAGAAGGTGCAACAAATGTTACTCTAAAAAACCTGATTATTGCCAACGGCCGAGTTTCTGGTACTGACCCAAATAATCAGACAACTAGCGCCGGTGGTGGCATTCAAACAGGAGGTAGCAGCACTTTAACTTTAGAAAATTGCCAAGTCAATAATAATGTGGCGGGTTTTGGTGGCGGCATTTACACGGGTTTTCGCAGCACGACGACTGTCATTAACAGCAAGTTTAGCGACAATGATGGTTCACTAGCTAACAATACCGAACGTGGTGGCGGCGCGATCGCCACTAAAAGCGGCGGTGTTCTGACTATCAGAGATAGCGAATTTACCAACAACAAAGGCAGCTACGGCGGTGCGGTTAATAACCTGTTGGGCAGCATGACGATCGAAAACTCTAAATTCACAGGGAACCGCACAGATAAAGGCGTTGGCGGGGCAGTTTACGTCGATGGCGCTAATGCTTCGGGACCGAATGCAACCCCCGGCCCAGTTGCCGGAACTATTGCTATCCGCAACAGCCTTTTTGATGGCAATATCGGAGCGAGAGAAGGAGGCGCAGCCTTTTTGTTTGGTTATTTGCAAGATAAAGTGGTCTTGGAAAATAGCACTTTTATTAACAATAAAGCTGTCAAGGATCTAGCAGGAGTTGGAGGTTCGGGAGGTGCAATTCGTCACGGAAATACCGAACTTACGGTAACAAACTCCACTTTTGCTAATAACCAAGCTGAAGATAATGGTGGCGGTTTGTGGTCAGGAGAGAATGGAAATATCAGCATTGTCAACAGTACATTTTCCGGCAACAGCGCGGATAAGCAGGGCGGAGGAATGCTTGTCGCTAACAGAGATTCCTTTTCGACTAACATCGTCAATTCGACTTTTGCTCAAAATACCGCTGAATTTTCGGGAGGTATTGCTACTTTCAACGACCCTGTGAAATCGCCAATTACTGTCAAGAATTCTATTTTTGATAGGAATACGGCAAGTAATCCTTTTAAAACGAGGCAGCACACTGGACGGCAGCTAATCGATGGGGGAAACAATATTCAATTTCCCGCTAAACTGACCGTGGGAGATCCTAATGATAGTAATGTTACGGCAAATGTGACGATCGCCGACCCCTTACTGGGCCCTTTGGAAAATATTAACGGCGCTTTCGTGCGACCACTGCTAACAGGAAGTCCGGCAATTGATACTGGTACTGGTGTGGGCGCGCCAGCGACAGATCAGCGCGGTGTGAGTCGCCCGGCTGATGGTGATAATAACGGAAGTGCGATCGTTGATATTGGCGCTTATGAATTGAACCCTACAGTCACGCCGACTCCAACTCCGACGCCCACTCCAACTGAGACTCCGACTCCGACACCGGAACCGACTCCCACGCCCACACCGGAACCGACTCCCACACCGGAACCGACTCCGACTCCCACACCGGAACCGACTCCGACTCCGACACCGGAACCGACTCCCACTCCGACACCGGAACCGACTCCCACGCCCACACCGGAACCGACTCCCACTCCGACACCGGAACCGACTCCCACGCCCACACCGGAACCGACTCCCACGCCCACACCGGAACCGACTCCCACGCCCACTCCAACTCCAGCTTCGGATGATTGCCTACTCGATAGCCTCAACGCCCCGCAACTAGATCCTGCTACCATCACCCCCAACCCCGTCCAACAAACAATCAACGGCGGCGACACTACCGATTTCATCATGGGCGGTGTCATCAACGATTCAATTAACGGACAAGTCGGCAACGATACTCTCTACGGCATGGGCGGCAATGACAACATTGACGGCGGCGCAGATAACGACTCAATCTTCGGCAATGAAGGCAGCGATTTCATCTCTGGCAGCGCTGGCAACGATACCATCTACGCTGGCAAAGATAATGACACTGTGGTTGGTGGTGAGGGCGAGGACTTGTTGAGGGGAGATTTAGGCAATGATACAGTTGCCGGCGGCCTTGGCAACGACAGCATTTTCGGCGGTAAAGATGACGATATCTTGCTGGGTGAAGATGGCGACGACTACATTTTAGGCAACTTAGGAAATGACACAATTAATGCCGGAAACGACAACGATATTGCCTTTGGCAATGAAGGTGCAGACCTGATTTTTGGCGACATCGGTAACGATACCCTGTACGGCGGCAAAGAAAACGACAGTCTCGATGGCGGTGAGGGCAACGACTTGGTGTTGGGCGGCAATGAAAACGATGTGATCTGTGGCGACATCGGTAACGATAGCCTGTACGGAGGCAAAGGTAATGATATTCTCAGCGGTGGCAGCGGTGCCGATTTCCTTTCCGGGGATGTTGGGGACGATACATTGACGGGAGGTTCGGGAAATGATGTGTTTTTCCTCAATCAAAGTTTGGGTAGCGACATCATTAATGATTTCCGCAAGGGAGAGGATTTAATTGGGTTGAATTCTGAATTGAGTTTTAATCAACTCAGTATTACTTCCAGCAACAATCAAACTTTGATTACTGTGACGGACACCAATCAATTGTTGGCGAAGCTTAACAATATTACCCCCGGTATTCTCACCGCTAGCGATTTCATTACTCTGTAGTTCTTATAGCAATCCTAAATCCTTTGTGAATTTCTTACTCCATCCCATTAGGAATGAGAATTAAATAACTTCCACAAGATTGTGGGATGGGCGTCCCGCCCATCCAAAAAGGACGGGCGGGACGCCCATCCCACAATAACAATTAAAATTGTAAGTTATTTAATTCGCGAGCCTTAGCAAGGGGAGGGTTGGGGTGAGGTAAAACATTTACGAATCATTTAGGATTGCTATAATAAAGCGGACTTGAGATTATTTCCTTCCAATACCCTCGCACAAACGTCTATCTTCCTCCTTCACATCAGCATTTGTTCGCAAATAATCCCGCACGCGATCGCAACCATCAGCCAACAAATCCACTTTCATAACTCGATCCACATCCCACAAAATCAGCGTATTATCCTCACTCACAGAAGCCACAAATGACCCATCCCCACTATACGCTACCCCCCGAATCGCCGCAGAGTTACCTCTTAGCGTTGTTAATTCCGTACCGTCAAGCTTCCACAATTTCAGCGTATTGTCTACACCACCAGAAGCAATAATATTACCATCCGGGCTAAACGCGACCCCCCATACCGCAGCCAGATGGCCTTCCAGAGTTCTTAGTAACTTACCATCCACAGTCCAAAGCTTAATCGTATTGTCCCCACTGCCAGAAGCCAGAAATTTACCGTCAGGGCTAAACGCCACTCTCCACACCGCAGCAGTATGACCTTGAAAAGTTCGTAGGGGCAGTGCCCCCGTGCCTGCCCCATCAAGCTTCCACAATTTCACAGTACCATCCCCCCCTGCCGAGGCAATTAGCTGACCGTCAGGGCTAAATACGACCTGCCAAATAGGAGCATGATGTCCTGTCATAGTATGCAATAAAGTACCATCGGGCCGCCAAAGCTTGATAGTATTATCTTGACTTCCAGAAGCAATAATTTGACCGTTTGGACTGAAAGCTAATGTAAAAACCGTAGCGTTATGACCTACCAAAGTTGCGATCGCTTTTCCATTTCGAGTCCAGATATTCACCTTATTATCATTTCGGCCAGAAGCAATTAACTTGCCATCGCCACTCAGGGCAACAGCATAAATCGCAGCGTTTTCTACAGTGAAAGTCCTCAACAATTTGCCTTGCCGACTCCACAGCTTAGTCGTGCCATCCTCGCTGCCCGTAGCAATTGTAGAACTATCCGAACTGACATCTAAAGCCCAAATCCCCGCTTTATGTGCAGTAATCATCGTCCGCAATGGGTTTTGACTCTGCCACAGCCGCACCGTATTTTCTGCACCCGCCGAAGCAATAAAACTGCCATCCGGGCTCCAAGCTATCCCCCAAATCGAGGCACTGTGACCTCTAAATGTCATTAATTCTGTGCCATCAACATTCCATAGTTTTATAGTTTTCTCTCGACTTGCAGAAGCAACAGTCTGACCGTCAGGACTAAAAACAACTCCAGATACTACAGCAGAATGACCTTCAAGCGTTCGTAGGGGCAGTGTCCCCGTGCCTGCCCCCTTCACTGTCCAGAGTTTCACCGTTTTATCTGCACTTGCCGTAGCAATCATTTGACCATCTCGACTAAATGCCATTGCTGCTATCACAGAAGTATGGCCTCGGAGAGTTCGTAGGGGCAGTGCCCCCGTGCCTGCCCCGCCTTTGTTCCAGAGTTTCACCGTTTTGTCTCCACTTGCCGTAACAATAGTCTGACCATCTGGACTGAAAGCCACTGAGGATACCCCAGCAGTATGACCCTGGAGAGTTCTTAACAGTTTGCCGTCTTTGTTCCAGAGTTTCACCGTTTTGTCCATGCTGGCAGAGGCAATTGTTTGACCATCGGGACTAAACGCCACTGTCCAGATACCAGCAGTATGACCCTGAAAAGTTCCTAGGGGCCGTGCCCCCGTGCCTGCCCTATCCAGTTTCCAAAGTTTTACAGTCCCATCATCACTTCCAGAAGCAAGAAACTGACCGTCCGGGCTAAATTTGACCGATCGAACGATCGCCTGATGACCTTTGAGTGTTGCTATTTCCGTCCCGTCCCGCCGCCACAGTTTAATAGTTTTATCCACACTTGTTGAAGCAATAAACTTACTGTCTGGACTAATATCAACTCCGAGAACAGCCGCTTGATGTCCCGATAAACGGTTATATTCATCGCCTTCATAAACCGCTTGACCCAATACATTGATAACTTGATTCTCAATATTTTTATCCGTCTTGCCTAAGTTTTGTAATCGGCGCTTAGCTTTAATTGCTTCTATTAGTGCATCCAATCTGCGATTAGAGGCAAACAATCCCTCAGAGGAAGAAACCAGCGCTTCAATTTCACTTATCCGAGCTTCCCGCTCACTAATAACGGCTCGGCGATACTGAAAATAACTTGTTACTCCTAAAGCACAGGCAAGCAGGAGTGCCATACTCACCGAAAATAGTAAGGCCCTCTGTCGTTTCCCTGCTTTTTTTTCTTGAATTAAGCGCATTTGTTCCTGGGCCAGTCGCGCTTCCACTTCTTTAGTGCGTTCTGCTTCTAGAGCTTGTTGAACTTCTCGCCTATCTAGTTCGGCACTAGCAGCTAAGAACTGATAGTCTAGGTTACTCAAGCTTTTTTCCTGCGCCCAGATTTGACCATCTTTTAAGGCTTGTCCCCGCAAAAGTCTGGAAAAATCTGTTTGTTGTGAAGCAACCCAAGCATCGAAGGTTTGCGAGTAGGGGCGCAGTTGCCCTAATTGCTTCTCTACCCATTCCAGATTAAAAACTTCAGCATAAACCCTGTTTCTTACCTGTAAATAACCATTATTTTTGACAACTAATCCCGATAATAATAGTTCAATTTGTTCTGGTGAGTCATCAGTTGATACCCGTCCCACTTTTTTGCTCAAAGGTAGAAATCTTTCATTTCCTTGTAGGGGCAATTGTCCTGTAGTTGCCCTATAAAGATTTGGGTCAGGCACGGGGGTACTTCCCAGAGAGTCCTCTTCAAAGTCCGAGAATGAAACAGAACCGCTGGTTAAGGGGGGGTTAGATTGTAAAATTTGCTGGTAGATGCCGAGTAATCTACCCGCGCGTTGTTCGTTGCGAATAATCCGCTCCTTTATGGTTTTTAAATGTTCCGGCTCATCCTGAGATTCCCATTTATTAATGATATTTTCTCGCACTAAACGATCTACCCAAAACTCTTCTGTTCCTGGGGGAATTGTTACTACTTTTTGCGGTGTTGTTTGAGTTGCCATGTATGCTAAATAGCACAGTTTCTGCGTCAGAAATGGCTGCCCAGAAGTCCAAGCCAATATCTGTTTGAGAATAACTTGATAATTATTGACTACATTTGCCAATCCCGCCGCTAATGGCTGGGCTTCTTCTAGTTCAAAACCTCGTAAATTTATCGCTCGACCAATATTAAAAGGAGTTCGTTTTTTATCGACAATTAAATCCCTAGGTGTTGCTACTCCAAAAATTGCAAAAGTAATACGATTATATTCTGGATTAATTGAGCGTTGATTATAGCAAAAGCGAATTAGGGCGAAAAAATCATCTACCGGGAACTCTAGACTGAGAACACTGTCAATTTCATCAATAAATATAATGATTTTGTTTTCAGGAAACTTGGCCAACAAAATATCTTCAATAAAATGACTCAATCTTTGCAAAAATGATACATCTTCTTCATCACGCCACCAGGTTTTTAAGTTAACTTGCCCTAAAAGATTGAAGCCGCGCCACAGTTCCCCAATCATACCTTTATACCACTGTAAAGGAGTGATATTTTCACTGCCGATGCGGGTCATGTCGATCGTGCTGCATTGAAATCCTTCAGCTTGCAGTCGGTGCAGAGTGCGGACTAATAGGGAAGATTTGCCCATTTGCCGCGAATTGAGAATGTAGCAAAATTCGCCTGCTTTTAAGGCTTCATAGAGTTCGGAATCTGCTTGTCTTACTACGTAGGTAGGTGCATTATTAGCAAGGCTGCCGCCGATTTGGTATTGGTAATTATTCATGATTTTGAGTTCATGGTTTATGAGACTTTAACGATCGCCCACGGCATCGCACAAATGTCTGTCCTCCTCCTTGACTTCAGCATTAGTTAGCAAATAATCCCCCACACGATCGCACGCATAACCCAGTTCATCGAGTTTGAGAATACGCTCTAGATCCCATAAAATCACAGTGCGATCGTCCCCGGCGGAGGCAATTTGTTTACCATCGGGACTAAACGCCACCCCCCAAACGTTCCCTTCATGTCCCGTTAGCGTCGTGATTTCTGTCCCGTCGGTTTTCCAAAGTTTGAGTGCGCCAGTTGAGCCTCCCCCCACCAGCATTTGACCGTCTGGACTGAAATCAACCGCCATCATGCCTCTACTATTTCCCTTGAGGGTTTTGAGCAACGTGCCATCACTCGTCCAGAGTTTAATCGTGTCATCCCTGCTAGCAGTTGCCAAAGTGCGACCGTCTGGACTGATGGCAACTTCCCAAACAGGGCTGCGATGACCCTTTAGGGTCTTGGAAAACCTACCGTCAAGACTCCACAACCGAGCAGTGCTGTCGCTACTGGCTGAAAGCAGCCTCTGTCCGTCAGGGGTAAAATCCACATCGTAAACCCTAGCCCGATGCCCTGTGAAAGTTCGTAGGGGCGGTGCCCCCGTGCCCGCCCTGCCGTCCTTGTTCCACAGTTTCACAGTTTTATCGTTGCTAGCAGAAGCCAGTAGCCCATCTGGACTGACGGAGATATCCCAAACTCCAGCTTCATGACCTGTTATGGTTTTCAGTAGCGTCCCGTCGAACTGCCAGAATTTAATTGTTTTATCTTCACTAGCGGTAGCAAGGAAACGTGTATTAGCAGGATTGGCAAAGCTAGCACCAGAGAGGAAAGCAACCGAGTGAACGGCAGTATCGTTTCCGGCAAAAGACTTCAGCAACGTGCCGTCTCGCGCCCACAGTTTGAAACTGCCATCGGAAGAGGCGGAAGCTAGCATCTGACCTTCGGGGGAGAAATCCACATCCCAAATCGTGCCGCCATGTCCGTAAAGGACTTTCGAGAAGGGGTTTGTCGGATTCCAGAGTCGAACGGTATTGTCGTCGCTAGCAGAGACAACTATTTGACTGTTGGGAATAAAAGCAAGCCCGCGAATTCCAGATTGATGGCCTTTAAGGACTTTCAACAGCGTCCCGTCCGGCTTCCAGAGGTTGATGGTTTGGTCGGCGCTGGCGGAAGCAATCACATCGCCTGCTGTACTGACAGCGACTTCAAACACTTCCGAACTGTGACCGCTAAGAGTAAGTAGGGGCAGTGCCCCCGTGGCTGCCCCTGGCAGTGCCCCCGTGGCTGCCCCTGGCAGTGCCCCCGTGGCTGCCCCTCCGTCGGGTTGCCAGAGTTTGACAGTGTTGTCAGCGCTGGCAGAGACAATGGTGGGGCGTTTTGTGCCGCTATTGTCTGCAAGTAAAGCAAACTCAACGTCCCAAACTGCGGCGCTGTGACCTTCCAGAGTTCTCACCAGTTCGCCCTCTAGAGTCCAAACCTTGACCGTATTATCTGTGCTGCTAGAGGCTAGCAGCTTTCCATCCGGGCTAAAGGCAACACCCCAAACGGCACCTTGATGTCCGCTTAGGGTTTTGAGCAGTTTGCCATCAATGCTCCACAGGCGAATGGTGCTGTCTTCACTCGCGGAGGCGATGCGCTCACCGTCTGGACTCACGGCGATCGCCCAGATCGCAGCCTTGTGTCCCTGAAAGGTTTTGAGCAGTTTGCCTTCCCGACTCCACAGATAAATGTTGCCGTCCACGCTGGATGTTACCAGGCGCTGGCTGTCGGGACTAAAACGAAGGGCGTACACGCTGCTGATTGTGTGTTGGAGAGTGTACAGCAAGGTGCCATCCCGTTGCCACACCTTGGCTGTTTGGTCGCCGCCTCCGGTGGCGATGAGTTGACCGTCTGGGCTGACATCAACTGCCAGAACCGGGCTGGAATGCCCCAACAGGCGATTGAATTCTGCCGTTCCATAGATGGCTTGTTGCAGCACTTGTTGAACTTGAGATGGCAACTGGGGGCTGGAATTAGCTAGGTTGTCGATCCTGCGTCTGGCTTTGATGGCGCTCACGAGGGCATCTAATCGCTGTTGGGATGCGAATTGCCCGGAGGATGAGGAGGTGAGGGCTTGAATTTCGCTGGTGACGGCGCGATGGTATTGCCAGAGGGCGAAAATGCTGGAGGCGATCGCAACAATTAATACCCCGCTCAACGCCCCAATAAACTTTCGCTGCCGCTTCGCTGTCTCTCGCTCTAAAACTAACCGCTTGCGTTCTTCTGTGAGTCTGGCTTCAACTTCTCTGAGCCTCGCTGCTTCCAGTGCTTGCTGCACTTCCAGCCTGTCTAATTCAACAGAAGCTGCTAAAAAGTGATAATCCAAATCGCTCAAACTTTTTCCCTGGGCCCAGTAGGAAGCGTCTTTTAGCGATTGTCCGCGCAACAGTCGCGATTCATCGGTTTGTTTTGAAGCGATCCAAGCGTTGAAAGCTTGGGAATAAGGACGTAGTTGCTCTAACTGTTTTTCTACCCATTGTATGTGAAAAACTGCTTGATAAATCGGGTTGCTTACCTTTAAAAAACCTTGGTGTTTTACTACCAAACCTGATAGCAGCAGTTCGATCTGCTCTCGACTGTCATCCGCTTCAACTTCACCAAATTGTAAGAGGTTTTGATAAATACCTAAACTACGTGCAGTGAGTTGTTCGTTGCCAATAATGCGATCGCGAATTGTCTTTAAATGCTCCGGCTCATCTTGCGATTCCCATTTATTGATGATGTTTTCTCTCACCAATGAGTCCACAAAAAATCCCTCGGTTCCCGGTGGTATTTTTAAATCACCCGTGTGGGCTTCCCGCGCCCTTTTTACTACTAATTCACATATTTTTTGCGTTAAAAATGGCTGTCCTCCAGTCCAAGCTAAGATTTGTTTGAGAACTGCTTGCGGATTTGCTATGACATTTTCTAACCCTTTCGCTAATGGTTGCGCTTCTTCTAAGCTAAATCCTGACAAATCGATTGCTTGTCCGATATTAAAAGGTGTCCGATTTTTATCGGCGATTAAATCGCTGGGTGTAGCTACTCCGAAAATTACGAAGGTAATTCGGTTGTATTCTGGATTAATGGCTCGTTGGTTGTAACAATAACGAATCAAGGCGAAAAAGTCATCAACGGGAAAATCTAAGCTTAAAATACTATCAATCTCATCAACAAATATAAAAATTCGCTCCTTCGGGAATTTTTCTAATAAAATATCTTCAATAAATTGACTCAATCTTTGGAGGAGAGAAACTTCTTCTTGTTCTTTCCACCAGGTTTTTAAATTGACTTTTCCTACAAGATGGAAACTGCGCCACAAATCCCCAACAATTCCTTTATACCACTGTAAAGGAGTAATGTTTTCGCTACCGATGCGAGTCATGTCGATCGTGCTGCATTGAAATCCTTCGGCTTGCAATCGATGGAAGGTGCGAACGAGAAGGGAAGATTTGCCCATTTGCCGGGAGTTAAGCACGTAACAAAATTCGCCAGCTTTTAAGGCTTCATAAAGTTCGGAATCTGCTTGCCGCACTACGTATGTAGGCGCATCACTCGCGAGACTGCCACCAATTTGGTATGTTACCTGGGTCATGGGGTTTATGGGTAGGTTTAAAGCTGAGTATGTAGGGAATTTATTTAGAGGTGAGGATGTGGTGATGGAGCTTCATTATAATATAAATAATGCCCAATTTTGGTTAATTACCCTTTTTTTTAGTCCGCGTAGGCGGACTTTATTTGTATAGCAGCAATTTCCAATCGCCAGGAAAAGTGGAGTTTTCAAGGCGGATATTGGATTACGAAAAGAAACTGTAAAGCCGACTCTAAATAAAGTTGTACGAACCAAAATAGAGGCGGTACAACTCGCAGCTTAGCGTACAGCGGTTGTTATCGATATGAATCAGCCCCATACTAAATAATTTAGAAGCCACTATCGGATCTAATTCCACTCCGTGTTCCGATTTTACCACTTGTTTCAGTGCAACCATAAGTTCGGGATACTCTTGGAATGTGGCCCAAAAACTCCGCAAGTAATCTTTATAAATTCCCGCTATTGTGGGAGCTTCTTGTAGTAGCCGATCTAGCGTTACACTGTTTTGACAGAGGTGGTAAAGAGCTAGCCGCACTAGATAAGGATGTCCCCCCACCATTGCCATCAGTCGATCGGCATTGGAGCCATCTGTCCAATCCACTCCGTGACGCTGGGCTAAAGCAAGTATCTGCTCTTCTGTAAAATAGGGCAATTGCAGCGGTAAACCGATATTAAAAGGCGATTCAGTGAGCTTTAAAGGAATATAAATTTCTGTGGAGTGAAGAACGATTAACCGCAGTTTTCCCAAGGTTTCAATCCGCTTTGCTTCTTCATGCCAGCTTCGCAGCAGCGGCAAAAATTCTCTGGCAATTTTTGGATACTCAAAAATTATATTTACTTCATTTAAAGCTAACACAAGAGGGTTACTGATTTCTGCTAATATATATTGTTGCAAATAGATGGTGCAGCTTACTTTGCTACCCATGTCTTCATCCCAATAATCATCTAATAGGGGTGGTAATTCTAGGTGACGGCTGATGTTGGCACAAAACCAGCGTAAAAATTTATCGATATTGACTAAAACAGCTTCCTCGGCTTGCTGAAAATCTAAACTTACAGTTCGATAGTCAAGAGAAGTCGCGCGCTCTAAAATCCGTAGCAGAAGGGAACTTTTTCCCATCTTCCTGGGAGCTTTAATCCGCAGCACACTTCCTGGTTTGGTAATCTCTCGATAGGCGAGTTCTTCAATTAGCGGGTGAGGGATATAAAATGGCGAACCGAGGGGCACGGGAGAGCCGGGAAATTCTAAAGGTGTTGCGAGGGATTGGCTGCGGGTGAATTCTTCAATTAATTCTCGTTCCTCTGCGGTTAGGGAACGTGATTCTAAACAAGAGCGAAAATTTGATTTGCTAATAGATGTCTGCAAGATTTGAGAGAGAGATTTCCACAAGGATGAGGCTATGTTTCTCAGGTAATGCTCTCCGTAATGAGAGGCAGATGCAATACTTGTATAAGTTTTTCCTTCCCAAACTTGGCGAAGTATGATTTCTTGTACGGGATATAAATCTTTTTGTAATCGCACACGAGTTAGCTGTAGTACCTCATCTATCGTCATAACTGGCAATAACCATATAAGTGTATCGTTGATATTATCACTTATGATTGAGTGTAAAGCTCAGAGCGATCGCCTATTGGATTCCCACACGCTCCTGTCGCGATATTTTTGAGGGGGTAATTGGTCAAATCGGTTAAATATCCCCGAAGAGTATCACTGTCAATAATCAAGAATTCCCTCGCGGGGTAGTGGCGGGTGTATTTGGGAGCATCTCAATGAAAGCAGGCCTCCGCTAGAAATTGGAGTTTTGAGGCAGGAGGCAGGAGGCAGGAGGCAGGAGGGAAGAGGGAAGAGGAAGAAGGAAGGAGCCAGAAGAAGTGTTTTTACAAATATGAGATGCTCCCGGTGTATTTAACCTGTCTGCACTCTTCAAGGGTAAAAGAGTGAACCAACCTCTACAGGTTTTTGAGAATGGTTCTCTTCGTTAAGTTGAATCCGTGACATCCGTTAAATCTGGTGATTTCCCCGTTGCCTGACTCAGGGCTGTTTCATTCTCTTGTAGGGGGAGCCACTCTTTGCTGCCCCCATGTCCCAAACGCCTGTGCAGTCGTCTGTGGCGGGGTAGGCACGGGGAGTAGGGGTAGCACTACAAGAGTCAAAATTCATGTTTTTGGTGAGAATGAAACAGCCCTGCGTTGCCTGACCGATCGCTGAGTGCTATAACCCAATTTTAATGGGCGCTGGCGCTCTTACTGGAAAGGAATCTGCGCTCAGTTTTTCTCGATCGTTGCCCAAAATGTCATCCCGGTGTCACAGTTGATAGTGAAGGCAGAATTAAAAATGTGACAGTTGACTTTGCTAAAGCTGAGTCTATTGATGTTAATTTAATTAACAGTAGTTTCAGATCGCTGCATTTACCGATCGCAAGTGTTAAGTCCCAAAGTCTAATTCTTATTTTTGTACCCCCATTTTTTAAGTTTTTCCAGTAATCACCTCTGAAAAATATTAGCAAATAACCGAGTTGATTTAATGCAAATGGTTCATAAAATGTTCCCAAATTATTTTATTCCTCACGGTCATTGCTACTTGTGGAAGCCTGGATTAGTGGGGCTACACGTTTTGTCCGATGGTTTGATAGCCGTCGCTTATTTTTTGATACCGATTACGCTGATTTATATTGTCAAAAAACGGCAAGACGTACCTTTTGACTGGGTTTTCATGCTGTTCGGCTCTTTTATTATCTGCTGCGGGATTACTCATATTATGGAAATATGGACGCTGTGGCATCCTAATTATTGGTTCTCGGGTTTTCTTAAAGGGATTACGGCGCTGATTTCGCTATGTACCGCAGCCGTGCTGGTGGAACTAATCCCAAAAATCTTGGCTATTCCCAGTCCCGATCAATTGGCGGCGGCAAATTTGGCTTTACAAAATGAGATTGGCGATCGCAAACAAGCTCAGGAAGCACTCTCGGAATTAATGCTAGAATTGGAAAAACGGGTTATCGAGAGGACGATCGCTTTAGAAGTTGCTAATGAACGTTTGCAACAGGAAAATCGCGATCGCTCTTTGGCGGAAAATTCATTGCGGCACTCGGAAGCTAAACTGCGAGAGCAGACTCAGCAATTAGAGAACGCTCTGCAACAACTTAAAGGCGCTCAAGCTCAACTCGTACAAACTGAAAAAATGTCCTCTTTGGGGCAAATGGTAGCTGGGGTTGCTCACGAAATAAATAACCCTGTGAACTTCATTTATGGCAATCTGATTCCGGCTGAGGAATACATTAAAGATATTGTGGCATTGATTAAGGCTTATCAAGTTTATTACCCCACTCCGGCGCCGGAAATTGCAGATAAGATTCACACTATAGAACTCGATTTTATTTTAAAAGACTTGCAAAAACTTTTTGGTTCGATCAAAATTGGAGCAGAGCGAATTAAGGAGATTGTTAAGTCTTTACGAACTTTCTCGCGGTTAGACGAAGCCGACATGAAAAAAGTAAATATCCATGAAGGTCTCGATAGCACTTTAATGATTTTGCAGCACCGCTTGAAAGAACAACCAAACCGGCCGCCTATCCAAGTGATTAAAGAGTATGGAGATTTGCCAGAATTGGAATGCTACGCTGGGCAGCTTAACCAAGTATTTATGAATATTTGCTCTAATGCTATTGATGCTTTAGAACAGATTGTACAGCAGGGATATTTGACCCACGGCTATTGGGAAAATAATTTCTCTGACAACTTACAAAACACCCATTGCCCACTACTAAAAATTCGCATCCGCACCCTTTTAGTTGATGGCAAGTGGGTGCAGATTCACATTGCTGATAATGGCAGTGGCATAGATTATGATGCGATCGCTAAAATTTACGATCCATTTTATACAACGAAACCTATTGGTGCTGGTACCGGGCTGGGTTTGGCGATTTCTTATCAGATTATTAAAGCCCATGAAGGTTATTTGCGCTGCACTTCCGAGGTGGGGAGAGGTACGGAGTTTATCATTGAAATTCCGTTGCGATCGCAATTTGGCGAGCGCCACCGACTGCCAAAGCAAGCTGTTATGAACAAGGTGGGTTTAGGCGTTAATAAATAATGCTGAAGCCAGCTACCATTTTCGGTGACTTTTATTTTTTGCTTAACTTAGGCATCATCAAATCCCTATTATCTGCCAATAACAAGTATTATGTGGGAAGCACTCAAAAACATATTTTCCCCGACTCAGTATATGCCTCACGGTCATTGCTATCTTTGGCAAACGCCTTTAGTGTGGCTGCACGTAACTGGGGACTTTTTAATCGCGATCGCCTACTATTCAATTCCGGCGATGCTGATTTATTTTATTTTCAAGCGGCGCGATGTTCCTTTTTTAGGAATATTTGGTTTATTTGGTGCATTTATTATTCTGTGCGGCACGGGTCACTTGCTCGACATTTGGACGTTGTGGCATTCCGCTTATTGGCTGTCGGGGATTGAAAAAGCAATTACTGCACTGGTTTCCTGCTTCACTGCCGCCTCAATGGTAACACTATTGCCCCAGTTTTTGTCTTTAAAAACCCCCCAAGAATTAGAGGCAATAAATCGCAAGTTGCAAAGTGAGATTGCTGTGCGTGAAGAGGCAGAATTAGCGTTGCGCTACGCTTATGATGACTTAGAAATTAAAGTTCAAGAACGCACTGCAGAGTTGAGAGAAATTAACGGTTATTTAGAAGCAGAAATTAAAGAAAAAATTGTCGCTGAATCTGCTTTACGCGAACGAGAAACTAGGTTAACCGAACAACAAACAGGCTTGCTAGAATTAGCCAAAAATTCTAGTATCTACGAGGGAAATATCAGCGAGGCGTTGAGAGAGATTACGCAAATGGCAACTCGTACCCTGAATGTCGATCGGGCAAGTATTTGGTTTTATCAGGAAGATAAATCCGCAATGTGCTGTGCGGATCTTTACGAACTGACGCCCGATCGACACAGCGCCGGTGCAGAACTGAAAGTTGCTGAGTATCCTAGCTATTTCCAAGCTTTGAATACAGAACAGGTACTCGCAGCGGTTGATGCCCAAACCGATCCGCGAACCCTAGAATTTAGCGAATCTTATTTGAGGCCATTAAACATCTCGTCGATGCTAGATGTTCCTATTACCCATAAAGGGCAAATTGCGGGTGTAATTTGTTTAGAACATCTGGGAACGACCAGGAATTGGACGCTGGACGAACAAAGCTTCGCTAGCTATGTGGCGCAGATCGCAGCTTTAGCAATGGAAGCTCGCGATCGCAAGCAAGCCGAGTTAAACTTGCGTTCTGTCACCGAACGTTTGCAATATTTGCTGGCGACTACCCCGGCGGTGATTTTTAGCTGCAAATTAGGGGGAAATTATGACGTAACGTTTGTCAGCGATAATATTGTTTCAATGATTGGTTACGAAGCCAGAGAATTTCTTGATGGTTCCCTTGATTGGCATAGCCTGGTTCATCCAGACGATCGAGAGATTGTTGATACTTCATTCGCTCAGATATTGGAAAAAGAATCGATTTCCTACGAATACCGCGAACGGCACAAAGACGGTGGTTATCGCTGGATATACGATGAGGTTAAGTTAGTCAAAGATGCTGCTGGTCTACCTGTGGAGTGCGTGGGTTATGGAGTAGATATTACTGCTCGCAAACAGGCGGAACTAGCCTTGCAGCAGCAAGTAAAAAGGGAGCGGCTAGTTAATTCCATTCAAGAGCGGATTCGCTCCTCTCTTAACCTAGAAGAAGTAATGACAATGGCTGTGGAAGAAATTCGCCATTTTTTGTCAACTGATAGAACAGTTATTTACCGCTTTAATCCAGATTGGAGTGGATTTATAGCCGTCGAATCGGTATCCGTCGGTACGATGCCGATTTTGGGAATTGACATTAATGACCCTTGTTTTCGAGAACACTACGTCTCTGTTTACGAGCAGGGACACCTGCGCGCGATCGACAATATTTATACAGCAGGTATTTCAGAGTGCCACATTAATTTACTGAGCGAGTTGGAAATTAAAGCTAACCTCGTGGTTCCCATTTTGCAAGGTAAAAAACTATGGGGGCTACTCATTGCTCATCACTGCCACAGTCAAAGGCATTGGAGCTCTTCTGAGATAGAATCTCTCAAGCAAATTTCCGTGCAGCTAGCAATTGCCATCCAGCAATCCACCCTTTTTGAACAAGCCAAAACAGAAATTGCCGATCGCAAATTAGCAGAAACAGCATTACAAAAAGCTGTTGTAGCTGCTGATACAGCTAACCGCGCCAAGAGCGAATTCCTTTCTTCTATGAGCCACGAACTGCGGACTCCCCTGAATGCCATTCTCGGATTTAGTCAGGTGATGGTGCGCGATTCATCTCTCAACAATCAACACCAACAGCACCTAGAAATTATTAATCGCGCCGGCGAACACTTGCTTTCGCTAATTAATGACATTTTGGAAATGTCCAAAATTGAAGCGGGCCGAAGTCAGCTTAATGAAAGCAGTTTTAATTTAATGCGCTTGCTGAAAACCTTAGAAGAAATGTTTCGATTAAAAGCTAAATCTAAGAAATTGCAGCTAAATTTGGAAGTGGGTGACGGTGTACCGCACTTTGTTAGTGGAGATGAAGGTAAACTGCGGCAAATTTTGATTAATCTTGTAGGAAATGCGATCAAGTTTACAGAGATGGGTAGCGTTACTTTGCGAGTTAAAAAGAAGGTAGAAGAAAGTTTGGGCGCTGAAAACGCAGAGTTTTCGGACACACAAACAAAACTTGCCGACGCGGCTTCTGAACATTCCGAAAGCTTAGCGGTTGAAACCACAGCTATACAAAGAAAACCCGGATGGTGCACTGGTTTTAATCACTCCGAAAGCTTGGCAGACTTTAATTGTGTAGATGCTAATTACCTTCACCCGGAATTGTTACGCCTTCAGTTTGAAATTGAAGATACTGGCCTTGGCATTTACCCTGAAGAGATAAATAAGTTATTTGAACCCTTTGAGCAAACAAAAACAGGTCAAAATTCTCAACAGGGGACTGGATTAGGTTTACCAATTAGCCGCAAATTTGTACAAATGATGGGAGGAGATATTACTGTCATCAGTACACCTGAGTTGGGAAGTAAGTTTGTATTTGATATTCAAATCAGCCTTGCCCCTCTCAGCGAGATTAAAATCCTTAAACCGCAGAAAAAAGTAATTGCTTTAGCACCGAATCAACCAGAATACCGGATTTTGGTTGTTGACGATCGCGCGGATAATTGCCTAGTCATAGAGAGATTATTGTCACCACTAGGCATCCTCGTGCGATCGGCTAGAGATGGTCAAGAAGCTATTGCTGTATGGGAGGATTGGCAACCGCACCTGATCTGGATGGATATGCAGATGCCTGTCATGGATGGCTATGAAGCCACAAGACAAATTAAAGCTCATCCTCTTGGAAAACAAACTGCAATAGTTGCTCTTACTGCTAGCGCTTTTGAAGAAGAACGACAAACTATTTTAGGAGCAGGCTGCGATGATTTCATGCGTAAACCTTTCGAGGCAAAGATATTATTTGCAAAAATGGAAGAACTTTTAGGATTGCGTTACATTTACGAGGAATCTGTTGATGCACCACTAGACAATGACAGCGAAATTAGCGGAGTGACTAGCAATCAATCCGTCGAGTTACAACTCAGTCAAATGCCTCTTGAGTGGGTAGAACAGATATCTCATGCCGCTCATGAATGCTGCGATGAGAAAATTGTCAAGTTGATTGAGGAAATGCCTAGCCAGTTGGCTTTTTCCGCACAATATTTAACTACTTTGGTGCAGGATTTCCTATTTGACGATATTATAGAGATAGCACAATCAGCAGTTGCATCGAGGTAAAAATACCTCTTTTCAATCAATGTAATTGGAGGAAAAATTTATATTTTAAAAAATCTAAGTTTAAGCCCATATAGCGTCTCGTTGCTATCTTATTTTATGCGAGACAATATCCTTTTATATGGTTTCGTTTTTGTTGAGGTAAAATTCTTAAGTGTTAATATCTTTTATTTTGAAAAACTACCGTGAGCGAGTGCATGGACAGCTATCAATATCCTACAATTCAAGCCAACATTTTAGTAGTTGATGATAAGCCCGATAATGTGCGGCTTTTATCTACAATATTGACCGAACAAGGGTATCAGGTTCGTAAAGCGCTGAACGGGCAAAGGGCGATCGCTACAGTGCAAGAGTTTCCGCCGACTCTAATTTTGCTGGACGTGATGATGCCAGAAATGAATGGATATGAGGTATGTGCAAAGTTGAAAGCTTCACCAAAAACCAGTTCCATTCCCGTGATTTTCTTAAGCGCCTTAGATGACGTTTTAGATAAGGTGAAAGCTTTTGATGTGGGAGCCGTTGACTATATTACTAAACCTTTTCAAGGTAAAGAAGTATTGGCACGAGTGGCGAATCAGTTAACAATTCAAAGTCAACAACAGTTACTTCAAGAGCAAACGAAGCAATTCCAAGAACTTGTCGAACGTTTGCAAAACGAAATTAAAGAGCGGCAGGGGGTGGAGCTAGCTTTACGGCTTGCTCAAACAAAGTCGGATCATTTATTGCTGAATATTTTACCAGCAGCGATTGTTGAAAATTTGAAAAAGGGCGAGGGTTCTCCGGCCCAGAGGTTTGATTCAGCAACAGTTCTTTTTGCCGATATTGTCGATTTTACGTCTATTGCTGCTAGAATGTTACCTCTAGAATTGGTAAATGTACTAAACCAGATTTTTTCAAGGTTTGACCAACTAACTGAAAAACACGGTTTGGAAAAAATTAAAACAATTGGAGATGCTTATATGGTAGCGGGGGGGTTGCCGGTGCCGAGGGCAGATCATGTAGAAGCGATCGCGAATATGGCCTTGGATATGCAGGAAGCGATCGCTGATTTTCAAACTGACAGAGGCGAACCATTTCAAATTCGGATTGGCATTCATACAGGGCCAGTAGTTGCGGGCGTAATTGGCACTAAAAAATTTAGCTATGACTTGTGGGGAGATACTGTTAATGTTGCTTCTCGGATGGAATGTCAAGGATTACCGGGATATATTCAAGTTACTACAGCTATTTACGAACTGTTAAAAGATCGGTATTTATTTGAGGAAAGAGGTGCGATCGCGGTTAAAGGAAAAGGAGAGATGATCGCCTATTGGTTAAAAGCTAAAAAAAATAATTCAGCGGTTGAAAGCGATGCTTGTCTAACGCAGTCCACTCCTACGGAACTAAGAGAGTACCCACATACCCCACTTCTTTAAGAAGTCGGGTATCTAACCTAGGAGCTATGGATGAACGTCGAGCTAATCCTTAAAAAATGAAAACAATTTGCAGTTGCCAATTTGTATTTTCCCGGACGATTTCAATGCGATCGATAAATTCTCGAAAGTAAAACCTGCGTTCTGATTCTGATAAATCGAGCCAAAATTGCGACAGGGAAACTGTTTGGGCAATTTCTCGCAAATTTACTGGGGGTAGTTGCGCTAATTTGCTTTGCAGTTCGGCAATTTCGGTGCGGATTTTGTAGGCTCTAAACTCTGCCGTTTCCGTGTCTAATATGCCGCTTTCAATCAGGGCCCAAAGTTGCTCTATGATTTCTTGTTTCGATGCGATCGCCCTGACAATTCCTGCTTTCATTCCATTCATATTCGGCATTTGCAACCCAGCAACAGCATCGGGTAAATCCCGACAAATACCGGCGATGGTTAATTGCAATACTTCATCGTAGGAAAGGCCACTACATTTAGGCTGTTTTGGACAGTTAATCGGTCGCAAATAAAGGTATTCTTTTTCTTTGCGGTAGGAGGTGACTTTGGCAACTGTCATGGGCGATTTGCATTCGGCACAAATTGCTAAACCTGCGAGGGAACGTGGGGCGCTAGCGCTGCGAGGAGAAAGGCAGCGGTTGCGGCGCAGCAACCTGTCTATTTGGGCGGCTTCTTCTCTGGAAATAATCGGGACGTGGGTGTTAGAAATTACTTGGCCGTTTTGATATTCTAAATCGCCTCGGTAGGCGGGATTTGTCAGCCAGCGGCGGCCGGTACTTACAGAAATTTTTTTGTTGTATTTCTTGGCTAAATACCGCACGGAACCTCGCAATGAACCGTAAATTAAAAAGTGTTCAAAAAAGTCTTTGACGGTGGGGGCGGTGGTTTTATCGATCGTATAACAATCTTTGCCGCGCCGGTAGCCGTAGGGAGCCTTACCCGGTGGCATCCGGGATTTGATGCGGTTGCGCGCGTGTCCTTTGCGAATACTCCGGCTGTGTTGGCTGCGCTGGATTTCTGCGAGGATTTGCAGCAAGTTTTTGCGGTTTCTTGGTTCTGTTTCTTCTTGGACAATGATTTCGACGCCGAGGTTTTCGAGTTGGGCGAGGTGCGAACACACTTGCTGCAATGTGTCGCCTAGTTCTTCAAACCGCTGAATTAATAAGTATTTGACTGGTTCTGTTTGGCAGTCTTTGAGGAGTTGCTGCAGTTGTTGTCGCCCTCCTAAGTCTTGATAGGTGCGATCGACTTCTTGACCCCAAATTTCCGGTGCGGGTGCTGCTTCCAGTAGCGGTTCGGTGTAAGAATAAGCGATGATTTTCATCTGTTACTCGCTGAGTTCGATGATATTGCCGTCGGGATCTTGGGTAAATAATGCCGATCGACCTGACGCACTCATTTGGAACGGGCAATTGTGAGCGATTAACTGTTGTTTTGCTGCCTCTAAGTTGGCCACAGAAAATGCTAGATGTCGGTTGCGTCCCCATTTGGCATGGTCTACGGCATCTGGGATAATTGTTGCACCTAAAATTAGGTGGAGCTGGAAGTCGCCGATTTGATACCAGATTCCAGGAAATTTTAAGTCGCGATCGATTTTTTGCAGTTTTAGTACGGTGCTGTAAAAGTGTTGGGATTGTTCCAGGTTGGAGATGAGGATGGCGCTGTGGAGGGATTGAGTAATTTGCATTTTTGTTGGGATTTATGGTTTTTTTTTTACCGCTGATGCAGGCTGATGAACGCAGATTTTTTGCGGTTGGTTGAGTTTTTGATATGATAACATTGTCCGTCGCTCTTAATATATCCATTATCAAGTCTTGTAACAAAAAACTGCCCGCTGGGAGTGTTTTTAACAATGGTTTCTCAAAAAAGTGCGATCGTCTCCAGAGCGGGCAAAATCCGTCTCCGCAATGTCTTGGTAGTTCCCTTTGTTCTCCAAATTTTGGCCGCTGTGGGCTGCGTTGGCTATCTCTCTTACAGAAACGGAGAGCAGATAGTCAACAATATTGTTAGTCAGTTGCGCCACGAAGTGAGTGCGAGAGTTTACGAACGTGTTCAAACCTATCTGGAAGCTCCGCCACTGGTGAATCAGATCAATCAGGATGCTGTACCTTTGGGGGTGTTGAACTTTGACGATTTGGAGCAAGCTAGACCATATTTTTGGAAACAAGTTCTGCAATTTAAGTCGATCGGTCACGCGGGAATTGCCAACGAAAAAGGTCAGTACCTGCGTGTGGGTTGGGTAAATCGGCTGGTTGGACTGGAACAACCTCAGCTTGCCCAGCAACTGATTCCGGGGGGTGGCGACTTGATCTATTACAACCTTGACGATAATGGAAACCCGACAACAATCGAAAAAAACACGCCCAATTATGACGTTCGCACCCGCCCTTTTTACAGAGTAGCTGTTGAGAAGAAACAGGCAGCTTGGAGTGAAGTTTATATTAATTTTGGCTACGGTACGCTGCAAATTAATGCGAGTCTACCCTATTATGATGCCGAAGGGAAACTAATTGGCGTGCTGACTTGCCAGATGGGACTAGATCAAATTCGCCAATTCCTGCAAACCTTAAGAGTGGGTAATTCCGGTCAAGTATTTATCATTGAACCCCAGGGTGAGTTAATAGCCACCTCGCTTAAAGAACAGCCTCTTTCGGTGGGAACCGGTAAAGATACAAAGCGGATCAAAGCACAGGAAAGCAGCAACAGGCTGATGCGTCAAAGTGTGCTTTATCTGCTCGATCGCTTCAAGCGTTTGGAAGACATCGATCAAACAGTTCAACTTGACTTTTATCTGAACGGTGAGCGGCAATTTATCCAAGTTTCTCCGTTAACAGACAAGTACGGCCTCAATTGGCTGAGTGTAGTAGTAGTTCCTGAAGCGGACTTTATGGCGCAAATTTATGCTAACACTCGCCAGACCATTTTGCTGTGTATTGTGGCTCTCATTGTCTCTGTTGCAATGGGTATTTTCACCGCTAGCTGGATTACTCGCCCCCTAAACCAAATTGCTCAAGCTTCAGAATATCTAGCAGGTGGTGCTCTCAACCAGAACGTTGATTCCAGTCGGATTTGGGAAATTGAAACCTTAAGAAATTCCTTTAATAGCATGGCGAGACAACTGCAAGAATCCTTGGAAACGCTAGAAGATAAAGTCAAAGAACGTACCTCGGAACTCGCCACCGCCACTAAACAAATTGCCGCTCTCAACCAGCGTCTGAAAGCGGAAAACTTCCGCATGAGTTCCGAACTCGATATGCTAAAACAAATGCAGCAGTTGATTCTGCCAAAACCTGCCGAACTTGCAGCTATTGAAGATTTAGATATTGCCGGATTTATGGAACCAGCCTCGGAAGTAGGTGGTGATTACTACGACGTACTTTGTACTAACGGGGTTGTCACAATTTGTATTGGTGATGTCACCGGACACGGATTGGAAAGCGGCATTTTGATGGTGATGACTCAAGCTGCTGTCCGCACTCTTCAGGAAATGCAAGAATCCAACCCGGTGCGTTTTTTAGATACCCTCAACCGCACTATTTATAAAAATGTTCAGCGCATGAACTCCGACAAAAATATGACACTAGCTTTGCTCAACTATGCCGATCGCACAATTAGTATCAGCGGTCAACACGAGGAAACTCTTGTGGTCAGGAAAGGTGGTAAAATCCAGCGAATAGACACCATTAATTTAGGATTTCCGCTCGCCTTAGATGAGGATATTTCCCATTGGATTAGCCATGTTTTAGTAGACTTAGAGCCGGGGGACGGGGTGGTGCTTTACACTGACGGCATTCCCGAAGCTAGAAATATGCACAAAAAATTCTATGGTATTGAAAGACTCTGTGAAGTGGTTTCTCAAAACTGGCATTTGAGCGCCGAACAAATCAAGGAAGCCACCATCGCTGATTTGAGAAATTTCATTGGAAAACAAAAGGTTTTTGATGACATTACTTTGCTAGTATTGAAGCAACAGGGAAATATTGTGCATAATTGATTATTGACCGAAAGCATCCAGGATACAAGCCCCCGGATTCATTCCTTCGCAGACTCATAACCCAGAAATAAAAGACCTGTATCCCATGAAACTTGCCCCCCGAATTTATCCGTGGGGTCAATCTAAAATCTAAAATCTAAAATCTAAAATCGATTGACTGTCGTCAACCAGGTTTCTACGAGAAAGCTTGGATTTAGTCGCCAAGCATGGAACCAGCAACCGGATTTATCGCTTTGCCCGTGTAAGTTATAATAATTTACAGCGAGGAAGTCAAACAACTTTGCGCTTCCAGATTCGGAAGTATAAATTATGAAACCACAAATAAATTTAGCACCATCTAAATCTCCAGAAGAACTCCATACCCAGCTACAGGAGTTGAGCGAAAAACTTGAGGAAGTAGAGGATGAAAAAAATAGCTATGAAACCTTAGTAGAAATTATCACACAACACTCCACGGATCTGGAAAACCAGATCCATCATAAAAACCGAGAGATGCAGACTTACATTGAGCAGGTAAAAAAGGTTATAGATGCAGCTATTGCTGTAAAAAATAATAGCTTTGAACCCCAGATATTGTCAGATGTGGCAGCGCGCAGTGATGCACTGGGAGAACTAGCACAGGTATTTTCGCATATGGTGCAAACGGTGAAAGCGCGGGAACAAGAATTAGAGAAACTTTTGCAGGCTTACGGACGTTTTGTTCCCGCTGAATTTCTCCAATTTCTCGGCAAGCAGAGCATTGTTGATTTCCAGCTTGGAGATCACGTGAGCAAAGAGATGGCAATTATGTTTTCCGATATGCGTTCGTTTACCACGATGGCGGAGCAAATGACTCCTCAAGAAAATTTTGATTTCATCAATAACTATTTACAGCAAGTTAGTCCGGAAATTCGTAAGCACAATGGTTTTATTGTCAAGTATATTGGAGATGGAGTCATGGCAGTTTTTCCTGATGGCGTGGATGATGCTATTCAGGCAGGAATTGTGAAATTGGAGCAGTTGCATAAATACAATCAAAGCCGTAAAATAAATGGGGATATACCGCTGAAGATTGGCATTGGTATCCATGTGGGTGATACGATGGTTGGGATTATTGGAGATGCGAATCGGATGCAAGCAGATGCGCTCTCAGATCATGTCAATCTCACCGCTCGTCTGGAAGGTTTGACTAAGTATTATGGCGTATCTTTATTAATTTCTGGAGATGTGGTACAACGTTTGAGTCAACCAGAAAAGTATCATATCCGTTTTTTGGATCGGGCTATTGTCAAAGGTAGACAAGAAGCCATTACAGTTTGTGAGGTGTTAGATGTTGAAGTAGAACCAGTGCGATCGCTCAAAATTCAAACCTTGCCTATATTTGAGGAGGGACTCCAAGAATATTGTCAGGGAAATTTTGCTAAGGCCATTGTTTGTTTTGAACAGATAGTAGCACTAAATCCAGATGACAAGCCCAGTCAACTTTACCTAAAACGCATCCAATCGCTGTTAGAAAAGAGTATTCCGGCTAACTGGAATGGCGTGTGGAAATTCACCAAAAAGTGACCTTAATACCTCAATTAGAGCTAGAAAAATCATGACATCTGGAAGCTTAAAAACAATGACCCAAATCTTTGGAGAATTCATTGAAGAATTTCCTCCTGAACACGATTCCCTAGAACTGACATTTACTCCCAGTTCTCGCCCGATTAAACAGCGCTGGCGCAACAACAGGCTTTCAGCTCATTTTGTAGCCGATTATTTGTCTAGCTTTCTACCTGTGGATGAGGAGGATGCTAGCAGCGAGAAACGGATAAAAGAAAGCAAGGGAGCTGTGAGCTACGTAGCCAACGAACTGTTAGAAAATGCGATTAAATTTAATAACGATGATACTCATTACAAGGTCAAATTTGGCATACACTTTATTGGTGAAACAGAGGTGACGGCGGTAATTTTTGCCAGTAATAGTGTCACTTCAGAAGGGGCGAGTAAGTTGAAGGAGTTTATTGAAGAAATTATGGCTTCCGATCCCAATGAACTTTATTTGCAGCAGCTTGAAAAAAATGCAGAATCTGAAAGTGATACATCGGGATTGGGATTGCTGACGATGATTAATGACTATTCAGCTAAGATAGGTTGGAAATTCGAGCCCAGGCCAGATAGTGATACCATCATTGTTACGACTGTGGTTCAAATTAGGGTCTAGTTTCTAGCATTTCAATATTTACTCTCTTGTGCGATCGCACTATTTTAGTCAGGAAATAAAATCACAATGGGCATTCAAGACATTCAAGGTGAAGATTACAGCATTCAGTACGATCCAGAATCAGTCACAGTCACTTTCCAAGGCGAACTGAGCCTGAGCGGCCCTCCAGAATATGCACCAATAGCCGAATTGTTAGATGAGGTCGCCAATGGCGAACCTCCTACTATTACCTTGAACCTAAAACAATTGGAATTTGTTAACAGTTCTGGTATCAGTATGCTGTCTAAATTTGTTATTAGCGTTCGGAAAAAGAAAACGATTCAACTTTTGGTATTGGGTTCAAATGATATTCCTTGGCAACAGAAATCTCTCAGAAATTTAGAAAAGCTGTTGCCAACTTTGAAGCTCGAATTAGCGTAGGATATGTGTAAATTTTAATTACAGTTAACACAGGCGGGACGCCCGTGCCACACACAGTTAACACAGGCGGGACGCCCGTGCCACAGTTAACACAGGCGGGACGCCCGTGCCACAGTTAACACAGGCGGG